>NZ_JARWQD010000385.1 GCF_029869545.1 Nocardia wallacei | reverse complement strand
TGGCGGAACTGGCGGCGAACCCGCCGGAGAAGGCGCGCATCCGCGCGCTGCCCGTCGCCGGGGCCTTCCACACCGCGTTGAGGTTCTCGCCGCGCGCATTGCCGAGATCGGCCCTGGCGGCCGCGCCGAGGATGGCGATCGCGTGCAAGATGCCCTTCTTGGGGGGGGTGAACCGAGAACGGGCCACGACTCCCACGGGAGGTAGGTCGGGGTCTGTTCGGAGGTATTCGATGGTCGCCATGCGAGCTACTCTCCCGTGCTTTTCACTGGTCTTGCGGAAACGGACACAACGTAGCCGAACCGGGGCGTGCGTGAACCCGACTTAAGAAAGTCTGAACATATATTCCCGGCAGATGGTGGCCCGTCGGGTGGGCTGCCGGGAGTCCGCTGTTCACGGGCCCGGCAGAGGCGGTTCGGCGCGGCGTGGGTGATGCCGGTCGCGGTATCTCATCCGACTGTAGGCTGCCACGTCGATCTCACATACTGCACCGTCGATTCTCGCCAGTTGGGATCGGGTAGGCCCGGGCAATCACGCCGCACGCACCGATCGTCGCGGCTCGCGTGCGCGTGTCACCCGGTCGCACGGCATGGGAATCCGTATGCTCCGGTGCTGGTCAGAGGTTGTTCGTCCGCGCTGGAGCGGCAGAGGGAGGTTCGTGGCACCGACGCGTCGCACCGTGCTCCGTTCGGCCTTGGCGTTGCCGTTGGCCCCGAGTGCCTCGGCCGCGTGTGGAACGGCCGACGACGATGCGGTGACCTTCTTCTTCCAGGCCCGGCCCGAGGAGGCTCGCGCCCGGCTGCGCATCGTCGACGAATTCCAGCGCCGCCGTCCCGATATCCGGATCCGCACCATCATGTCCGGCCCGGATCCGCTGCAGCAGATGCTGACCTATTGCGCGGGCGGCAAATGCCCGGATGTATTGATGGCATGGGAGCTGCTGTACGCGGGCCTGGCCGAGCGGGGGGTGCTGCTGGACCTCAATACGCTGCTGGATCGGGAGCCGGACTACGCGCGGGCCTTGCGAAGCGACAGCCACCGGCCGCTGTATGACACATTCACCTACGGGGGCGGGCAGTATGCGCTGCCCGAGCAGTGGTCCGGGGTCTTCCTCTATTACAACCGGAAGCTGTTCGACCGGGCCGGGATTCACCCGCCGGGGACCTGGCGCGACGCGTGGTCCTATGCCGAATTCCTCTCTGCCGCGCAGGAACTGACCCGTCGCGGCGACGGGCGGACGCGGCAGTGGGGGTTCGTGGACGGCTGGGTGCCCTATTATTCGGCGGCCTGTTTCGGGATGAACAACGGCGCCGAATGGTTCAGTCCGCCGATGGCGCCGACGCGCACCAATATCGGGGATCCGCGCTTTGCCGAGGGCGTGCAGTTCTACGCCGATCTCGCGCTGCGGCATCGGGTGGCGCCCGATATCGCGGACCGGCAATCGGTGTCGGCCTACGACCTGTTCGCCGGGGGCCGGGCGGCGATGCTGCTCGGCGGGCACTGGCTGTATTCGGAGTTCGCCGAGGAGGACGAACTCGATGTCGATGTCACCGTGCTGCCGGTCGGCCCCCACGGCGGGCCGGGCGCGATCACCGACGTCGGCTGCACCGGACTGGGTATCGCCGCCGCCAGCCCGCGCCGCGAACAGGCTTGGGAATTCGTGAAATTCGCGACCGGCCCGGTGGGACAGGAGATCATCGCCGAATCGGGATTGTTCGTGCCGGTGCTGCATTCGGCCCTGCACTCACCGGGATTCGCCGCCGCCCACCGTGATATCCGCAATCTCCGAGTATTCATGGACGGGCCCGAAGTTTCGCGCCAGTTCGCGATCACCCCCGCGTGGAGCAAGGTGGAGTCGCTGCTGTCCCGCAGCTGCAATCGAGTGCTGCGCGGTGCGGCGAGCGCGGAATCCCTTGCGGGAACGGCCGCGGACATCGACGCATTACTGCGAGCCCGAACATGAACGGGGCCCATTCCCGGCATGTTTGTGGCCGGGATCCCTCCAACATGGTGCGGCGACAATCAGCCCCACATCAGCCCGGCCGGTCGGAGGACCTGATGGCGAACCGGATCAGCACCGTGGTCGCACGGAATCGTGTCACTCGTTCGATCCATGCCGCCGAGGCACTTCCGGAAACCGCACGGGCGAACCCCGCGCCCGCTCGCAAACGGCGCCGCTCCACCCTGGAGCGCCGCAGGATGCGCGCCGGAATCGGCTTCATCGCACCGAATCTGGCGGCGGTCGCGGTCTTTCTGCTGTTCCCGCTGGGCTTTTCGCTGTATCTCAGCTTCCATTCCTGGGATCTGTTCGGGCCGATGCGGTTTGCCGGGCTGGGGAACTACCGGCAGCTGCTCGACGATCCGCTGTTCTATATCGCCCTGCGCAATACGGCCGTGTTCACGGTGCTGGCGCTGCTGCCGACGGTGGCGATCAGTCTCGCGGTGGCGGCCGCGCTGAACCGGAAACTGCGGGGGATCGGGCTGTTTCGCACCCTGGCCTTCCTGCCGCTGGTCGCCTCGACCGTCGCGATGGCCGTGGTGTGGCGGTTCCTGTTCACCACCGACGACGGCCTGGTGAATCTGATGCTGGGCTGGCTCGGGGTGCCGTCGATTCCCTGGCTGAGCGATCCGAACTGGGCGCTGCTCGCGTTGAGCATCGTCACGGTCTGGAAGAGCGTGCCGTTCGCCACCGTCATCCTGCTGGCAGCCATGCAGGGCGTCCCCGAAAACCTGTACGAGGCCGCGAAGATCGACGGGGCGGGGCCGTGGCGTCGGTTCCGCTCGATCACGGTGCCGCTGATCCGGGGCGCGCTGTCGTTCGTGTTCGTCATCACGATCATCAACTCGGTGCAGGCATTCGATCAGGCCTACGCGCTCACCGACGGCAACGGTGGGCCCGAGACCGGCACCTTCGTGCTGGGAATCATGCTGTTCCAGAACGCCTTTCGGTTCTACGAGATCGGCTACGCGGCGGCGCTGGCTTGGGTGATGTTCGCACTGCTGCTGGTGCTCACCCTGATTCAGCTGTGGTTGTCGCGCCGGGATCCGGAGCAGCCGTGAGTGCGCGCGGGCAGCGGGCGATCCTGCGCCGGACCGTGCGCGGGGTGCTGATCTACGCGGCGCTCATCGCGATCGCCTGGTGCGCGGTGGGCCCGATCCTGTGGGCGCTCGGCGCCTCGCTGAAACCCGAAGGGACGGTGAGCGATCCGAACCCGATACCGTCGGATCCGCAGTGGTCGAACTACGGCGAGGTGTTCGGGCTGCTGCCGCTCGGGCGGATGCTGCTCAACACCGCCGTCTACGCCGGGCTGATCACCGCGGGCCAGGTCTTCTTCTGCTCGCTGGCCGGATACGCGTTCGCGCGCTTGCGGTTTCCCGGCCGCGAACTGCTGTTCCTGGCCTACCTGACGACGCTGATGGTGCCGCTCACGGTGACGGTGATACCGCAGTTCATCCTCATGCGCACCTTCGGCTGGGTGGATACGCCGTGGGCGATGATCGTCCCCGGCCTGTTCGGCTCCGCCTTCGGCACCTATCTGATGCGGCAGTTCTTCCGCACGCTCCCAGCCGAATTGGAGGAGGCGGCCATCCTCGACGGATGCAGCACCTGGCAGGTCTATTGGCGGGTGCTGCTCCCGCACGCCCGGCCCGCCGTCATGGTGCTGGCCGTGCTCACCTGGATCACCGTGTGGAACGACTTCCTGTGGCCGCTGGTGATGATCCAGCGCAACGAGATCGCCACCGTCACGCTGGGTCTGGTCCGCCTCCAGGGGCAGTACCACACCCAGTGGCCCCTGCTCATGGCCGCCGCGGTGACCGTGCTGGTCCCGCTGCTGCTCGTCTACGCGTTCGCCCAGAAGTCGTTCGTGCGCGGTATCGCGCAATCGGGGCTGGGTGGGCGCTGACGCTCAACCTCGGCCTCTTTACAAAAATCGATTTGTATATAAAAATGGATTCTTGTGAAGGACGTGCTCTACCTCGATCGCCTCGAACAGGCCGAGGCGCTGCTCAAGCCGCAGCGCCTCGACATCCTGCGCGCGCTCGCCGAGCCCTCCACGTGCCGGGACATTGCCGTCCAGTTGGAACAGACGCCGCAGCGCGTGAACTACCACGTGAAGAAGCTCCTCGAACACGGGATCGTCCGGCTCCTCGCCGAACGTCAGGTCCGCGGCACCCGCGAGGGCGTCTATCAGGCCGTCGCCCGCTCGTACTGGCTGTCACCGCAGCTCGTCGGGACGGTCGGCGAGCGCTCGGTCAGCGATGCGATGGGACTGGGACATCTGCTCGACCTCACCGAGGAGGTCCAGCGCGATGTCGCCGCGGTCGACCGCACCGTCACCGATCTCCCGTCCATCGGGATTTCCGGGCAGATCCACATCCGCCCGGACCAGCGTGCTCAGTTCCTCGACGAACTGAGCCGTTCGCTCCAGGACATCTTCACCCGCTACGGCGGTCGCGACGGTGACCGATTCAAGCTGGCCGTCGCCTGCTACCCCTTCGGAAAGGAACCCCATGACTGAGCCGCTCGTGCTCCGCGTTCGCACCACCGCCACCCCCGAGGCGGCGTTCGCCGCCCTCACCGAGGAGAAGGCGGTCACCAACTGGCTCGCCGAGCACGCCCGAATCGACCTGCCGAACGTCTACGAGTTCTGGGGTCCGTCGGTGCCCGAGGGCGATGCGCCGCATCAAACCGTCCGGAGTGCCGGAGACGGGTCGCTGAGTATCACCTGGTTGCTCGACGGTGCCGAAACCACCACCGATATCGCCGTCGGCACGCAGGACGGCGAAACCGTCGTCACCGTGACGCAGAGCCATTTCAGCTTCGACGCCATGATGTCCGGCGCCGTTCACGGTGTGCTGCAGACGTTCTGGGCACTCGCCCTTGCCAACCTCGTCGACTATCTGGAGGGTCGGGAGATCACCGCGCGCGCCGATTTCACCAGCGCCGATTTCAGCGCCACCGTGCAGATCGACGCCCCGGTCGACCGGGTGTACGAATCGTTGATCTCCTCCGAACAGGCCTCCGCCTGGTTCGGTTACCCCATCGAGATCGAGCCGGAGGTCGGCGGACGGTTCGCGATGGGCGGCATCGAGAACAACCCGAATCCGGCCCACATCGTCGACCTGGTGCCCGGCGAACGGGTCAGCGTGAACTGGGGGCCCGGCGGCATCGGCACCTGGGAACTCGAAGGATCCGACGGCGGAACCCGGCTGACATTGACCTCCAGCGGCTTCGACGAGAACAACCCGCCGTACGCCGGATGGCTCGGAAACCTTTCCGGCCTCGCCGAACTGCGTCGCTACCACGAGATCGAGCCGTGGCGCCCGATCACCGTGGCCGCCTGAGCGGCCCGGACCCGTCCGATCAGAGGAGGTTCGGCGATGCCCGACAACGGTGTGCAACAGATCGACGAGTACATCGCCGGGGCGCAGGGTTCCTGCGGTCGATGGGCAAGGGCGAGCGCAAATCCGCGACGATCACGGAGGGCCGGGACGTCGACTACACCCGGCTGGCCACTGTGCTCCGACAGACCACCGCGGCAAGTTGATCGGCGGTGCACGGGTAGCGCGCCGGGGAAGGTCAGGCGCCGTCGGCGACGATGGACTTGGTGATCTGGCTCGTGGCGATCACGGGTGAGTCGGGGCCGTCCAGCGTCGCCGTCGCGGTCACGAAGGCCAGGGTGCGGCCCCGTTTCGCCAGCGCGCCGTAGACGTGCACCCAGGCGTCGCGCGGGGCCGCCCGGATGAGTTGCGTGGCGATGGCGTGCGTGACGGCATGTTCGCCCGGGCCGAGCGTCGGTGCCACGGCGAGGTATCCGGCGAGTTCGGCGATCGCGTTGAGCGCCCCGGCGTGCAGGGTTCCGGCGGGAGTCGCCGCCAGGCCGCGCACGGGAAACCGCACCCCGGCGGACGGGTCGGCGGCATCGATCAGCTCTGCGCCGAGTGCTCGCTGCAGCTCCACCCGGAGCGCGGCGTCGACACGCGCGCGGTACTCGCCGTCGGATTCCATGGGCACGGCCGCAGCGTACTGCCGCCACCTGGTCCGACCGTGAATTTTTCGATACCGGCGGGCGAACAGGACTCGCACTGCTCCGGATCGCCGCGATCGGCAACCCGGTAGTTCGACAGAGGCGGCGGCAGAACACGCGGCTCTAGCGTTCACAACCATGAGCAATTCCGAATTGGGGACGGCCGCGACCGAGGAACGGAACGAGGCCGCTGCGTCGATCCGTCCCGCCGCTTACGGCCCGCCGGTGACCGAGCAGCAGCTACGTGAGCTGGAAGAACTCGTCGCGTCGATCGAGACCGGATTCAACGACAAGGATGCGGCGGTGCTCGACGGCCGGTTCACCCGCGACGCCGTGGTGATCGTGCCCGACGGCACGACACTGCGGGGCTGGGACGAACTGTTCGCCTACCACACGGCCCGGTTGCGCGGGCCTGTCGCCGACTGGACGACCCGCATCCACGTGGTGGGCGCGCACGCCCTCGGCCCGGACACCGCCGTCGTCCACATGCGGCAGCGCACCACGACCCCGCAGGGAGACTTCAGCAATCACGGCACCGCCGTCGTGGTCCGCAGGGACGGTGCCTGGTGGTTCGCGGCGTTGCAGAACACCAACGTGGTGTGATTTCGCTGCCGCGATGTAGCGGCGACTCGGGTGAATCGGCGAGAGCGGCTATGTTGTCCGCTACGGGCGCGAACCCTGGACGGTCGCGCCGGATGCTGTTCGGTGTGGGAGTGGAAGATGCTTCGTAGCGGTGAGATCTTCGCCGACTATGTGATCGAGCGCGAGCTCGGCCGCGGTGGAATGGGCTCGGTGTTCCTGGCGAAGCATCCGCGGCTACCGCGCCGGACCGCGCTGAAAGTGCTGAATCGCGAACTGTTCTCGGATGCGGAGAGCCGGGCCCGATTCGATCGGGAGGCCGATCTCTTTGCGCGGCTGGATCATCCGAATATCGTGGCGATCTACGACCGCGGCGCAGTGGGCGAGCAGCTGTGGATCTCCATGCAGTACGTGGAGGGCCGGGACGCGGCCGCCGTTCCGGGGCAGGAGATGCCGCCGGAGCGCGCGGTGCGCATCGTCGCCGAGGTCGCCGAGGCGCTCGACCACGCGCACAGCCGGGGCGTGCTGCACCGCGACGTCAAGCCGGCGAACATTCTGCTGGAGCAGTCGTCCAACGGCCGTCCCGAGCGAGTCCTGTTGACCGACTTCGGGATTGCGCGCCTGCGCGACGACGCCGGGCACCTGACCCGCACGGGAACCTTCACCGCGACCCTGGCCTACGCGTCGCCGGAACAGCTGTCCGGCGAACCGCTGGATCCCCGGGCGGATCAATATTCCTTGGCCTGCACGCTGTTTCGGTTGCTGACCGGCTCGGGCCCCTACGAGGCGGAACATCCCGCGATGGTGATGCAGGGCCACCTCTACGACACGCCACCCAGCCTCAGCTCGATCCGGCCCGATCTGCCGCCTGCGGTGGACCGGGTGCTGGCCCGGGCGATGGCCAAACGGCCACAGGACCGGTTCGGCACCTGCGCGGATTTCGCGGCCGCCGCGCGACGGGCCCTGGCGGACGGGCGGATGCCGGATACGACCGTGACGACGCCGCTGAATACGCCCGGCACCGTGCGGCATCCGTTCGCCACCGATCCCACCGTCGGCGCGCGGCCCGTGCCACCGTCCGCTCCCGCGGTCGGCGCGCTGCCCGTGCCACCGCAGGCACCCGCCCGTTCTCGTCGGCGGCTGTTCGCCGGAATCGTTGCTGCCGCAGTCGTTGTGGTGCTCGCGGTCACCGGAATCCTTTATTCCCAAGGGGTTTCCGGAGATCGTGACCAGACCTCGACCGGTGATCACGCGGCGATCTGGCAGGCGTTCCCGAAAATGGTCCCCGTCGACACCAAGCGCAAGGAGGGTTTCAGCGCGGCGCGGTGCGAGAGTTTTCAGCCCGCGGACCGGCCGCCGGACGAGGACGACGGCCTGAACTTCGGCAAATGGACCGCCCAGTGGGAATGCGAGAGCGGCGGCGACTACAAGGACCCGACGTTCCGGTTCTACGCCTACAAATCCTCGGCCGACGTCCGGGCCGTCGTCGCACTGCTGGACTCCGGCAAACGCTTCGTCGAGTCCAACCACGGCCGCTCCTACACCAACTACCGCGTGAAGTCGTACTGGGGCGAGGCCATCGTCACGGTCTTCCTGGACACCGACGACCGCGCCGCATTCCTGATGTACTCCCGCCCGAAGTCGTCGTCCGAGCCGCAGGACGTCCTCGCGTGGTGGAAGACGACAACCCTGGACTGAATGCCGTCGGCGGGTGCCCGGCGCGTAGACTGCACTACTCGTGAGTCTCACCCTCGGTATCGTCGGCCTGCCCAACGTCGGAAAGTCGACGCTGTTCAACGCGCTGACCAAGAACGACGTGCTGGCGGCGAACTACCCGTTCGCCACGATCGAGCCGAACGTCGGGGTGGTGCCGCTGCCCGATCCGCGGCTGGACAAGCTCGCCGAGATCTTCGGGTCCGCGCGGATCCTGCCCGCCACCGTGTCGTTCGTCGATATCGCGGGCATCGTGAAGGGCGCCTCCGAGGGCGCGGGCCTGGGCAACAAGTTCCTGGCCAACATCCGCGAGGCCGACGCCATCTGCCAGGTGGTGCGGGTCTTCGCCGACGACGATGTGGTGCATGTCGACGGGCGGGTCGATCCGCTCGCCGATATCGAGGTGATCGAGACCGAGCTGATCCTCGCCGACCTGCAGACCCTGGAGAAGGCCGTCCCGCGGCTGGAGAAGGAAGCCAAGGTCAAAAAGGACCGCAAGCCGTTCTTCGAGGCGGCGAAGGCGGCCCAGGACATCCTCAACGAGGGCAAGACCCTGTTCTCGGTCCGCGACAAGCTCGACACCGACCACCTCAGGGAACTCTCGCTCCTGACGATCAAGCCGTTCCTCTACGTCTTCAACGCCGACGAGTCGGTGCTGACCGACGAGTCCCGCGTGGCCGAGCTGAAAGCCGCTGTGGCCCCGGCGGATTCGGTCTTCCTCGACGCCAAGGTCGAGGCCGAACTCCTCGAACTCGACGAGGAGTCCGCCGCCGAACTCCTGGAATCCATCGGCCAGGCCGAACCCGGCCTGCACGCCCTGGCCCGCGCCGGCTTCCACACCCTGGGCCTCCAGACCTACCTCACCGCAGGCCCCAAGGAAGCCCGAGCCTGGACCATCCACCAGGGCGACACGGCCCCCAAGGCCGCCGGCGTAATCCACACGGACTTCGAACGGGGTTTCATCAAGGCCGAGATCGTCGCCTACGACGATTTGATCGAAGCAGGCTCCATGCCCGCCGCCAAGGCGGCAGGCAAGGTACGCATGGAGGGCAAGGACTACGTGATGTCAGACGGCGACGTAGTCGAGTTCCGCAGCGGATTAGCGTCTGGGAAGAAGTAAATCAGCGCGTCGGCGGGGCTTCACCAAGGTCGGTTCGGTCAGCACGTAAGCGGCAACTGCGAGTGTTGGGATCCGCTGGGGCGGAAGGTACGAGAAGGTGACCTCGTCGACAAGGAAGTCAGAATCGAGAACATGTCGAAGCAACGCGTTGGCGTCGAATCTGCCGAGCCGCTCGTACACCGGCTCGGCTGCATTCCGCATTGGACGATCGCCAGAGGGCTACCGAGAGCGGGAGAACTCCAGTAATTTGTTCTAGAGTTTCCGGGGTGCGTTCTTGGCCTTTTCTAGCATCGTCTCTTGGCTCCGCCTACTTCGTACGTCATCCTTACGAAGGCTTCGTCCCTCAGAAAGGGGAGTCGCGAACGTACTAGCGGCAAGTTGTACGGCGGTAACGATAGCGTCTTCGATCTGCTCGGACAGAGCCTTGTCCGACACGCGAAAATTGAGAGTCTTGGTTTTCTTGAGTGACTTGCTTGTTCCCTCGATGTCAGTATCCTCAAAGATCTGTACGAACCCAGGATTCACCAAGACTGATACAGCCATCGCAATGTGATACTTTGCAGCCTTAAGGGTAGCGGACTCGGGTGTTCGCGCGAAGTACCTGTCGATCCGGTAGATGATCCAGGCGGCGTAGTAGTAGGTCTCCACGGGGTATTCGCCCCAGACGAATGACCCTTCGGCCTCAAGATCCTTCGGGGATCCGATCGCACGGGATGACTCGCCGAATAGCGTGGCAGCAACGGCTCGGTTGAGCTCTGGGGTTGTCACAACACGCGTGCGAGCGAATTCAAGTGCCGCGCCTCGGTTCTGTCGTTCATAGCGGAGGCCGTCTATCCCGGATTGTGTGAAGTACTCTTCGACATCCTTCGCGATTTGCGAACTCGCCTGGATATCGGTCAAGCCTATCGCGGTCTGAAGGTTGGTTGCGATCGCGACGCTGGTTCGAACACCGGAATCATTGGAGCTGACGATCTTAACTGGAATCCACAGGTCATCCAGCAGCGTCGACTCGTTGCTCACGTCATCGGACTCAGACCAACGGAGCAACTGATGGCTGGTCTGACCGCCATTCACAATTTGGTAACCGGAAATGAAAAAGCGATCTCCGAGGCCGCGTAGTTCGGTTGCAATGATTGTTAGGCCATTATTTAGAAATGGGAAATGCTCACGCTCTGAAGATCGGAGTGTGCCCATAATCCTGCTATTCACCGGATTGTGTGGGCCGAGATCTAGGCGCACATTGTCATCAAATATTCCTGGCCTAATATCGCCTGACTCATCTTTTAGGAGTCTCATCAGCTCGGTCGCCGAGATCAGGCCTATGTAGGCCTCACTAACGCTATCAGTGGCCGGGATTGTCTGACGCTTCTCAAAGTTGAACATGATGTTTTGAGGTCCGAAGCGTTCCTTCTGCTTGGTAGCGAGCTCTTCATGCCCGTGAGTTCGAAGTTTCAAGCCTTCGGAGTAGGCACCAATATTGCGAATTCTGTTGAGGGCTTCTGTAATCTGAAGCTCTGATTGCACGCTCTTTCCTGTATGAGAGCTCGTTGTAACGTAGTAAAGCTCACATGGAATTCTGCTATCCTGGAACTTGTCACCGCTCTCGGCGATTCTGTCGATTAAACTAGCCAGATCGACTAGCCGAGGGGGAAGTTTAACAGTTCCCGGCTTCATTGCATATTTAGTGACGGCCTCGACTCCGTGTAGGAATTTGGCGATCAGCTTGGAGTCATATGATTCACTTGTCTTAGCCTGAATGAAGATCACTTTGGCAGAGTTTGTCGTTTGCTCAGATATCAGGTCGTCGACTTCTTCTGGTTCAAACACGGCCCGTCCGTTCACGATCACTGTACCGATGTCGATACCCTCATCGCTACCACCGCCAAGAACGGACCGTTCGATGGAATCTACATCGTCGCGAAGGTATTGGAAGAGGTAGTTCGCGGCGACGTAGCGCTCGAACAAATCTGCTTCTGTACCCTCAAAACCGAAATCGCGACCAAATTTTGTGACGCGCTTGCTGGTCAGGGTGTGCACCCGTCCTCCTATTGGCCGCTGCAAGGTGATACTGAGTGACACTAACTATCCGGGACGGCAGGCGCCTCTGGTTGACTGTACCGGTCCTGGCAACTGCTGATGATCCTGAATCCCGGTTGGGTTTGGAGACATACGGAGCAACCGGTGGCCGCCTCTCGGTCGGCACTTTCAAGCGCTCGGCCTCGGACGCGTGTGGCGCCGAAGGCGTCGCAACGCGGAACGTTGGTGGAACGTGGACCGTCGTGGAGGTCTGGCTGCACGGGCTTCCGGTCGTCGCCGTAGTAGGTGAAGAACCCGGTTTGAAGGTCGAGTTGGTCAGGCCAGTCGCCCTCGTTCCTGGTTCCTGGTTGTGAACAGAACCACCATACAGACTTCGCTGCGGGGGGACCCGCTGTACCGAAACCGGCCCAGATTGCCCACGGGCGCAAGCCTGGTCGCCGCTCCGTCATGTGTGGCCTTCTGTGCACACCTCCGTGCGAAGTTTGCTGCACGACTGATCGCCGTAGTCAAACTCCGCCCAACGATTCGCGGGGGGGTTGCTGGGAGATGATGCACGGGAACATGACCGGATGGTTCGAACCGCGCTGCGATGGGTCGGTCGCACGCATCATCGCCTGTTCTATCGGCTCGATTACGAGGCCGGGATGTGCGATAAGCCTCTGCTGGTGATCAGCACAGAACTGAGCGTGTACGTGGGCTTTCCGCAGAGTGGGTGTCGACCGATGCAGCTACGGTTGGAGGAATGATCCAAGCTATCGTGTTCGACGTCGGTGAGACGTTGGTGGACGAGAGTCGGGAGTATGGGTCGTGGGCGGACTGGTTAGGCGCTCCACGGCATACGTTTTCTGCCGTGTTCGGTGCGGTCATCGAGTCCGGACACGACTACTGGGAGGCATTCCAGGTGTTCCAACCGGGCTTCGACCTCCCTCGTGAGCGGCAAGCTCGAGTCGATGCGGGTAAGCCGGAGTCATATGGTGAGGGAGATCTCTACGACGATGTTCGGCCCGCGTTGTCCAAGTTGCAGGGCATGGGTGTATGGGTGGGTGTCGTCGGCAACCAGACAGTTCGGTCTGGGCGGATCCTTCGGAGCTTGAAGCTCCCCACGGACTTCATCGCCACATCGGATGACTGGGGTGTCGAGAAGCCGTCGGCTGAGTTCTTCGCGAAGGTGGTTGAGGTGGCGCCGTGTCGTGCGGAGGAGATCGTGTATGTCGGTGATCGCATCGACAACGATGTTGCGCCCGCGAAGAAGGCTGGCATACGGACTGCCTACATTCAGCGTGGCCCGTGGGGGTGGATCCTTCGGGACAAGCAAGAGGTTGCGGATCTGTCCGATTGGAAGATTCGCGAACTGACGGAATTGCCGGAAATCGTTGCGGCGGAGAATGGTTCGGTTAGCCGACAAGTGAGTTGACGGTCGTGGAGGCGGCTGTGCCCAACTGCCGGTTCAAGTCCTACACGGCTGCGCCGAGCCAGTTGGCGAAGCCGACGAGGGTGTCTGTGCGGCGGCGTTCTGCTGCGGCGATTCCGTACAGAGTTTCTCGGACCGACGGGTGTAGTCGGGTTTGTTGGGGTGCGGCGAGGCGGGCCTTGTTCAGGGCGGCGAGTGCTTTGTCTGGTTTGCCTGACATCAACCACGCGCGGGCGTTGTCGTGCCAGTGGTGGGCGATCCGTGTTGGGGGAGCATCGGGGGCGTAGGTGAGTGTGGCGCCCTCGATTGCTGCCTTGTTCGGGTCGCCGGACTCCAGTTCGATTGCGTGGGCGTGGATTTCGACGTTGAGAGGGCCGAAGGCAGTCATGTACGCGTCGGTTTCGCCGGTCTGGGCAGCGAGTTCGCGGGCTGCATCGATGTGCCCGATGGCGTTGGGGTAGTTCAGTTTTCGTGCCTCATTAATGGATCCGGCAAGGTGTGAGTACCCTGCCAGGACTATCCCGGCGCTGTCGGTTCCGGCGACGTTGATGGCAGAGTCGATGAGTCGACCTGCCACCTCTCCTTCGCCGTAATGGGTCAGGACCCGTGCACGGGCGAGGGTGGAGTACGAACCCCAGTTCTGGTCGGACGCGAGGGGTGCATAAGTATCGGCGAGATCCAGCGCGGGAAGGGCCAGCATGAGGTGGCCGGTGCGGCGGACCGACCATTCAGCCAGTATGTATGCCGACACGAGCAGTGTGTACGCGCGGGTTGTCGTATCGCCGGAGGTCTCACGCACGGCCCCGTGCAGTCTGCGGATGATTCCGGGCAGTGCCTCGATCGTCTGCCGTGTGCGATCCCGGCGGTACAAGTTCTGTGCCGCTCGAAGATCCGTATCGATGCGGTCGAGCGAATCCGGTTCGACGGCACGAGCGTACCGGCCTTCGGTCAGCAGGATCGACAGCTCGTTGATTGCGTCGGCGAGTGGCTTACCGTCATCGAAGGGTGCGCCGGTGAGCTGTTCCGGTGTGATTCGCAGTGCTCGGGCGACTGCGGACAGGAACCCGGGGGACGCCACCTCGCGGCCCTGTTCCACGGCTTTCAACATCGACAACGAGTAATTGGCGCGGGTGGCGAGCTGGCGTTGCGTGAGGCCGGCCAGCTTCCGCTCCGCCGCAATTCGTTCTCCAGCATGCTGCCCCATTCCACGAGCCTAACGGCATGCGGCCAGCTCTTCTACTGGTTTGGACTGTCCCTCTGCTGGCCCTTCGCCCTGGTCCCGGCGCCGAATCTGGACCGAACCAGACAATGAAAGGGGCGGATGAAGATGAGGCGTATACCTACCGCGCTCGGGTGGATGGACCTCGAGGTGTCGGATTCGGTGGAGTGGGATGTGGCGCGGGTGCGGCGGTTGGCTCGGCGGTTGGGGTATGTGCTGATCTGGCCTGATTATTCGCCGGTTCGGTTGGTGGATCACGCGCGTGCTGCGGATGTCGACGTGGTGGTCGTCCCGGCTCCGAATCATCTGGGTGCTCTGGAGATTGATGCGGTTATGCAGGTGGCGGATGTCGAAACGGTTTGTCCGCGAATGTCTTTCAGTCGCTGGACCGTGTTGGGAGCGGGCGCATGAAGGCCACCGAGGTGGCCGTTCTGTCGGTTCTCGCTCCTGGCGGGATGCTGACCGTCGCCCAGATAGGTCGAGAGGCGTCGTTGACAGGGTGGAGTACTCGTTACGCGCTGGCTTCTCTGGATGCCCGCGGCCTGGTGGTATCGGGCCGCAGGGGCCGGTGGCAGATCAGTCTGCGTGGCCGGGCGGCGTTGGCGATCAAGTCCGGGCTCGGCCGATGAGCGGATGGGTCGTCATCGGGTTGCTCGCCGCTGTTGCGGTGCCGACCGCTGTCTTCTCGGTGGCACTGCTTTGGCCCGAGCGACCGCGGCCAGGTTGTTCGGTGGACGAGATCCGAGACCGAATCGGAGACGAGGACGACCAGCGCTGATCGGTTACCGGATCGGCTTCCAGTTCTCCCAACGCGAAACCCACCAGCAGGTGCCATGATTCAACGCGGAAGCGACGTGTTCGGCCTCGTGCCAGACTGTTTCGGCTTCTGCAGGGGTGAGGCGGCCGTCGGCGACCTGTTTGGCGACGTCTTCACGGTCTTTCCACTGCCAATCTCCGTCCCTGATGACGATATCGAGGCCGTGATCGTCGGTGTCGAAGTAGTTCTGACCACGGCTGTAAGGCCTTTCGAAGTTGATGTACCAACAGTCGAGCCGGTCACCGTGGAAGAACGCCCAGACCGAATAGGCGTCGGTGGGGCGATACAGTTGCAATACGCTGCTGCCGGTCCACCGGTCCTGGCTCGACCATGGGTGTGGGCCGAACGGATGCTGCGGGAATGTGAAGGGGGTGCCGTCTTCGATCCAGACGGCGAGTACATCGTCATCCGCGATGACCTGAACAGGCATAGTCATCCACACCTGGCCGTGCAGTACCTCGCGCCGCAGCACCATGGACCCGACCGTGAACCCGGACATAGCCTCCACGTTAGCTTCGCCGCGGTTGACGGGATGCCCTGCGCTGTAGGCCTTTCGGCGTGATCGAGCGGTCGATGCCATGAACATATGGGCTTCGCCGCCGCGCTCGAGTTCAGCGTTTCGACGACTCCGCCCGTAGCTCCGCCAATGCCAGTTCCGAGGTTGTCACCAGGCGTTCTGCTTCCTCCTTGGTCCCGACCATGGGTTGGGAGCCGCGGAGGGGGAGTAGGGAGGATTCCTTGAGGAACAGGGCGGCTGTGAAACCTATGACGCCGGAGGCTATGAGGTAGAAGGCGGGCATCATCAGGTTGTGGGTGACGTCGACGAGGGCGGTGTTGACCAGGGGGGTGGTGCCGCCGAAGGCGGAGACCGCGATGTTGAACGAGATGCCCATGGCGCCGTAGCGGATGGCGGTGGGGAACAGGGCGGGCAGGGTGGCGGCGCTGGGTCCGGCGAAACCGGCCAGCAGTGCGGCCAGGACCAGGGTGCCGAGCAGGGGTAGCACCCAGCCGTCCTGGCGGATGAGCAGGAAGCACGGGTATGCGAGCACGATCTGGGCCACGGCCGCGGTCAGGAACACCGGGCGCCGCCCGAAACGGTCGCTGGCGCGGCCCACGAACGTGATCAGCAAGACCACCAGCGCCATCGCGCTGAGCACCAGGATGTCCGAATGCGTGGCGGAGCGGTGCAGCGATTCGGTCATATAGGTCGGCAGGTACGCCGTCACCATGTAGTTGGTGACGTTGTACAGCAGCACCAGGCCGATGCACATCAGCACGGCCCGCCAGTGCCGGGTGAGGATCTCCCCGATCTCCCGCAGCCGCCCGCTGCCGGACTCCTGCTCGGCCAGATCCCGGTCGTGTGCGTCGAGTTGTTCCTGGTAGGCGGGGCTGTCCTCCAGCTTCAGCCGGATGTACAGGCCGATGGCGCCGATCGGCCCGGCGATCAGGAACGGCAGGCGCCAGGCCCAGTCCTCCACCGTCTGATCGCCGAGGGTCGCGGTGAGCAGGGTGACGATGCCGGACCCGGCGGCGTAACCGGTGAACGTGCCGAAATCGAGCCAGCTGCACAGGAATCCGCGCCGCCGGTCGGGGGAGTACTCGGCGACGAACGTGGTAGCGCCGCCGTACTCGCCGCCCGTGGAGAAGCCCTGCACCATCCGGCAGACCAGCAGCAGAATCGGGGCGGCCACGCCGATCGAGGCGTAACTGGGGATGAAGCCGATCGCGAAGGTGCTGCCCGCCATCATGAGCATGGTGGTGGCCAGCACCTTCTGGCGGCCGATCCGGTCGCCGAGCGGACCGAAGTACAACCCGCCCAGCGGCCGGACCAGGAAGGCCGCGGCGAAGGTCGTGAACGAGGCCAGCACCTGCACGCCCGCGCCGACATCCGGGAAGAACACCTTCCCGATGACCACCGCGAGATAGCTGTAGACGCCGAAGTCGAACCATTCCATGCAGTTGCCGACGGAGGCGGCGACCACGGCCCGCTTCAGCATCCCGGCATCGACGACCGTGATGTCCTTCAGCGCGAGCGGACGGCCGCGCTTGCGCATGCGCCGAGTGAATTCGGCCCGCACATGCCCCGGCATGGCGGCCATGACGTCGCGCGCCGACCGGTGGCCGCTGCTCTGTTCCATCGCCGCGCTCCCCACTCTCGACGGAGAATGCCCTGCCGCTGTCAACAGCGAATCGTAAGCGCGCGGTGGGTCCGCTCCAGGTAGGCGCACCAGATAGGGATGCCGCAAGTTTGCGGTCTCCGCGATCGAGCCCCACCCGGCGTGCCGGATGGGGCTCGATCGCATCGGTTATCCGGATGCTTCGGCGAGATCGACGACCGTCGCATCGGCGGCGTTGCTCTGCACCGAGGCGATGCCCTTTCTCGCCGCGTCCTTCGTCGCGTAGGCCTGGCTCTGCGCGATGACCTCGCCGTTCCCGGCCTTCAGGCGCCACCGGAATTTATCGGCGGCATCGGCGAAGAGTTCGAATTTGCCGGACATTGTCTTCCTCCCGTTCCATATCGTCGGGAAACGCGCCCACCAGCCGAGACGGCGCGCACGCTATGGAGTTGCCCGAATTGGCCCACGCCAATCACAAACCGACTACCGCAAGTAGTGCGCGGCCTCCCTACGCCGGATGGGTCTGCCGGTAGCTGCGCGCGACGAGGGCCGAGCGCAGGTACCACAGCCCGCTGGCGTGGGTGGGATCGCAGCCGGTGAGGGTCGCGATGCGTTTGAGCCGGTAGTCGACGGTGTTGGTGTGGATGTGCAGGGCGTGCGCGGTCCGCTGGCGGTTGAGGTTGTTGCTGATGTGCCGCTGCAGGGTCTCGAGCAGTTCGGGGTGCGCGTCGAGCGGGTCGAGCAGGGTGCCCAGGTGCTCGCGGCCGGGACCCGGCCGGGTGAGCTGATATTCGAGGGCGATGTCGTCGAATCGGTACAGGCCCCGGACCAGCTTGAGCCGATGCACCATGTCGAGCAGCTGATGGGCCCGATCGGCGGCAGCGGGAATGTCGTGGGATCCCGCGGTCACGACCGTCGCCGTGATGGGCACCTGCGCCGCCTGCGACAGCGTGGTGACCAGCCGGTCGAGCTCGTCGGAGTCGCCGTCGGTGGTGGGGATGAGCAGGGTGCCGCCGTCGACGCTGAGCAGCGACAGGACCGTGTGGCCGTCGTGTCCGGGGGCCAGCGCGGCCTGGATGCGCCGCAGCTTGCGCCGGGCGACCACCGCGCCGTCCACCATCGGATTGGCCTCCTCGGGATGTGCGGGGATGGCCAGCGCCAGCACGTTGTACTGCTCGGCGATCTCGATGCCGCATTCGCGGGCCATGGTGGAGGTCGGATGCCCGCCGAGCAGCGCCGAGGTCAGGGTGTGCACCGCCGTGTGATGCTCGCTGACCACCGAACGCAGTTCGCGCACATAGGCTTTCGAGACCGCGGTGGTCATGGTGTCGAGCATGTCGACGACGAGCTTGGCACCGCCGATCAGGTTGTCGTAGTCGCCGCGCCGCAGCAGCAGCACCTCCTCGCCGTCGTCGCGCATGCGCCGGTAGCTGTTGGTGGCACTGGTGACGACGAGATCGAAGCCGAGGCGGAACCCCTCGTGGATGGCGTGGTGGATGGTGTCGATCGGCACGCCCTCGCGCGCCCACTGCCCGGCGGTGTCCTCGAGCTTGCGGATCTTCTCCGGGACGTCGACACCGTCGAGCATGCTGACCGCCAGTTCCAGGCACAGGCGGGTGATGCTGGTGACGTCGCCGTGGATGGCGTCCCCGGGGAGCGTGCGGCACGGCGCCACCGTCTCCACGAAATGCCCCACCATCTGCCGAGACAAGGCGCGCACGTTCTTCAGCGGCTCGGACAACGGCGTGCCGGAGTACGTCAGGCCTGGGTTGTTCGACGTGTCGGCGGTCATCGGCGACCTCTCTTCCAACCATGAGTCAGACGCGGTGGTCTGCTATCGCTGTTTGCTCTGTCACAAACGGTAAGCCGAGCGCGCGCTCACCTTCTACTCCTCTTTGAGAGGTGGGTGACGGTCGCAAAAACGGGCCCTCAGCAGGCAGTTGGTCCGCTCGTGGCCCAAACGATGTAAGAGCGGAGGAGCCCATAGTTGGGTAGGTGCTCATTTTTCATGAGACGAGCGTGTTTCACGCCGCGCGGGACTTGATCTCCGCCTCGGCCATGGCCGCCATCATGCGCGCGGTCATCTCGATGGCCTCCTTGCGCTCCTGGCTGTCGACCTCCAGCGCCGACGCCCGCAGCACCGCCGCGAAACCCGTGTTGATCAGCACGAATGTCATCACGTCGTATTCGTGATCGTCACCGGGGCCGAGCAGCTGGATCACCAGCACCTTGACCAGCAGGCGCAGGCGCGGCTCGAATTCGGGGATGCCGCTGCTGTAGAACTGCACGCCCGCCACCAGCGCGCGCACCAGGCGGGCATTGTCCACCAGCTCGTCGGTGATGACCTCCAGGATGCCGGTGATCATCTCCAGGACAGACTTTTCCGAGAGGCCGAACACCCGCTGGGTGAAGCGCCGCTCGACATTCTCGAGCAACCGCCCGAGCAGCTCCTCGACGATGACGGAGCGGTCGGAGAAGTACCGGTAGACCGTCCCGACGCTCACCCCCGCCTCGGCCGCGATGCGGTTCGTCGAGGTATTGGCGATGCCACGCTCCCCGAAAAGCTGTGCGGCGGTGTCGAGGATGTGCTCCCTGGTTGCCTTGGCCCGGTCCTGTGTCGGGCGACGACGCTGGCCCACCGCTTTCGTCGGCATCGCGACCTCCTGCCTGCTGTCGCTAGAAGATGAGCATCGCTCAGTTTAGTCACGCCCCCTGTTGCCACGGGCCGAAAACGTGCAGAGTGAACACCGCGTCATTCGAAGCATGTGCCAATGGAGGTGCGCTGGTGGGCAGTCGAGTGCCGAAGGGCCGTTTCGCGCGCGGCAGCAGGATGGGCCGGTTGGTCGCGGGACAGGCGGTCCGCGGAGTCGGCACGCGGTTGTCCATGATCGGGAAACCCGAGGACGCGCGGCAGCTGCTCGCCGAGCGGTCCACCTTGCAGACCGCGCAGCAATTGGTCACGGTGCTCGGCGGCATGAAGGGCGCGGCGATGAAGCTGGGTCAGATGCTGTCGGTGCTCGATGTCGACCTGCTCCCGGAATCGCATCGCGAGATGTTCCGCGACAAGCTCGCCGAATTGCGCGATCAGGCTCCCGCGGCCCCGTTCTCGGCGATGCGGAAGGTGATCGAGGACGACCTCGGGCCCATGGCGCGAATCTTCGCCGACTTCGACGAGGACGCGATCGCCGCGGCCTCGATCGGCCAGGTGTACCGGGCCACGCTGCACGATGGGCGCCAGGTCGCGGTCAAGGTCAAATATCCGGGCGTGGACCGGGCCGTCGAGGCCGATATGCGCAATCTGGTGATGATCAGCAGGCTCTGGAAATCCATTCTGCCCAGCGCGGCCGACAACGAGGTGCTCGACGAGATCGCCCGCAATATCGGCAGCGAACTCGACTACGAGCGCGAGGCGGTGAGCCAGCATCGCGTGGCCTCGCATTATCGGGATCATCCGTTCATCACGGTCCCGGACAGCATCGAGGAACTCTGCGGGCACAACGTGCTGGTGACCGAATTCCTCGACGGGAAGTCCTTTCCGCAGATCCAGCAGCTGCCGGACGACGACCGCGACCGGATAGGTGAGCTCATCTATCGCTTCTACGTCAACACCGTGTTCTCCGACTACCAGTTCTGCGGCGATCCGCACCCCGGCAATATTCTCCTCGCCACCGACGGCCGGGTCGGATTCGTGGATTTCGGGCTGTACCACTCGATGGAACCGGAGTATGTCGAGCTGGAGCGCGCGGGCATGCGCGCGGCGGGTGAATTGCGCGCCCGGGACCTCTACGACCTGTGGGTCGGTCGCGGCATCATCGATCCGGCCGCGAGTATCGATCCGCAGGAGGTCCTCGAGTACGTGTGGGCCGCCGCGGGCTGGCATCTGCTCGACGAGGAGATCACGATCACGCCCGAAATCGCCACGGGCGCCGTGGTTCTCGCCGTCGATCCCCGCGCCGCCGAATTCCAGGGCATGCGGCAGCAGCGGCTGCCGCCCGAGCACGTCTTCTCGCGGCGGGTGGATCTGTTCACCTTCGCGGCGCTGGGCCAGTTGGGGACGACCAACAACTGGCACCGCATCGCGCGGGAGTGGCTCTATCGTGAGCCGCCGACCACCGAGATCGGGCGGACGGTGGCGCGCTGGGAAAGCCGCCGCTGACGCCGGAACACCCTGGGCACCCATCCGGCGATCGGCGCGGCGAACAGGTCCGCGAGGCGGGTGTAGGGCCAGATGCCCAGCAGCAGTACGAGAATCAGGCCGCGCGCCTGGTAGAGCGCGGGGGCATCGGCCATCGCGTCGGGGTTCGGATGCGGGGTGGGCAGCGACCGGGCCCAGCTGAACAGGGTCTCGGCGGTGCGGTAGCCGTCGGCGGTGGAATTCGGATCCAGCCTGATGAGAACGCCGGACAGTAGCATCGCGGTCAGCACGGGGAGGGTGATGCGATCCACCGGCGTGACCGGGCCGCGATGGGTGCCCGCGATGACCGACGGCAGGATCAGCATCACCGCACCGGCGGCCGCGGTGGGTAGCGCGACGACCTCGACCGCCAGGATGAGCACATACATGCCACCGGGCGGGTGGTCGTGCGGGCCGGAGGCGAACAGGTCGGCGAGGCGGGCGGCGATCACCAGGCTCGCGCCGAGCCGGAACGCGATGGCGCCGTACCGTTCGGCGCGGTCGGCGTCCGGGGCCGGGCGGAAGCGGTCGCGGCGAAAGCGCCAGATATGGCCCAGCACAAAGGATCCCAGGGCGCAGTAGGGCAGTACGATCCACAGCAGAACCGTCAAGGGGTCGGGTCATCGCCTTCCATGGTGGGATGTCGGGGACACTCACGCTCGCAGAGCCGCAAATCCCGGGCAAGGGACCTTGGACACCTACCGGTGCGTATCCGGGCAACCCTGGTCGCGGGCGCCGGAACTGTGGCATATTTGACTGCGTAGCGCTCCTCGGCCCTCGTCGTCAGGAGACCGGATGTCCGATCCGTTACCCGCCAGAATCTGCCTCACCGGTGCGGCGCACCGGGGGCCGATGGTGAGCCTGTTCCTGGTCCCCGAACCCCGCGTGCGCGGCGCCTGCATGCTGCACCTGCTCGAACAGGCGCCGGTCGGCGACGGCCCGCGCCGCGACCCGGACCTCGTCGCGGCACTGCAGGGCCGCGGCCTGCCCGGCGCACGGGCCCGCCTGGTGGCATTCGAGTCCACCGACCATCCGGCGCTGCCGGGCGCGCGTCTGCGCACCGTCTACCACGACCACTACATCGCCGACGGCCCGCTGGGCCTGGACACGGGGAATGCGGACGAGCTGGCCCGGCTGTCGCTGCTTCCCGAGCATCCCATCGGCCTGCGCCGCATCGACGATTTCGAGGATCACGCCGTCCGCCGGGCCATGCTGGCCGTTTATCGCTATTTCGGTGTGGACCAACGCATTCCGCTGATGTACCACGGTTATGCGGAGCCGGAGGAGGGCTGGCTGGCGTTGCGCACGGCCGTCGCCTGACGGCTGCGGCTCAGCGCGCGGGCATCAGCGAGTACAGCCACCACGGGCGGGTCGGGATCTCGATCTTGAACAGGTGGACGTGCATGGGGCACCATTCGCCGGTCTCCGGCGAGCGCATACGCACCGGGTGCGGGATGTTGTCGGGAGGAAGGTCGGTCGACCACAGCCGGTCCCATTCGGGTGCCGCCCGGCACATCCGGATGATCTCCTCGCAACGTTCGGGAGTCACCACGCCCGGGGCCATGTACCGGAACGCCTGCACGAGCACGTGCGCCTGCTGTTCCCAATCGGCCAGGACGTGGCGGGCGATCGGATCCAGCAGCGTCCACGCGATGACGTTGGTGCCGGGCAGCAGCGTGGGAAAGTACCGGCGGTGGGCGTCGTTGACCGCGATCAGGTCGCGGGCGGGCAGCGTCAGGTAGCACGCCGGATGCGGCAGGCTGTTCAGAAAGTCGATTTCGCCCTCGGCGAGGTCGCCGTACAGATCGGTGGTCTGCCGCCGCGCGGGCTGGAGAAGTTCGAGGGCATGGTCGACGAACTGCGTCGGTATCCGCAGCGCATCGGACAGCGCGATGAGCGCGGTGGGTGTCGGTGCGCGCGTGCCCTGTTCGATCTTCTGGATCAGCGCCTCGGAGACGCCTGCCCGCTGGGCCAGTTCGGCGCGCGTGAGACCGGCCGCTTCGCGGCGTTCGCGCAGATAGTGCGCAATGGCCATATGCGCGTCGGCCACTGCCGTACCTCCCGGACCGGATGCTGCGTCTAGCGATTACCGCCGAGAAACCTACCGTGTCCGGGGCGGCGGCTCAGCGCGAGGTGACGAACCCTTCGGCGACCAGCCAGTCGCGGGCGACGTTCGCGGGCTCCTGACCCTCCACGTCCACCTTGCGGTTGAGTTCGGTGATGGACTCGTTGGTCAGCAGCCGCGAGATCGGCTCCAGCACCTGGGCGACCTGCGGATGCGCGGTGGCGAATGATTCCCGCATCACCAGCGCCGCATTGTATTTCGGGAAGAACTTCTGGTCGTCCTCGAGCAGTTTCAGGTCGAGCGCCGGGATGCGGCCGTCGGTGGCGGCGACGGATCCGAACTGGCAGGTGCCGTTCGCGGTCGCCGGATAGACCAGCGCATCCTGCATGACCTGCTTCTTCACCTTGCCCATATCGACGCCGTACTTGCGCACCAGGCCCGGGAATCCGTCCTGGCGGACGCTGAATTCGGTTCCGACACAGGTATTTCCGGTGGCGGGGTCGGTATTCACCAGGCGCGCGTAGTCCGACAGGGTGGTGGCGCCGGTCTGCTGCTGGCTGGGGGCGCTGGTCACCAGGGCGTAGGTGTTGTTCATCGGCGCCATATTCGCCCACACCATGCCGTGTTTCGCGAGATCCTGATCGCGGACGGCCTCGAACTGCGCCTGCGAGTCGGGGATCGGGGTCTCGTTGCCGAGGTAGTTGATCCAGCCGGTGCCGGTGTAGTCGAAGGCGACGTCGACCTGCCCGTGCAGCTGGGCGTCGCGCAGGCTGTTGGAGCCGGTGATGGCGGTCAGGTCCCGCACCTCCGCTCCGGCGGCGCTGAGGGCGAATTCGAGCAGGTAGCCGAGGATGATCTGCTCGGTGAAGTCCTTGGAGCCCACGATGATTCGCACACCGTCGAGTTCCGCCACGGGTTTGATGCTGCCGGGCCCGACGCGCAGCGGCACCGCGCCCCCGGCCTCCAGACCACAGCCGGACAGGAGCAGTCCGAGAGCCACCAGGGGAGCAGCCAGCTTGGCCCACCTGCTTGCCTTCTCCCCGGAATGCCGGATTCCGTCCAGCCTCATCGCAACCCCTTCGGCTCGAGGAACCGCTCCGCCAGCGCGCCGAGCCAGTCCACCAGCAGCGCCAGCGCGACCGCGAGGATGGCGCCGACCCACAGCGTCACGTTGTCGCGCAGCTTGTAGCCGGTGTCGATGAGGATGCCGAGCCCGCCCGCGCTGACCAGGAACGACAGCGTCGCGGTGCCCACCGCCAGCACCAGCGAGGTGCGCAGCCCGGCCAGGATGTAGGGCACCGCGAGCGGAAATTCGATGCGGCGCAACACCGTAGCCCCCGACATCCCCTGCCCGCGCCCGGCATCGATCAGCATCGGATCGACCTGCTGATAACCGAGAATCGTGTTGCGCAGCACGGGAAGCAGCGAATACAGCGCGATCGGCCCGACGCCCACCCAGAAGCCCGTCTTCTGGGTCCACAGATAGGTGAGCACGATCAGGCCGATGGTCGGGGCGGCCGATCCGATATTGGCGATGCCGACGAACAGCGGCGCCAGCCGCCGCCAGCGGCCCCGGGTCAGCAGCGTGCCCAGCGGCACCGCGATCACCACGACGATCGCGATGACGGTCGCGGTGATCACGACGTGCTGGCGGGTGGCGGTGGCGATGTTGTCGGCGTTCATGCTCGCCTGCTGGGTGGCGGTGAGGTCGCGTGTGAACGCCCACACCAGCACGCCGACGGCGGCGGCGACGGCCAGCGCCGGCTGGGCGAGCAGCCGGACGCGCTCTGCCCGCCGTTCGGGATGCCGGGTGGTCGTGCTCATTGCTCGTCGCCCGAATCCGTTGTCGCCGTGCCGGTCCCGGTCGCGGCGGCGTCACCCGACTCCGCGCTGGTGTGCTCGGCCCGGATCTCGGACAGATGCCGGACCAGCGTGTCGATGGTGACCAGGCCCACGTATTCGCCGCGGCGACCGGTGACGACCGCGTGCGCGGTGCTGTCGGCCAGCAGCGCCTCCAATGCCTCCTGCAGCGTCGACCGGTTCGTCACCGTGCTGGTGACGGGCAGCCCGAGATCGCGCAGCGACGACGCGTGGGCCAGGTGCGCCTCGGACACCCACCGCACCGGCCGGCGGGCGGCATCGAGTACCAGGCCCCACTTCCAATCCCGTTGGGCCAGTTCGGTTCTGATGGGGTCGATCGGATCGCTCTCGATGGCGGTCGCGCACGGCCGCAGCTCGACGTCCTCGACCCGGGTGAGGGTGAGCTGCTTGAGCGCGGCGTCGGCACCGACGAACCCGGCGACGGTCTCGTCGGCCGGTTCGGCCAGGATCGCGGCCGGGGTGTCGTACTGGAGGATGCGAGATCGGTTGCCCAGCACCGCGATTCGATCGCCGAGCTTGACCGCCTCGTTGAAGTCGTGGGTGACGAAGACGATGGTCTTGTGCAGTTCGGCCTGCAGCCGGATGAGCTCGTCCTGCAGCAGGCCGCGGGTGATCGGATCGACCGCGCCGAACGGCTCGTCCATCAGCAGCACCGGCGGGTCGGCGGCCAGGGCCCGCGCGACCCCGACGCGCTGCTGCTGACCGCCCGACAGCTGCCGCGGATACCGGCCGCGGAAGGTGCCCGGGTCCAGGCCGACGAGCTCGAGCATCTCGTCGATGCGGGCGGTGACCCGGGCGCGGTCCCAGCCGAGCAGGCCCGGCACGGTGGCGATATTGCGTGCCACGGTCATGTGCGGGAAGAGCCCGGCCTGCTGAATCGAGTAGCCGATCCCGCGGCGCAACCGATCGGCGTCCTGTGCGGCGACGTCGCGCCCGTCGATGGTGATGGTGCCCGACGTCGGCTCGATGAGCCGGTTGATCATCCGCATGGTGGTGGTCTTGCCGCAGCCCGACGGGCCGACGAAGACCACGGTCTCCCCGGCGGGGATGGTGAGTGAGACGTTCTCGACGGCCGGATCCCGCTGTCCCGGATAACGTTTGGTGACCGAATCGAGCACGATCTCGGCCCGGGGATGGTCCTCGGTGTGCTCGGAGACGGCGGTCGCGGTATCAGTCACGGATTCCCCTCGGAGTGGTGAGGCGGCCGATGAGGACGAGTGCGGCATCGAGCGCCAGCGCCAGCACGATGATCAGCACCGTGCCGGTCAGCGCCATCGGCACCGCGGTCGGGCTGCCCAGCCGGGCCAGACCGGAGAAGATCAGGTTGCCCAGGCCCGGACCCTTGGCGTACGCGGCCATGGCCAGAATGCCCATGCTCAGCTGGGTGCTGACGCGGATGCCCGCCAGGATCGACGGCCAGGCCAGCGGCATCTCGATGCGGGCCAGGATGCGCAGCCGGTTCATGCCCACGCCGCGGGCCGCATCGGCGACGGCCGGATCGACCCCGGCCAGGCCGATGATGGTGTTGCGCAGGATCGGCAGCAGCGCGTACAGCACCAGGGCCGTGACGGTCGGCAGCACGCCCAGGCCCATGGCCGGAATGAGCAGACCCAGCAGGGCGAACGACGGAACGGTCAGAATGATGCTGGCGGCCGCGGTGGACAGTGCCGAACCCCAGGGACTGCGATGGACGGCGATGCCGATCAGCACGGCCACGACCGTCGCGAGCAGCACCGACTGCACGACCGCCGAGACATGCAGATACGAGTCGGTCAGCAGTTGGTTTCGGTGATCGACGACGAAGTTCCACAGCGTGTCCAGGGTTTAGCCCTCCCACATCCTCGACGTCCGGGCAGAGTGTATCGACACAGGGAGGAAAAGTAGGGCATTTCGGCCCGTTTGTCGCACTGGTGATACCCGCGCGCGAATGCTGCGGCGGCGCGGCGCAACTGGGACAAAGTGGGACACCCGGGCGCCTTGACCGGCGGCGCGTCCGCTCGCGATGCTCACTACGGCGAAGCGATGCCCCGGCGGGGACGGCACGAGCGGTCGCCGTCGAGGATCTCGTGCCGAAGGGGCGCGCCCGCCGTCCCGGCGCGCATTATCGGAATTCACCATTACATCCGGGCCGAGATTCCGGGTATGGTCGGGTTCGGTCGTTTGTGAAACGTATCCACCTGCGGGGGATATATCTGGCTGGTGGGGGGAGGTGCCTCGAGCACCTCGTCCTACGATGAACCCGGCGGTGCCCGGCAGCGCCGCCGTCGCGGGCCCTGTCCTGCTGCCCCCTCATCGGCAGGACAGGGATCTGCATTTCCGTACGGCGCGGGCAGATTTCCGGCGCCTCCTGCCGCGCTCGGGGTGTCCATGACGGGCGCGCACGCCGTCCGACACTGCGAGGTACCGGGAGCTCATGCGACAGTCCATCGCCCACGACCATCCGGCCTGGATCGACTACGCGGAATTCGGTGAGAGGTTCGTCACCCACGCGGTGACGCCGGCGCGCATCGAGGCCGCGGTGTCCGGGATGGCGGGGCGCGGGATGACGATCGGGCCGTTCTCGGTCGGTCCCGCGGGGCTGGCCGGTTTCGTCGCCGAGGGCAGCGTGGGGAAGCCGGTGATCGCGCGCAGCGGGCCGCATGTCACCTTCGAGGTCCGGCTGCCGGTATCGCTGCACGTCACCATCACCCTCGGCGGGCAGCGGCTGCGGCTGGAGGCGGTCGTCGAGATCGACCTCACCCTGCACGCGCGCACCGCCGACCCGCTGCTGGTCATCATCGACATTCCGCCGGTCACCCCCCGCGACGTCAGCTTCGTGGTGCGCGCGCAGGCCATCGGCGCCGCGTTCGAGCTGCTGCTGGATCCGATCGCGGTGCTGGTGCAGCGCGAGGTGGCCAACCGCCTCAATGCCATGCTCGCCGATCCGGGCGCGCGCCGCGGGCGGGTGTTCGACGTCGAGGCCATCCTGAACGGGACCCGGTCGCCGCATCCGACCCGGGAGTCGTTCGACTGGATCGGCTACGACGAATTCGGGCAGCGCTTCTTTCCGCGCATCGTCACCGCCGAACGGGTCCGCGAGGTGGTCGAGGGCCTGGCCGGGCGGGCCATCGAGGTGGGCCCGCTGCGCACCGGGCCGCGCGAGGCGGCGACGGTCGAGGTGCAGGGCACCGTCCGGATGCCGCGGCTGTCGGACCGCGTGGGCGAGGATCCGGTGTCGTTCGACCTGACCATCCCCGTAGCGCTGGACATCACCGTCGACGTCCTCAAGGCCAACCGCTACCGCGCCGAGGTCGAGATCCCGGTGGTCCTGATCGCCCGCGCCGCCGACCCCCTGCTGATCGTCATCGACGCCTCCGCCCCCGACCCCCGCGCCATCTCCGTCGACCTCCACGCCGAGGGCTGGCGAGCCCGCGCCCTCGGCAAACTGGGCAACATCCGCCAGCAGATAGCCCACCAGGTAGCGGCCGTCATCCGCGCCGAACTCGCCGACACCTCCTTCCGAACGATCGACGTGGGCACGCGGATCGACGGTGCTGCCTGATGTCCACCGTGTGGCTCGTGTGAATGATGTGCACGGTGAGCCTGGCGGTTCCTGTGTGCATGTGGTGAAATGAGTTCACGTTCGAGGCTCCCGGCGCGCACAGGCTTGGGGAAGGTGCGCCGGGTAGTTCCCGGCCTGCAGGGTGGCCGGTTCCAGGTCAGGCACTGCGCGAAGGAGTACTTCGATGCGTTCCACACCCATGTCTCGGCGCACCCTGTTCGGCGTTGCCGCCGGTGCCGCCGCCACCGCCGGACTCTCGGCGCTCGCCCCGAACGCCGCGGCCACGGGCAGTGGGCTGGGCACGCTCCTGGACTACGCGGGTGCCGTGCCCGCGGCCGAGGAGATCCGCGCCGCGGGCCATATCGGCGTGATCCGGTACGTCTCCGATCGCCGTCCGGGCGCGGAGTGGATGGAGGGAAAGCCGTTGCGCGCCGGCGAGGTCGACGCGCTGCGCGAGGCGGGGCTGTCGGTCGTGTCCTGCTACCAATACGGCAAGGCCGATACCGCGGACTGGCGCGGCGGGCTGGAGGCGGGCAAGAAGCACGCCGAGCGCGGCCTGGAACTGCACCGCGAGGCGGGCGGGCCCGACGGCGTACCCATCTACGCCTCCATCGACGACAAGCCCACCGAGGCCGAGTTCGCGACGATGATCGCCCCGTACCTGATGGGCTGGCAGTCGGTGCTCGGCGGCGAGAACGTCGGCGTCTACGCCAACGCGCCGACCATCACCTGGGCGAAGGCCGCCGGGCTGGGATCCTGGTTCTGGCAACACAACTGGGGCACCCCGAAGGGCTTCGTGCATCCCGCGGCGAACCTGCACCAGTTCGAGATCGACAAGCGTTCGGTCGGCGGCGTGGGTGTGGACGTCAACGACATCCTCACCCCGCAGTACGGGCAGTGGTGGTAGCCGCGCCTCAGGTCTGGCAGTGACAGGTCGGGTCGACGCACAGATCCGGCTCGTCGGGAACCACCGAGAGCAGCGGCCGGGCCTCCGGCGCCTCGCGCACGCCCATCCAGGAGAACAGCGACCAGCGCGACAGCCCGGAGAACGCGGAGCCCAGGCTGAAGAACGAACCGATGGAGCCCACCGACAGCACCGACCCCACGCTGCCGACGGACAGGATCGAGTAGGCCGAGCCGATCGACAGGATCGAACCCTCCGACCGGAACGACAGGATCGATCGGTGCGAGCGCGAGGACAGCACCGATTTGTAGGAGCGGCGCGACATGACCGACCGGCGGGAGCGGCCACCGGCCTTGCGCGCCGCCGGTGCGGTGGAATCTGCGGACCGTACGAGCTCATCGACAGTCGCCATATTTGCCGGTCTACCACAGGTCATCGCAGGTTGCCGCGCTTATGACGGCAAAAGGCCCGGAGTGTCGTCCAGGGACGGCTCCGGGCCTTGTGCGGCTAGGGGTTAACGCTGTGCCTGCGCGGGGGCCTGTGCCTGCGGCTGCGTCTGGGCCTGCACCGCGGGGGCCGCCGGGGCGACGTTGAAGAAGCCCAGGGTCGGCAGGAACGAGCAGGTGATCGGGGGCTTCTCGGCGTCGGCCTGGGTGGTCAGCGAGCCGGAGATCACCGCGATCACGCGGCCGGGGCCGGTGTTGGCGATCGTCGACAGGGTGGCCGGGCCGTCGGGGTTGATGTGCGCCTCGTCGGTCAGCGGCTGGATGGCGCTCTGGCGCGTATCCAAATTCAGCCACTGCACGGTCATCGGCGGATTCTGCTGCGGGGTCAAACCTTTGGTGCCCAGCGCGGTGAACACGAAACCGGCCTGACCGCCCTGCGGACCGGGCGGCGGCAGTTCGGCCGGGCCGGGCACGGCCAGCGCGGTACCGACCGAATCGGTGCCTGGACCGATGCAGCCCTTGCCGATGGTCGGGTAGAGGAACTGCGCGATATTGGGGCCGTTCTCGGGCAGCTCGGGGCCACCGCCGCCGCTGCCGTCGAGGAATTTGATGATGGCCTGCAGCGCCGCCTTCACCTGCGGGGGCAGGTTGGCCGAGTTCAGGATCTGCTTGGCCTGGTCGAGGATGGTCTGCTGGCCGGGGGAGGCGATATCGGCGGCGCCCGCGGCGGCACCGACGATGGCGGGCGCCAGGTTGGCGATCGCGTCGATCGGCACGCCCTCGGGAATCAGGGGGGCACTGGCAGGGGCCTGCGGCTTCGGCGCCGGGGCGGCGACCGCGGTAGACGCGGCAACGGTGGCGCCGGCCGCGAGGGCCAGCGCGGACACTGCGAACCGCGATCCTCTGGTGCGAAGCACTGGTGTAGCCGTCCTTACCTCGGGTACCTCATCCGGCGATGCGGCCGCATCGCTTGCGTCACTTTAGGGATAGAGCAGCCGTGTTGTACAGCCGTGCCGCGATCTTGTCGAGAGCTATTCCTCGGCTATGTGCCGTTCTCGGACCATAACCCCACTCCGGTGTTACTGAAGTGATCAGTGATGCAAATGTTACAAGATGGGCGCTTCTCGGCCTCGGCGCTCCCGCCGGTAATCTTGTCGCGGCCCGTCACCGACCGGAAAGTTTGCACGCCGTGAACCGACTGCTCCGATTGGCCTCCGGTGGTAGCGACGGGACCGGAGGCAGACGCCGCGTCGCCCTGCTCGCGCTGGGTCTGTCCGTGCTGGCCCGGCTGGCGTGGATGCTGTTGTCGCCCAACGGGATGAACCTGGTCGACCTGCACGTCTACGTCGACGGCGCCGCCAGCCTGGGCAGCGGACACCTCTTCGACTACACCTACGCGGAGAAGACCCCGGACTTCCCGCTGCCGTTCACCTATCCGCCGTTCGCGGCCGTGGTGTTCTACCCGCTGCACTTCCTGCCGTTCACCCTGGTCGCGGTGGTCTGGCTGCTGCTGATCGCGGCGGCGCTGTACGCGGTGGTGCGGATCGGCTTCGCCCTGCTGCTCGGCGACGCCGCGCGCGAGAGTCGTTGGCGCACGGCCGCGATCGGGTGGACCGCGGTGGGGCTGTGGCTCGAACCGACCCGCACGACCATGGACTACGGGCAGGTCAACGTCTTCCTGGTGCTGGCCGGGATGGCCGCCGCCTATTACACGGCGTGGTGGCTGTCGGGCCTGCTGGTCGGCGTGGCGGCCGGGGTGAAGCTGACCCCGGCGGTCACCGGGCTGTACTTCCTGACCCAGCGCCGCTGGGCGAGCGCGGTGTGGGCCGCGGTGGTCTTCGCGGCGACGGTCGGGGTGAGTTTCGCGATCTCCCCGGCCGAGACCCGCACGTACTTCGGGCCGCTGATCGGTGATGCCAACCGCATCGGACCGGTGGGCTCGGTCTGGAACCAGTCGCTGCGGGGAGCGCTGACCCGAATTCTGGGCTATGACGCGGGTGCGCCGTGGCACGTCGGCGGACATCGAATCCCGTTCGGGCCGTGGTGGCTCGGCGGTGTCGTGGTCGTCGCGGTGCTGGCCTTCTTCGCCTGGCGTGCCCTCGGCGCGGGGGACCGGCTGGGCGCGCTGCTGGTGGTGCAGCTGTTCGGGCTGCTGGTGTCGCCGATCTCGTGGTCGCACCACTGGGTGTGGCTGCTGCCGCTCGTGCTGTGGCTGCTGTACGGCCCGTGGCGCGCGGCGGCGGGCGCCCGGGTCCTGGCCGGTTACTGGCTGGCGACCGCACTGGTCGGGCTGCCGTGGGTGCTGTCGTTCTTCCAGCCCACGATCTGGACGATCTCCCGGCCCGGGATCCTGTCCTGGCTGGGTGCGGTCGACCTGATCGGTGTCGTCGCGTTCTATGTCTGGGTGATCCGGACCGGGCGGCTCAGCTCTCCTGAACCAGCCGATCGATCTCCTGCGCCAGCGCCGTATCCATCCGGGTCAGCCCACCCTCGGAGTGCGTCGACAGCGTGAAAGTGACACGGCGCCAACGGATATCGATATCGGGGTGATGGTTGGCCGCCTCGGCCTCCCCGGCGACCCGGCGCACCAGCTCGATCCCGGCCAGGAACGAGGGGGCCTCGACGGTGCGGGCGATGCTGTTGCCGGTGTGGGTCCAGTCCGGCAGCTTCTCGAGCGCGGTGGCGATTTCGTCCTCGGTCAACAGTGGGGTACTCATACCCCGGTTCTACTCTCGACTCAGGCCGCGCGCGCCTGCTTGAGATACTTCTTGAGGTCTTTCCCGCACACCCCCGCGGACTCGGCCTTCTTCATGCGCATGATCACGACAGGGCATTTCACACAGCGCGTCTTCTTGCGACAGCACTTCTTCTTCGGCTTGAGGCGGGACACCTCCTTGGCCTTGACCTTGCCCATGAAGGTAAGCATAGCCTAACCGGGATGGCCCGGAATCGGTGCCGCCCCGCATTTCGGTACTGTGTACCTGGCCGCATGCCCGGTGAGTCACTCGTCCACCTGTCTTGCACTGACCCTCTACGGCGAGGGTTGGCCGGCAACCATCTCATCCAGCAGGAGGATTCAACGTGTCGTCTGTCGAGTTCCGCAACGTCGCGATTGTGGCTCACGTCGACCACGGCAAGACGACGCTGGTCGACGCGATGCTCAGGCAGTCCGGCGCGTTCGCCGAGCGCGCCGAGCTGGTCGATCGCGTGATGGATTCGGGCGATCTCGAGCGCGAGAAGGGCATCACCATTCTCGCCAAGAACACCGCCGTGCACCGGCACAACGCCGACGGCAGCGTCACCGTGATCAATGTCATCGACACCCCCGGCCACGCCGACTTCGGCGGTGAGGTCGAGCGCGGCCTGTCCATGGTCGACGGCGTGGTGCTGCTGGTCGACGCCTCGGAGGGGCCGCTGCCGCAGACCCGCTTCGTGCTGCGCAAGGCGCTGGCCGCCTCGCTGCCGGTGATCCTGGTGGTCAACAAGACCGACCGGCCCGACGCGCGCATCGCCGAGGTCGTCGAGGAGTCCCACGACCTGCTGCTGGATCTGGCCTCCGACCTGGACGACGAGGCCTCCGAGGCCGCCGAGCTGGCCCTGGATCTCCCGGTGCTCTACGCCTCGGGCCGCGCGGGCAAGGCCTCGACCACCCGCCCCGAGAACGGCACCACCCCCGATGCGGAGAACCTCGACGAACTGTTCGAGGTGCTGCTGAAGTACGTGCCCGCGCCCAAGGGCGACGCCGCGGCGCCGCTGCAGGCGCACGTCACCAACCTCGACGCCTCGCCCTTCCTGGGCCGTCTCGCCCTGGTCCGCGTGCACAACGGCACCCTGCGCAAGGGGCAGAACGTCGCGTGGATGCACGCCGACGGCACCAAGACGGTCAAGATCACCGAGCTGCTGCAGACCATCGGTGTCGAGCGGCAGCCCGGCGAGGAGGCCATCGCGGGCGATATCGTCGCCATCGCGGGCATCCCCGAGATCATGATCGGCGACACCCTGGCCGACGTCGAGAATCCGGTCGCGCTGCCGCGCATCACCGTCGACGAGCCCGCCATCTCGGTGACCATCGGCACCAACACCTCGCCGCTGGTCGGCCGGGTGCAGGGCCACAAGCTGACCGCACGCATGGTGAAGGCGCGCCTGGATCAGGAACTGGTCGGCAATGTCTCGCTGCGGGTGCTCGATATCGGCCGCCCCGACGCGTGGGAGGTGCAGGGCCGCGGTGAGCTGGCGCTGGCGATCCTGGTCGAGCAGATGCGCCGCGAGGGTTTCGAGCTGACCGTCGGCAAGCCGCAGGTGGTGACCAAGCAGGTCGACGGCAAGGTGCACGAACCGTACGAGGAGCTGACCATCGACTGCCCCGACGAATACCTGGGCGCCATCACGCAGCTGCTGGCCGCCCGCAAGGGCAAGATGGTGCAGATGAGCAACCACGCCGCCGGGTGGGTGCGGATGGAGTTCATCGTCCCGTCGCGCGGCCTGATCGGCTTCCGCACCGACTTCCTCACCGAGACCCGCGGCACCGGCATCGCCAACGCGGTCTTCGACGGTTACGCGCCGTGGGCCGGTGAGATCCGGGCCCGGCACACCGGGTCACTGGTGTCCGACCGCGCCGGATCGGTGACGCCGTTCGCCATGATCCAGCTCGCCGACCGCGGCCAGTTCTTCGTCGAGCCGGGCGCCGACACCTACGAGGGCATGGTCGTCGGGGTGAACCCGCGCGCCGAGGACCTCGACATCAACGTCACCCGCGAGAAGAAGCTGACCAATATGCGGTCGGCCACCGGCGATGTGCTCGAGACCCTCGCCAAGCCGCTGCAGCTGGATCTGGAAGCCGCGATGGAGTTCTGCGCGGGCGACGAATGCGTCGAGGTGACCCCGGAGGTGGTGCGGGTGCGCAAGGTCATCCTCAGCGCCACCGAGCGGGGCCGGGAGGCCTCGCGCCGCAAGGCCCGCGACCGCGCCTCCCAGAACGCGTAGCCCGCACCCAGTGCATTTCCGGGCGGGCCGCGGCGAGCGTGTAGGTTCGCGAACTGTGTCTGCAGCACTGAGAGGCAGGCGTCGCCCGCGGGTGATGCTGATGCTGGTGGCGTCGGTGGCGGTGCTCGCCGGATGCACGGCGAATCCGCCGCCGCCGATCGAGAGCACCGACAGCCCCAAGACCACACCGGCCAAGCCCACCAAGAGCACGGTGGTGGTGGCCGTCGACGACATCGGGATCGGGTTCAATCCGCACCTGCGATCCAATCAGTCGCCGGCCACCAACGCGGTCAGCTCGATGGTGTTCCCCAGTCCGTTCCGGCCGGTGCCCTCGCCGACGGTGCCCGGCGCGACCGACTGGGTGCCCGACGGCGCGCTGATGGTGTCGGCGGATGTCACCGCGCAGGAGCCGTTCACCCTCACCTACAAGATCCAGAACCAGGCGTCGTGGTCCGACGGTGCGCCGATCGCCGCCGAGGACTTCCGGTACCTGTGGCAGCAGATGATCACCCAGCCCGGCGTGGTGGATCCCGCCGGGTACCGCCAGATCTCGGATGTGGGCTCCTCCGACGGCGGCAAGACCGTGACGGTCACCTTCCGCGAGCCGTATCCGGCGTGGCAGCAGCTGTTCACCGATCTGCTGCCCTCCCATCTGCTGAAGGATTCGCCGGGCGGCTTCCAGAAGGCGCTGGCCGTCGAGCGCGGCCTCATCGACCAGAATCCGATCTCGGGCGGGCAGTTCCGGGTCAAGCAGGCCGACTCCGGGCGCGAGGAGATCCTGCTCGAGCGCAACGACCGCTACTGGAGCACCCCCGCGGTGCCGGATCAGATCATGCTGCGGCGCGGCGGCACCACCGCGCAGCTGGCCGAATCGCTGCGCTCGGGGGATGCGCAGATGGCGCTGGTGCGCGGCGGCACGGCCACCCAGTCGCAGCTGCAGGCGATCCCGGCGGTGCGGACCTCGATGATGCCGCAGGCGCGCGAACTGCAGCTGGCGCTCAACGGCCGCGTCGGCGACCTCACCGATCAGCGGGTGCGCCACGCCGTGCTGGCGCTGCTGGATCCGACGCTGCTGGCGACCGTCGGCGCGCAGACCGGGGCGTGGACGGAACCGGCTCGGGCCCAGGTGCTTTCGCCCTCGGACCCGGGCTACGCGCCGACCGCGCCGCCGCGGATCTCCGCCGATGAGGCGTTCGCGCTGCTGGCCGAGGCCGGATACGCACGCGCGCCGGAGACCCCGACGGAGGGCGCCTCGGCCACGTCCCCGGCGCCGCAGCCGCGCCAGGTGGTGAAGAACGGCAGGACCCTCGCCGTCCGCCTGGGCGCGGTGGACAAGGACACCACCGCGCTGGCCGTGGCCAACACGGCGGCCGACATGTTGCGCAGCGCGGGCATCGACGCCAGCGTGCGCAGCCTGCCCGCCGAGGAGCTCTACGGCAAGGAACTGCTGGACGGCACGGTCGATGCGGTCGTGGGCTGGGACCGCGCCGGGAACGACCCGGCCACCGTGCTGGCCTCCCGCTACGGCTGCCCGCCCCCGCCCGCCACCCCGCAGGACGACACGTCGTCGTCGCGGGTGGAGGACTTCCGCAAGGCGCCGAGCAATATCTCGGGAATCTGCGATCCGGCGCTGCAACCGGCGATCGACACCGCCCTGCACGGGCAGGACGCGCCCAAGGTGATCGGTGAGGCCGAGCCGAAGCTCTGGGACCTGGCGACCGTGCTGCCGATCATGCAGGACAACGGTGTGGCGGCCGCCAGCTCGCGCATGGACGGGGTCTCGCTGAGCGGCGCCATCGAGGTCGGGATCTTCGGTGGGGCGGGGACCTGGCGGCGATTGTCGTGAGTGGCGGTCTGCTCCTGGTCCATGCGCATCCGGACGACGAATCCATCGCCACCGGCGGCACCATCGCGCACTATCGCCGGCGCGGCGTCCCGGTGACCGTGGTGACCTGCACGCTCGGCGAGGAGGGCGAGGTGATCGGCGAGCAGTGGGCGCAGCTGGCCGGTGACCAGGCGGACCAGCTCGGCGGCTACCGGATCGGCGAATTGACCAGGGCGCTGGCGGAATTGGATGCCGGGCCGCCGCGGTTCCTGGGCGGCGCCGGGCGCTGGCGCGATTCCGGGATGACCGGCACCGTCGCCGATCCGCGCCCGCTCGAGCCGCTGCATCCGCGCGCGTTCGCGAACTCCGGACAGGCCGCGGTCGACGCGCTGGTGCAGGTGCTGCTGGAGGCGCGGCCGCGGGTGGTGGTCGGCTACGACCCGCGCGGCGGCTACGGACATCCCGATCACGTTCGGGCACACCGGATCACGATGGCCGCCCTCGACGCCGCGAAGGAGCGGGGCTGGGATACGCCGAAGGCGTATTGGACCGTGACCGATGCCGAGGTGCTGCGCCTGCACACCGAGGCGCTCGCCCGGCGCACCGTCGACCGGCTGCCCGGGGCGCTGCCGCCGGGCTGGCGGCTCCCGGCCGCGGGCGATCTGGCCTGCGTGTCCAGCGAATCCGTGACCACCACCATCGACGTGTCCGACGCCCTGGCGGCCAAGCGCGCCGCGCTGCGCGCCCACGCCACCCAGGTGAGCGTGGCGCCGTCGGGACGGGAGTTCGCGCTGTCCAACAACATTGCCCAGCCGGTGCTGCCGGAGGAGCATTACGTGCTCGTGCGGGGGCGGCTGGGGCCGGTCGGATCCGACGGCCGTGAGCACGACCTGTTCGCGGGCTTAGACTGACCCCCATGTACAACTGGAGCCTGCAGGACGCCATCGTCGCGTTCGTCGACAGCCAGAAACCGCACTGGCAGGCGCAGCACGACCTGTACCTGCACGTGCTCTACGGATTCGTGGATATGCAGAGTCACCTGCTGACCCTGCTCGGCTTCCCGCCGGTGCCGTGACGGCGGCCTCGATCGACCGCGCGGCCGCGGCGCCGGGTGTGCAGCCGCCCGGGTGGGCGGCGCTCGGCGCGACGCTGGCCGGGCTCCTGGTGTTCGAGGGCCTGCTCTCGCTCGTCCTCGAGGTGCTGTATCTGCCGACATACGTGGGCAGCACCCCGCTCCCGTTCTCGATCCTCGTGGCGGCCGTGGTGAACGTGCTGCTGGTGATGGGCATGGGCGTGGTGACGAACCGCCCGGCCGCCATGGCCCTGCCGCTCGCGGCGTGGTTGTTCGGCTTCCTGCTCTGCGCCACGACCGGCCCCGGCGGCGACGTGCTGCTCACCGACACCTGGACCGCCCCGGTCCTGCTGGCCGCCGGACTGATCCCGGCGGGGTTCTACCTGTTCCGCCGCACCTTCGTCCGCCCGCGCACCTGAGCCCTCCCACCGAGCCCGGCCGCCCGTCTCCGGTGCGTGTTGTGCCCGGCCGCCTGTCTTTCCGGTGCGTGCCGTGCCCGGCCGCTCGTCTTCCCGGTGCGTGTTGTGCCCGGCCGCTCGTCTTTCCGGTGCGTGTTGTGCCCGGCTGCTCGTCTTTCCGGTGCGTGTTGTGCTCGGCCGCCTGTCTTTCCGGTGTGTGTTGTGCTCGGCCCCTGTCACTCCGGCGCGTGCCGTGCCCGGCTTCCTGTATTTCCGGCGTGCTTTTGGCCGGAATCAGGCCCGTTCCAGGCCGGGCTTGCGGTCCTCGATGATGAACGAGGCCTTGGTTTCCACGGGAGCGCCCGGCGTGGATACGTAAGGGATCGCGCGGAAGTCGGCGCGGATCTCGGTGGGGCCGATGCGCGTGCGCACGTAGCCGCGGCGGTTGTTGTGGAACTTGATGTGCGGGTTCTCGGCGAGCACGGCGGCGGTCTCGGCGGTCGTCTCCGAGCCGTCGCCGCCGCTGGTGATGGAGGTCGCCACCAGCTCGGTGCCGACGGTGGGGGCGCCGGGATCGTTCCAGCGCTGCTTGATGTCGGCGGCCCACGAGGCGTGCACGTCGCCGGTCAGCACCACCGGATTGCGGACCCCGGCGTCGACCCACCCGGCGACGACGCGGTCGCGGTCGGCGGCGTAGCCGTCCCAGGCGTCCATATTGTTCTTCTCGCCCGGGCCGGGCTGGACGTCCTGCTGCGCGAAGAACACCTGCTGCCCGAGAACATCCCAGCGCGACCGCGAGCCGCGGAACCCGTCCAGCAGCCAGCGCCGCTGCTCGGCTCCGGTGAGGGTGCGCCGCGAATCCAGGCGTGCCGGACAGGTTTTGGCGCCGTCGCCGCAGGCCTGATCGTCGCGGTACTGCCGGGTGTCGAGCATGTGGAACGTGGCCAGGTCACCCCAGTGGACGCGGCGGAACAACCGCATGCCGGTGCCGCTCGGTGCCGCGCCGCGGCGCAGCGGCATGTTCTCGTAATACGCCTGGAAGGCGGCGGCGCGCCGGGCGAGGAAGTTCGGCTGCGGCTTCTCGGGCTTCTCGTAGACGTCCCCGGCCCAGTTGTTGTCGATCTCGTGGTCGTCCCAGACCGGCACCCACGGGGCGATCGCGTGCGCGGCCTGCAGATCCGGATCGTCCTTGTACTGGGCGTGACGCCGCCGGTAGTCGGCCAGCGTCCCGGTCTCGGGCCCGGCGTGGTCGCGAGCGTTGCCCTCGTCGAGGACGTAGCCGCCGGGGGCGTACTCGTAGATGTAGTCGCCCAGGTGCAGGATCAGATCCGGATGTTCCTCGGCCAGACGGCGATACGCGGTGAAGTAGCCGTGCTCGAACTGGGAGCAGGAGGCGAAGCACATGGTGAGGGCGCTGCCGATGCCGAGCGCGCCCAGCCCGGGGATCGGCGCGGTGCGGGTGCGTCCGGCCGGTGAGAGATGCCCGTCGGCGCGGAACCGGTAGAAGTACTCGGCGCCCGGCAGCAATCCCGCGGCCTCGACGTGCACGCTGTGCCCCTGCTCCGGCCGCGCCTCGACGGTGCCGCGCTGCACGACGATCGCGAACCGCTCGTCCATCGCGATCTCCCAGTCGACCGGCACGGCCCGGTCCGGCATGCCGCCGCGGCCGTCGTCGGCGAGGGGATCGGGCGCGAGCCGGGTCCACAGCACCACGCCGTCGGCGGCCGGATCCCCGGAGGCCACACCGAGCGTGAACGGATCCCCCAGGCGCCGAGACGGATTCGGCGGCACCGCCCGCGCGAGCGGATCACCCAGCGCCGCCGCGGTCACCCCGAGAGCCGTGCCGCCGAGCAGGATTCCACGGCGCGAGACAGTGCCGGACATGTTCAACCTCTTCCCTCGGCTCATTATCTGGACATCCCATGAGATAACTGTCGGTTGACCCGAAGACAACGGTGTCATCACGGTGAGATGAACGGAATGCCGGTGTGGGCGAACGGTTGTCGAACAGACTTCGAACGAATGGGGCCTACCGGTGCCCGAGTTGTCCCGGCGTCACCCTCTCGATCAGCGCCCACGCCTGGTCGACGGGGATATCCACCACGTGGTAGCGCTTCTTCCCGGCGGCCGAGGCCGCGACGAGGGTGGCGACCCCGGCCCGTCGCTGGAAGAAGGTCTGCCGGAGGGTCCATCCGATGATGCCGGGGGCCTCGAGGCAGTCGCGGTCGCGGTCCAGGGAGCCGCTGCGGGTGATCAGCCAGGTGGGGCGGTCGCCCGCCGCGGGTAGCACGGCGTGACCGAGGCCGCGGTAGCGGTCGTAGGCCAAAGCCGTTGCCGCCAGGGCGATCAGGGCCAGCACGAGCCACATCCACAGCGGAACATCAACCCCCGCAACCGATATCGCGACAACCGCGATCGCCGCCACCAGAACCGGTGTCAGCGCGCGCGTATAGCGACGCTGCCGAGCCCTCGGGCCGTGTGGATTCAGCGAGATCGTCGCCGGTGCGGCCGATGCCGTGATATCCGCCGATGTCGCTGCTTCGGTCGTTGCCGACGCGGGATCGGATTGTGTTGCCGCGGTGAGGGATCGGCGTGCGGTTCGGCTCGCGAGCAGATGTCCCAGCGTGCGGTCGACCGCGGCGCGCGGGGCTTGGGGGAGGATCTTCTGCCGGGGGCTGGTGCCGGTCATGATGGCCTCGAGTTCGGCGCCGCCCGCCAGGCGCAGCAGCAGCGGCTCGTTCACCGTCGCGCCGCGCAGGCGGGCCAGATCCAGGGTGGTCTGGCGGGTGGTGAACAGGCCGTGCCGCAGGTGCAGCGTGCGGCCGTCGTCGAGCACGCGCAGGCCGAAATATGTTGCGAGATACCGCGCGCACCCGGCGAGGCTGACGATCGCCGCCACCGCGGCGACCAGCGCCACCACCACCGCCGTCAGGAACCAGGCCCCGCGGCCCTCCACGCTGTGCACCGCGTCGGAACGGAAGATGGCCTCGGCCAGGCCGTACTGGAAGGCCAGGCCGACCACCGGCGCGACGATGGCGAATCCGGTCAGCGACAGCGGCGCGTACCGCACCCAACGCGGTTGCCAGTGCGCGATTTCGATGCCTTCGCGGTGCGCATCCGTCTCGCCCGGTGCCGGTGCGGGGGTGTCGGGGCTGCCTGCCGCTGGTTCACCGGTCAGCGAACCATGCTGTGCGCCAACGTCTTCCATCTTGTTCAGATGCGCGAGCAGTTCCGCGCGCAGCCCCGGCACCAGCCGAGCATCGAGGGCGTCGAGCTTGAACTGCTCGTCCTTGCCCACCTGCTGCCCGGTCCCGATGGTCAGCACCGCCAGCCCCAGCCCGCGATGCAGCGGGTCGGCCTCGATGTCGACCGAACGGATGCGCGACCGCGGCACCGCCAGCCGCTTGCGTTGCACGACCCCCGTGCGCAGTTCGACGTTGTCCGCGCCGATGCGATAGGTCGTGGTGAACCACCGCGCGACCGCGAATCCCACGATGACCACGAGCGCGAGCAGTCCCCACCCCGGATTGTCATTGCGCGTCCCGACGACCACGGACACGATGAGCAACGGGATGTACCGGACGATCTCCCGCACCGGATGCACCAGCAGCATTCGCTTGTCCAGCCGCTGCCAGGACGCAGGCGGGGGTTCGGTCATGTCGCATCCCCTCGGTGCAGCGCCGCGATCTCCGTCAGCCGGGTCACGGTCTGCTCGGCGACGGGCAGGTCCAGGGCGCTGATCTGCACGGCCCCCGCCGAGGAGGCCGTCGTCACCGTGACCGTGGCGAGCCCCAGCATCCGCTCCAGCGGCCCGCGCTGCGTATCGACGGTCTGGACCCGGGTGATGGGGGCCACCCGGCTCTCCTGCGTGATCCATCCCGTGCGCGTGTAGACCGCCTCGTCGGTCACCTCCCACCGGTGCACCGCGTACCGCCACAGCGGCACCACCGCCACGGTGAACGCCGCCACCACCAGCGTCGCCGCCACGGCCGAAAGCTGCGCGGCCCGATGCGTGCCGTCCACGACGATCCACACCAGCTCGCCGATCAGCACGATCGCCCAGCCGACGGCCGGGCCCAGCGCCCACAGCAATTTCGCCCGCGGGCTCGGCCGCCACGCCGGTTCGGCCATGATGCTGCGCCCGGGCGAGGCAGCGACCCGGGCCCGGTCGTCGGGGTACGCCATGTCAGCCATGGTTCCATGGACACGCGTTTCGCGGCCGGTGCGCACCGCAGCCGCCCGCATCCGACGTCGAAATGTCCGGAGTGCACTCCCGCGTAGCACCGCGACCCGCCGGAGTAACACGCTGTGCGGCAGGCATTTCGACACCGGTTTGCCGAAGTTGGAATAGCCCACCGGAACGCCTGGTTGTCTCACGTCACAGGCACCGGAGGGAGAACACTCGGATGGTTGGCGCATGATCGAGGGCGTGACGGATCTACCGAACCCTGGCATCCCGCCCGCACCCCCGACCGCCTCGGCGATGCGCCGGGCGCTGCGGCGGGCCCGCGACGGAGTGACGTTGAACGTCGACGAGGCCGCCGTCCTGCTGCACGCCCGCGGCGACGACCTGGTGGAATTGAGCCGCAGCGCCTCGCGGGTGCGCGATGCGGCGGTCGGATCGCAGGGCCGGGCGAAGACCATCACCTACTCCAAGAACGTCTTCATCCCGCTGACACACCTGTGTCGCGACAGGTGCCATTACTGCACGTTCGTGACGGTGCCCGGCAAGCTGCGCGCCGAGGGCCGCGGCATGTACCTCGAACCCGACGAGGTGCTGGACATCGCCCGGCGCGGCGCGGCGCTCGGCTGCAAGGAGGCGCTGTTCACCCTCGGTGACCGCCCCGAGGACCGCTGGCCGGAGGCGGCGCAGTGGCTCGACGAGCACGGCTACGACTCGACCCTGGACTACCTGCGGGCCGTCTCGATCATGGTGCTCGAGGAGACCGGCCTGCTGCCGCACATCAACCCCGGCGTCATGTCGTGGGAGGAGATCTCCCGGCTCAAGCCGGTCAGCCAGTCCATGGGCCTGATGCTGGAGACCACCGCCGCGCGGCTGTTCACCGAGAAGGGCAACTGCCACTACGGCAGCCCCGACAAGGATCCGGAGGTGCGCCTGCGCGCGATCACCGACGCGGGTCGGCTGTCGGTGCCGTTCACCACCGGCATCCTGGTGGGCATCGGTGAGACGCTGCCCGAGCGGGCCGCGTCGATCATGGCGATCCGCAAGCAGCACAAGGCATTCGGGCACATTCAGGAGGTGATCGTCCAGAACTTCCGGGCCAAGGACGACACCGCGATGCGCGACACCCCCGATGCCGATATCGAGGAGTTCCTCGCCACGGTCGCGGTGTCGCGGCTGCTGCTGCCGCCGGACGTGGCCGTGCAGGCCCCGCCGAACCTGGTGTCGCAGGCCGAGTGCCGGGCGCTGATCGAGGCCGGGATCGATGACTGGGGCGGCGTCTCGCCGGTGACCCCCGACCACGTGAATCCCGAACGGCCCTGGCCGAATCTGGACACCCTGGCCGAGATGACCGAGGCGGCCGGTTACCGGCTGGCCGAGCGCACCTCCGCGCATCCGCGCTATGTGCGGGCCGGGAATCCGTGGGTAGACCCGCGCATCGGAGCCCACGTCGCGGCCCTGTCGGATATGCGGACGGGACTGGCGGATCCGGACGCGATACCGCGCGGCCTGCCCTGGCAGGAGCCGGACGAGTCGTGGGAGTCCGCGGGCCGCGTCGACCTGAACACCGCGATCGATACCGACGGCCGCAATACCGAGGCGCGCAGCGATGCCGGGCTCGGCGGCGAGGATGTCGTGGGCGCGTTCGGCGACTGGGAGACCATCCGCGAGCAGGTGCGTGAGCTGGCCGCCACCGCGCCGGAGCGGTTCGACGCCGACGTCCTGGCGGCGCTGCGGGCGGCCGAGCGCGATCCGGCGGGGCTGTCCGACGATCAGTACCTGGCGCTGGCCACGGCCGACGGGGCAGAACTGGACGCGATCGCCGCGCTGGCCGATCAGCTGCGCCGCGACACCAACGGCGACGACGTCACCTACATCGTCAACCGCAATATCAACTTCACCAACATCTGCTACACCGGTTGCCGGTTCTGCGCGTTCGCCCAGCGCAAGGGCGACGCCGACGCGTTCAAGCTGAGCGCCGAGGAGGTCGCCGACCGGGCCTGGGAGGCGCATGTCGACGGCGCCACCGAGGTGTGCATGCAGGGCGGCATCGACCCGGATCTGCCGGTGACCGGTTACGCCGATCTGGTGCGCGCGGTGAAGCGGCGGGTGCCGTCGATGCATGTGCACGCGTTCAGCCCGATGGAGATCGTCAACGGTGCCTCGCGCGGCGGGCAGAGCGTGCACGACTGGCTGGCGGCGCTGAAAGAGGCCGGGCTGGATACGATTCCGGGCACGGCCGCGGAGATCCTCGACGACGAGGTGCGCTGGGTGCTGACCAAGGGCAAGCTCCCGGCCTCGGCCTGGATCGATGTCATCACGACCGCGCACAAGCTGGGCATCCGCTCCAGCTCGACGATGATGTACGGGCACGTCGACAGCCCCCGGCACTGGGTCGGGCATCTGCGTGTGCTGCGCGGAATCCAGGACGAGACAGGCGGTTTCACCGAATTCGTGCTGCTGCCGTTCGTGCATCAGAGCGCGCCGCTGTACCTGGCGGGGGCGTCTCGCCCGGGGCCCACCATCCGCGACAACCGCGCCGCCCACGCCCTGGCCCGCATCATGCTGCACGGCCGCATCGACAACATCCAGACCAGCTGGGTCAAGTTGGGCACCAAGGGAACTCAGGTGATGCTCAACGGTGGCGCCAACGACCTGGGCGGCACCCTGATGGAGGAGACCATCTCCCGCATGGCCGGTTCCCAGCACGGCTCCGCCAAAACCGTAGCCGAACTGACCGAAATAGCCTCCGGCATAGGCCGCCCCGTCCGCGAACGCACCACCACCTACGGCACCCCACCCCACCGCACCCCACCCCTCCCCCTACCGGTCGGCTAACCCGCCCACCCCCAAGGCTGCCGCCCGCCCGGTCCCAGCATTCCCCGCTTCGCGGCTCGACCCAGCATTTCCCCGCTTCACGGCCCGACCCAGCATTCCCCGCTTCACGGCCCGCCCCAGCATTTCCCGCTTCACGGCGCGCCCCAGCATTTCCCCCGGCTGAGGGGGCCCCGGGGGGGGGGGGGGGGGGGATTAGGGGGGGGGGGCGGGGGGCGGGGAGAGGGGGGGGGGGGGGGGGGGGGGGGGGTGGGTGGGGGGGGGGGGGGGGGGGGGGATTGGGGGGGGGGCCCGCACGGCGGG
>NZ_JARWQD010000384.1 GCF_029869545.1 Nocardia wallacei | reverse complement strand
TTGTTCGCCAGGTACTGCGCCTCCATCGACATCTGGCCCGAGACGTACAGCGCGATCGCGTCGGGTCCGTGCTCGTCGACGACCAGGGGGCTGACGAACTCGACCGATTCCAGGCCGAACGACTCGCGGCCGGTCCGGGTGGCGACCGCGCTCAGCGCCGCGTCGAGGTAGGCGGCGCCGGGCAGCACCACGGCACCGGCGACGACGTGATCGCGCAGCCACGGCAGATTCGACACCGACAGCTGCACTTCCCATTCCGGTGCCACCGCGGCGATCCGGTCGCCGAGCATCGCGTACCCGTCCGGCGTGCCCAGCCGGTCGAGGCTGGTCTCGGGTTCCTGGGTCCAGACGTGGCGGCGCTGCCACGGGTACCGGGGCAGCGCGGTATGCGCGGCGGTGGTGTCGATCGGGCGGGGGAGCCGTTCGCTGTCCAGGGCTCCGGCGCGGTACAGCTCGCAGAGGGCGGTCAGCAGGTTCTCGCGGTCGTCGCCGCCGCGCTGCAGGGTCGCGATCGCGCTACCCGAAACGCCCTGCTGCAACAGGATTTCGCGGATGCTGCCGCTGAGCACGGGGTGCGGGCCGACCTCGAGGAATACCCGGTGTCCCGCGGTGAGCAGCGCGTCGACGGTGTCGGCGAATCGGACCGACTCCCGCACGTTGCGGCACCAGTAGGCGGCATTCCAATCCTGCTGTGTCGCAACGTCCGCGGTGACCGTCGAGTACGCCGGGACGGTGGTGTCGGCGGCCGCGAGCGCCGCCAGTGCCGTCCGCAGTTCGCCGAGGATCGGGTCCATGAGACGGCTGTGATAGGGCACCTCGACGCGCAGCATCCGGGCGAAAACGCCGTCGGCGGTGAGGCGTTCGGCGATCTGCCCCAGCGTCTCGGCCGGACCGGCCAGCGTGACCGCGGAGGGGCTGTTGATCGCGGCGACATCGACGCCGTCGATATCGCTCAGCAGCTCGCGTGCCTCGGCCTCGGACAGGCCGACCGCGAGCATGGCGCCGGTGCCCGCCGTGGTGGCCTGCAGCCGGGAGCGGTGATAGCTCACGGTGACGGCCTCGGTGAGGGTGAGCGCGCCGGACACGTAGGCCGCGGTGACCTCGCCGACGCTGTGCCCCACCACCACCGCGGGCCGGATGCCGCGCTCGGCCAGCTCCGCGGTGAGCGCGGCCTGCAGCAGGAAATTGGCGGGCTGGGCGATCTCGGTGCGGGTGATGCGCGAGCCATCCTCCTCGCGCAGCATCTCGTCGAGAATCGACCAGCCGGACAGCTTCTCGAACTCGCGGTCCACCTCGCGGGCGACCTCGGCGGCGGGCCCGGCGGCGGTCAGCAGCTCGCGCCCCATCGCCCACCACTGCGGGCCCATACCGCTGTAGACGAACACCGGATCGGTGCTGCCTTCGGCGACCGCCCGAGCGGGAACCTGGCCGCCACCGGCCGCGAATTCGGCCAGCTGCGACCGCAGGTCGGCGGCATCGGTGTACCGGAACGCGGTGCGCAGCGGATGGTGGGCCCGCCGCACCCAGGCGGCGGAGGTCAGCTGATCGGCGGAGAACCCGTCCAGGGCAACCAGTTCCGCGGCGAGCGTGCGCAGCGCGGTCTCGTTACGAGCCGACAACGGGAACACCGGCAGTGGCGGCCCGGCCTGCACCACCACACCAGCATTTCCGCCAGGCTTCCGCCCGTAATCCATTGCGAGTCCCCGGCCTAAAGCATGCCGGGAAATGAGGTGGGTGGACTTGGGTTCGCGGGGCGTGAGGTCTGCGGACTTGGGTTCGCGGGGCGTGAGGTCGGCGGGGGCGGGGCCGATGAGGGCGTGGGCGTTGGTGCCGCCGTAGCCGAAGCTGTTGACCGCCACCAGGGGGCGGCGCAGGGGTTCCGGGGTCATCGGGACCCGCAGGTGCAGGCCCTCGAAGTCGATCTCCGGGTTGGGGTTGTCCAGGCGTAGGTGCGGGGCGATCGTGCCGTGGTGGACGGTGAGGGCGGCCTTGATGACACCCGCGACGCCCGCCGCGGCCTCGGTGTGGCCGATATTGGTCTTGACCGAGCCGACCGGCAGCGGCTCGTCGCGGCCCTCGACCGCGCCGTAGACGTTCCCGAGCGCCGTCAGCTCGATCGGGTCGCCGACCGGCGTGCCGGTGCCGTGCGCCTCGACGTACCCGATCTCGTGCGCGGCGATGCCCGCCAGGGTCTGCACCCGGCGCGCAAGCCGTTCCTGCGCAACGGGATTGGGCACCGGAATGGCCAGCGTGCGGCCGTCCTGGTTGACACCGCTGCCGCGCACCACGGCGTAGATGCGGTCGCCGTCGCGCACCGCTGCCTCGAGCGGCTTGAGGATCACCGCGCCCGCGCCCTCGCCGCGCCCGTAGCCGTCGGCGGCGGCGTCGAAGGATTTGCACCGGCCGTCGACGGCCAGGAAGCGCCCCTTGCACATGGAGATGAACGTCTCCGGCTGCAGCATGGCATTGGTGCCGCCGACGATGGCCGCATCGCACTCCCCGGCCGCCAGCGACTGCACCGCCTGGTGCAGCGCCACCAGCGACGAGGAGCACGCGGTGTCGATGGTCATGGTCGGACCGTGCAGGTCCAGCAGGAACGCGATGCGTGCCGACAGCAGGGTGTGCGAGGAACTGGTGGGGGTGTGGCTGTTGATCGCGTGGCGAACCACGTTGCGCCCCACGGCATTATCCATCATGAAGCCGCCGACGAAGACGCCGATGTCACGCCCGGAGATGCGCCCGGCCATGCCGCCGTCGTCGAGGGCCTCCCACGCGACCTCGAGCAGCAGCCGCTGCTGCGGGTCCATGATCGACGCCTCGCGCTGGGAGATGCCGAAGAAGTCGGCGTCGAACTCCCACAGCGACTGGGCGAGGAACCCGCCGTGCCGGGTGTACATGCGCCCCGGCGCGTCCGGATCCGGATCGTAGAACTTGTCCAGGCTCCACCGATCCGGCGGTACCTCGACGATGCCGTCACCCCTGCCGATCAGAAAGTCCCAGAAGGTGTCCGGACCGTCGATGCCGCCGGGAAAGCGGCAGCCGATCCCGACGATGGCTACATCGGACATTGCGCGGTCCCCTGAATATCTGCACCGAGCGGTGCGAGGCTGACTACTGCGTCACACGAGTTTGTCTTCGAACGATTAGACAGCATAGATTCGAAGATCACACGGATGGGGCGGAATTGGCGAAAGTCCCTGTCAGAAGGGGTATTCGGGGTGTCGGACGATAATTACACCGTTATTTCCAGCGCCCTGACGGTGTTATCCGCAGGTGACATCGTTATTAGTCCAAGTGGCCGGTGCGGCAACCCCCTAATCCAATTTTCCGATAACACCGTCATATTCTCGATGACATCGTTATTGCTCGAATGACACCGTTATCGCCGACCGTGACATTGTTATGGCTGTACCTTCGGCGCCATGAACTCCGGCGAATTCACCCTGGACCCGGACGCGGAGCCGATCACGGACCCGGACTGGCTGCGCGACTTCGTCGACCGCTACATCGCCGGCTGGAACGCCGGCGACGCGCAGGCGGTCGCGGACTGTGTTACCGAGGACACCCGCTGGCTCGATCCGTCGGAGGAGGAGCTGATCCTCGGCCGCGCGGGGGTGGCGAAGTTCGTGCGCGACACCGTGCGCTCGTTCCCGGATGTCGCCTACAGCCTGGTGTTCGAGCCGACCCTGACCGCGGACGGCAGGGCGGCGATCGTGCCGTGGCGGATGACGGGCACCCACCTCGGGCCGATCGACCCGCCCGGATTCGCCGGTACCGGAAGGAAATTCGACCTGATGGTGGTCGATATCTGGCAGTTCCGCGCCGGGCGGATCTGGCGCAGCAAGGCCACCTGGGACCTCAACGAGCTGCTGCTGCAGCTGGGCCTGCTGCCCAAGCGCAACGGCTTCGGCGAGCGGTTCCTGGCCCGGTGGCAGCGGGCGGGCATGCGGCTGCGCCGCCGCTCACGCACGCGACGACGCGCCGGGTGGCCTCGGTGAGGTTGCCGAACCCGTTGTGCGCGACCGTGTTACGGCACGGACGCGGTCCACAGCACGCGCTGCACCGCGCGCGTCACCGACTCCTGCACCCGCTCGGGGTCGGCGCCCATCCCGATGAGGATGTTGACGATCGAGGGCAGCAGCACCTCGCTCATCCCCGACTCGCCGTACAGCCCGGCCATGTCCAGCTGGATGAACCCGTAGAGCCCGGTCCAGAACTGAGCGGCCGCCGCGCGGGGGTTGGTGCCGTGCAGCAGCCCGGCGTCGAGCGCGCGCTGGGTCGCGCGCACGACATGGTCGAAACTCTCGGCGAAGTTCTCGAAATCGGAGTCACCCGAACCGGACAGGATGTTGCCGCGGTTCAGCTTGACCTCCGCCTTGGGCGAGTCGGTGCTGTACATGAGCCGGAACAGCTCCGGCTTGCGCAGCGCCTCGTCGCGAAAGATGAAGCCCAGCACCAGGATGTCGGTGATCGGATCATCGCTGATCGCGCACTCCTGCAACCGCGTGTTGAGCTGCGCGAAGCCCACCGAGCCGACCGCGCGCAGCAGGCCGGGCATGCCGCTGAAGTTGGAATAAATTGCCATGGTTGACACTTCACAGATCCGCGACACTCGTCGCACCGTCAATGATCCCAGCCCCTCGGTCGAGAGGAGCTGAATTGTCGCCTCGATCAATCGATCTCGTAACGAGCCGGGTAGGCCGGGGTCCGGCACCGACGCTGTTGCTCCGGTCATGCTGTTGCCACCTGCAATTCCTCGGCCGTGATGTCTTCGAGCGAACGGCGGCGGGTCTCGACGATGTAGACCACCGCGGCGGCCGCCGCCAGCGCCACGGGGAGCGCACTGATGATCGCCATGACGCTGATCGACGGGGTAGCGAAGGCCAGAACGACAAGAGCGATGACCCCGACGCCGCCGGCCTTGGTCATGGCCGCCGCGACGCCGCTGCCGCGGGAACGGATCCGGGTCGGATAGACCTCGGCACCATAGGCGACGATAACAGCAACGATCGAGCTGGAACCCCAAATCGGCACTACGAGAAGGGCGTTGAGCAGCAGGCGATGGTCGGCGACCTGATCGCCGAGCACGATGAATCCGCCCAGGGTGAGCGCGAGCAGGGCGCTGAGCACGATCAACGTCCATTTGGTGGACCGGTGGTAGCAGTAGGCGACCAGGAAGTTCAGCGGGAAGCCGACCAGCGCCGAATCGCGCAGGATGCGGTCGGCGGTCACGCCGCTGAAGCCGAGATCGCGCAGGTTCGACGGCAGCCAGAGCTGAAATCCGTAGGTGACCAGTCCGACGCCGAGGCCGAGCAGCGACAACACCACGGTCACACCCAGGAACGGGCGGCGCAGCAGCTGGCGAAATCCGTTGCGCACCTGGGCTTCCGGCTCCGGGTCGGTATGGTCGGCGGGGATGATCTCGGCGTTGTAGGTGCGCAGCACCCGCTCGGCCTCGCGGTGGCGGCCCACGGCGATCAGATACCGCGGCGATTCCGGAATCCAGCGCACCAGCAGCACCAGCAGCAGTCCGGTGGGCAGCCCGATCAGCCACATGCTGCGCCAGCTGTAGGTTTCGCCGATCGTCGACGACAGCCAGCTGGTGAGGATGTAGGCGCCCGCGATATCGCCGCCGATGAGGACCAGCAGCCAGCCGCGGTGGCGGGCCGGGATCGTCTCCGACAGCAGGGTGAACGCGATCGGCAGCATGCCGCCCGCGCTGAGCCCCATGATGAAGCACATCACGAGGTTCAGCTCGAAACTGGGCATGGCCCCGCAGATCGCGGTGCCCACGAAGAAGATTCCGGCCAGCAGGATGGCCGCCTTGCGGCCGATCCGGTCGCCGAGCCAGCCCCACAGGAACGAGCCGAGTACCGTGCCGGTGATCCCGGACAGCGGCAGCAGCGCCACCGGCAGCGCGTCGACGGTCGGATTCGCCGGTGTGCGCAGGTGATATTCGCTGCCGACGCCGGGCACCACGAACGACAGCGTGGTCGGCTTCATGACATCGATCGTGATGGCGGCGGCCATCACCAGCATCAGCAGCACGTGCACCTTGTTGATGGGCGCGTCGTCGAGCGCCCGCACCCGCATCCGGGTCACCTTGTCGTGCACGGGTTTCCGCGGGAACAGCCCATAGGTCGTCAGCGCCAGCCCGATCACGATCAGGACCATTCCGCCGATCATGGCGTTGTCCATCGGCATGCCCGCCATGTGATAGCCCATGTCCCGCGCCATCAGGTACATCGGAAGATGCAGGGCCGCACCGGCGATCGTGGCCACCAGGCCCGTCCAGAACGCCCAGGTGCGTCTGCGACCGGCCGGATCCTCCGGCGACTGGGCAACTTCGACAGCATTCATCAGCTGCATCACCGAACCTCATCCGCAAAGCCGCCCCCGCGTACGTGTTACCGGTCGGTACAGTACGAGATCCCGATCGATCTGATGGCCCGTTTCGGGAGATTCGTTTCGCAATGTTCACGGACCCCTATCGACTCGGGCGCGCTCGCGCGCTGAGCTCCCTTCTTGCCCTGCGTCTCAGACAGTCCTACCCTGACTGATATCAGAACCAGCGGTACTGGGTACTTCCAGTTCGATGAAGGGTGGCGACGCAGCCATGACCGCGAATCGAGACACGGCGATACCGAAGGCCCGGCGCATGCGCTTCCGCTTCGCCGAACCGGGCGCCGTGAACAGGTATTTCGTCCAGGGCGACATGGTCTTCAGCCATTTCGTGGCGGGCCTGTCCGGCGGCTTCCCCGCCGGGGAGGAATCGTTCATCCGATCGGTGCGCCGCGTGTCCGACCGCCTCACCGATCCCGTGCTGAAGAAGCGGGTGGCCGGGTTCATCGGCCAGGAGGCCACGCACGGGCAGGAGCATCGGCGACTCAACGATCGGCTCGTCGAGCTCGGCTATCCCATCGAGTGGCTGGACCCGAAAGGCCCCGGGCGCGAACGGCAGATCCGCTTCGAGCAGCGGCTGCCCGAACTGGTGCACCTGGCCGCGACGGCCGCCGCCGAGCACTACACCGCGATCCTCGCGCAGCGCGTGCTGACCAGTGCCGAAATCCAGTCCATCCCCATGGATCCCGAGATCCGCCACCTGCTCAACTGGCACGCCTTCGAGGAGATGGAACACAAGTCGGTGGCCTTCGACGTCTTCCGGGCCGCGGGCGGCACCGAGCGCACCCGCATCCTGACCATGCTCGCGATGCTGGCGCTGGCCTATCCGCTGACGATGATCAGCCTGGCCGCCTCGCTGGGCTCGGATCCGGTCGCCCGGCGGCGGCCGGTGACGCTCGCCCGGCAGGCGCGAGAGCTGTTCCGCGGACCGCTGTTCCGGGGCCTGGCGTGGGATCTGGCGCGCTACACCCGGCCCGGATTCCATCCCGACGACATCGACACCGGCGCGCTGCTCGAGCACTGGCAGCGCGAATTGTTCGGCGCCGGTGGCGAACTCGTCGATCACGTGAAGTAGAGGACCGCCGTCATGACTGCCGCAGAGACCAAGGCCGCGTACCCGAGGGTGCGCCGCATGCGCTTCCGCTTCGGCGGACCGCCGCCGATGAGCCACCATTTCGTCGAGGGCGATATCGTGCTGAGCCATCTGACCGCGCTGCTGTCGGGGGCATTTCCCCCGGGGGAGGAGTCGTTCATCCGGTCGGTGCGCCGTGTCTCGGACAGCATCACCGATCCCGTGCTGAAGAAGCGGGTGGCCGGTTTCATCGGGCAGGAGGCCATGCACGGACAGCAGCATCGCGCCCTCAACGAGAAGCTCGTGACGATGGGTTATCCGGTGGTGCGGCTGCTGACATTCGACTCCGGCTGCCGCCGCGAACGGCTGATCGTCCGCCTCGAGCGGCTGCTGCCCGCGGCGGTGCACCTGGCCGGGACGGCCGCCGCCGAGCACTACACGACGATGCTGGCGCTGCGGGTGCTGACCAGTGAAGAGCTACAGGCGATTCCGATGGCACCGGAGGTGCGGAGCCTGCTGAACTGGCACGCGCTCGAGGAACTCGAACACAAGTCCGTGGCCTTCGACGTGTATCGGGCCGTCGGGGGCTCCGAGCACACCCGGATCGCGGTGATGGCGCTGTTCTACACGATCACCATTCCGGGCGTGAGCGCCGCGGTGCTGCTGTCGATCCTGACCGATCCCAGCGGATGGCGTCCGGTCGCGGTGACGCGCCAGGCGATCGACGTGTATCGAGGTCCGCTGCTGCGTGGGTTGATGGTCGATCTGGCCCGGTATCTGCGGCCGGGATTCCATCCCGACGATCTCGACACCGGCGAGCTGGTGCGGCGGTGGGAGCGCGAATTGTTCGGAGCCGAAGGCACTCTCGCCGATCGCGTCAGATGACGGCCGAGGGGATCGCGCACAGGAGGGGACGGGATGCGCCCGCACGAGGTGAAGGTGGTCGAGGTGATCGCCGAGACCGCCGACGCGGTCTCGCTGGTGCTCGACATACCCGACGATATCACCGTCGAATTCGCCTATGCGCCAGGGCAATTCCTGACCGTGCGGGTGCCCAGCGCGCGCACGGGGTCGGTGGCGCGGTGCTATTCGCTGTCCAGCAGCCCGCATCGCGACCCGCGGCCCGTGCTGACCGTGAAGCGAACACCGGGCGGTTACGCCTCGAATTGGTTGTGCGACAACGTGGTCGCCGGATCGGTGCTGACGGTGCTGGCGCCGCAGGGTAGCTGCGTGCCCCGCTCGCTGGACGAGGATATGCTGCTGTGCGCCGGGGGCAGCGGCATCACACCGGTCCTGTCGATCGCGAAGTCGGTGCTCTACGCCGGGCGCGGCCGGGTGGCGGTGCTCTACGCCAACCGGGACCGCGGCTCGGTCATCTTCGGAACTCGGCTCGACGAGCTGGCGGCGGAATTTCCGGGTCGGCTGACGGTAATGCACTGGCTGGAATCCGAGCGTGGCCTGCCGACCGCGTCCGGGCTGGCCGCGCTGGCCCGGGCGCACCGGCCCGGCGAGGTTTTCGCGTGCGGGCCTGCCGGATTCCTGTCCGTGGCCCGTAATGCCCTGGCGCGCTTACGAATACCACAGCACCGCATCCACGTCGAAGAGTATCTGTCGTTGGCTGCCAATCCCTTCGAGGACGGTATCCGCCGCACGTCATCGGAGGCCGCCGGGAGCGCTACCGGCCATGCCGTCGCCGAGGTCGAATTCGAGGGCGGCACATACACCTTCGAGTGGCCACGCACGAAACGGCTCCTGGACGTCCTGCTCGAACACGGCCTCGACGCCCCGTACGTCTGCCGCGAATCGGCCTGCGGCACCTGCGTGTGCTCGGTTCGCGGCGGCCGCACCCGAATGGTCGCCCGCGAGGCCCTCCTCGACGACGAGATCGCCGCCGGTCTCACCCTGGCCTGCCAAACCCTCCCCGAATCGGACCACGTCCACATCGCCTTCGACCAGTGACCCGATCTCCTACCGGGTATCGGTGACACCTCGCATCCCGGCACTGACGACGGTGACCGGGACACGGCACTGTGCACGTCGGAGGGACGCGATGCCGAAGCTCCGGCGGCTGGTAACCGTCAGCGGGCGGTGTCGATCAGCCAGCGGCGCAGCCAGGTGGTCGCCGTCGTGCCCGCACCGTCGACCACGTAGGACGCGTAGCTCTGGTGCACGGCCGAATCGTTGAAGTCCTGCAGCTGTTGCATCCGTTCGGCGTTCGCGCTGTCGCTGAACTGGCCCTGCAGCGTCGGAATCCCACCGGCCGCCATGAGATCGTTGATGATGGCCTGGGCCTGCGCCTGATACTTGTCGGTCATGCCCGGGTCGGGTGCCGACATCTGGGCGAAGAACCCGGCGAAGCGGGCCGCGAAATCGTCTGCGGGCGTGGAACAGTAGAGATCGCCGACCGCGCAGATGCTGCGCACCCGCGGGCTCACCCAGCCGAATCCGCTCAGCCGCGGGCCGCCCGCACCGGCACCCGCGACCGCCGGTCCCACCGTCGGGTCGGCGGGGGAGCGGCGCGGGTCGGCGAGCAGGCCGACCGCGGCGATCCGGTCCGGCGGCACCACCCCGAGGCCGGTGCCGATCTCCGACGCGAGATCACCGGCGGCGTCGGCACCCTGGCTGTAGCCGATCAACGCGATCTCGGTCGCGGCGCCGCACCGGCGCGCCATATCGCCCACGAGCCAGCGCGCGCCGTCGAACGCCTCCCGCTTGGAGCGGCCGTAGACATCGCCCTCCCAGGGCAATGCGGTGGCCGCGTAGTGCACGTAGTCGGTGCGGATATTGCCCGGCAGTCCATCGGTGACCGCCGACAGCAGGCCCTCGCGCGGCTCGGCGCGCGAGGTCTCCCAGGTGCCGGGGATGGCGACGACATACATATCCGGACAATTCGGGGCCGCCTGCGCGGTAGGCGCGGCGCCCGACAAGGTGGCCGCGGTGATCGCTGTCGCCGAGGCGACCGCACCCCAGTACTTTCGCGTGGACACAGCCGACACCCCCTGGTGTGGAACGGTTCACGAGCGGTTCGCCGTTCGAGCACGGGCGAGAGGTCCGGCCGCCTGCACCGGTCGCCGTGCTGGGCCCCGCGTGCTGATGATAACCGAGCAGGCGGTCTGTCTGGGTCGCCATCGCGCCGGTGTGACCGGAAATGTCGATGCGGAGAAGGGATTCAGCCGACCACCGAGAACCACGGACGGGCCGGTCCGCCACCCGCGCGCCGCTGCCGCGCGACCGCCAGGTCGGTGGGCTGCGCGTGCAGCCGGTCGTAGCGCGCGATCTCCGCGGCGAGTTCCGGTGAGCCACACACGAATTCGTCGCGGATCGGCCCCTCGGTGCCGAGCTGGCAGACCACGCCGAGGGCGGTGAGGATCGCCCGTGCGAACGGCGTGAACTCCGCGGGCATGGTCAGCTGCCGGTTGACGTTCGACAGCTGCGGGTCGAGCGCGCGGCGCACGTGCCGGCGCAACCAGTCGGTGCTGAGCCGGAAGGTGGGGCGCACCATGGGCTCGCAGACCGCCGCCATCGCCTGGTGCGCCGCGTCGACGTCGAAACCCCGGTCGGCATCGACGAATCCGTGCCGGCGGAAGGCGGCCTCGAATTCGGCGGCGTCGCCGTTGACGGCCGCGCCGCAGATGTCGCGGACCAGCTCGTCGAAGCCCGCGCCGGGCCACGGGGTGCACGCCCCGAAGTCGAGTACGCCCAGGCGGCCGTCGGGCATGATCCGGAAGTTCCCGGGATGCGGGTCGGTGTAGAGCAGTCCCGTGCGCCGCCACGACGACAGCAGGAAGCGCACGATCAGCAGGCCGGCGCGATTGCGCTCGGCCTGCGTGCCGTCGGCGATGAGGCGCGAGACCGGTGTGCCCTCGACCCATTCGCCGACCACCACATCGCCGTCCTGGGCGATCACCGCGGGGACGAAGAAGTCCGGATCACCGGCGTAGGCGTCGGCGAACGCCCTCTGGTACCCGGCCTCGGCGGCATAGTCGAGCTCCTCGGCCACGCAGGCGCAGATCGCCTCGGTCACCGACTTCACGTCGGCGGCGGGCACGAACACGGTGGCCAGCAACGAGATTCGGCGCAGCTGGTCGAGGTCGGACAGCACCGAGGCGCGGGCGCCGGGAAACATCACCTTGACCGCCACCGGCCGCCCGTCGCGCCAGACCCCGCGATGCACCTGCCCGATCGACGCGGAGGCCGCACTGCGGGCGTCGAATTCGCGGAAGTACCACTGCCAGCTGTCGCCGAGGCTGGCCGCCATCGCCTTGCGCACGGCGCCCGGCAGCATCGTCGGGGTCGAATCCTGCAGCTGGGTGAGCGCGGTCCGATAGGGCGCCGCCAGCTCCGGCGGCAGCGCCAGCTCGTAGATCGACAGCAGCTGCCCGAGTTTGGCCGCGCACCCCTTGAGCTCGCCGAGCACCTCGAAAATGTGCTGGGCGGTACGCACCTGGATATCGAGTTCGACCTCGGCGGCCGGACGGCCCAGCGCGCGGCGCCCGGCACCGGCGGCCTGCCGCCCGGCGTAGGCGACCGGGAGCGCGGCGAGCTTGGCGTTGCGGACGGTCGTGCGCGCCGGGGGAATTCCCTTGGGGCGGCGGGTGAACGCGCGCTTGCCGCCATCGGAACGTTTGCCGTTCGATGGCTCACCCACGCGTCGGACCGGCATTTCTCACTCCATTGTGTGCGCGTCCCCGCCGATGAACGCACGTGCAGTTTGGCACATGAGAGCTTAGACTGTCTGGGACGTATCCGAAAGTTGTGGAAAGGTGACATGATGGGAGCCCAGACGGTCGTCGCCGACGTCGCCGACGTGCTTGCTCGTCGCGTCGCGTCCGGGCAGTACGCTCCCGGCGGCCTGATGCCGTCTGTTCGCCAGGTCGCCGAGGAGTTCGATCTCAATCGCGCTACCGCACAGCTGATTCTGGGCCGGTTGGAGTCCTACGGATTCGTCGATGCGCACCGCGGCAAGGGATTCACCATCCGCGATGTGCGTGCCGAGGGCGGCGTCGAGGTGTACGGGCGGCTGTTGCGGATGTCGATGGACACCCCCGAGATCGCGGCGGAGATGTTCGCCGACATCGTCGAGGAGGAGCGCGGCATCGTGCTGGGCGCGCTGCTGTCCTACACCCACGAGGAACACGGCCACGATCCGGCCGAGCTGAAGGTCGCCATCGATGAACTGGAGGCGTTGGCGCGCAGCGAGAATCCCGACCGCAGTCGGCTGTTCACCATCGAGCTGGGCCTGGTGCGCCGCCTCGTCACCGCGCTGGGGCAGACCATGCAGCGCGCGGTCCTGAACTCCATCGGCGAGATGGTGCTCGAGGTCCCGGAGGCCGTCGAGGCGTTCTACGCCGTCTCCCCGGACCTGCACGTGCTGGTCTGGCGCGGCCTGGCGGCGGTGTGGGAGTCCGACTCCGGACCGACCGAATCGCAGCTGGCGCTGTTCGAGGATCTGTTCGGCATGTACCACGACAAGGTGATCGCCCGCTTCGACGAGCTGGTCGGCGCGACGGAGCAGGGCGCGCAGCGCGTCGCCACCGCCTGACCCTCGTCTGAGACGCCCGGAGGACGCCGGACCGGCAGTGGTTCGCCGGCGCCTGCTCCGGAGGTCGTGTGGCTCAGTACTTTCCGAACAGCACGGCGGCGTTGTGCCCGCCGAACCCGAACGAGTTGTTCATCGCGAACTCGACATTGCCGTAGCGCGGCTTGCTGTGCACGATGTCGAGATCGACCTCGGGGTCCTGGTTGTCGAGGTTCAGCGTCGGCGGAATCACCTGGTCGCGCAGCGAGAGCACGGAAATGATCGCCTCCAGCGCGCCGACGGCGCCGACGGAGTGGCCCAGCGCGGACTTCGGCGCGTACACCGCGGGGTGGGTGCCGATCGCGGCGGCGATGCCCTTGGCCTCGGCCAGATCGCCGAGGCCGGTGCCGGTGGCGTGCGCGTTGACGTGGTCGACATCGGCCGGGGAGACGCCCGCGGTCTGGATGGCCCGCCGCATGGCGCGCGCGCAGCCCAGCCCCTCGGGGTCGGGGGCGACCATGTGGTAGCCGTCGGCGGTCAGCCCGGCGCCGAGCAGCCGCGCCAGCGGCTTCGCCCCGCGCGCCAGCGCATGCTCCTCGGATTCGAGCACCAGCAGCGCGGCGGCCTCGCCGAAGACGAATCCGTCGCGATCGCGATCGAACGGGCGGGAGGCCTTCTCGGGCTCGTCGACGCGGGAGCTCAGCGCCCGCGCCATGGAGAATCCGGCGATCGCCATCGGGTTGATATAGCCCTCGACGCCGCCGGCGACGATCATGTCGGCCTCGCCGAGGATGATCGAGCGCCACGCGTGCACCAGCGCCTCGTTGCCCGAGGCGCAGGCCGAGACCGGCGTGACCACGCAGGCCCGCGCACCGATCTCCAGGCCGACCACCCCCGACACGCCGTTGGGCATGCTCATCGGCACCGCGAACGGCGAGACCTTGCGGTAGCCGCCCGCGCGCATCGCGTCGTTGGCCTCGACGATGGTGTCGGCGCCGCCGAGGCCGGTGCCGATGATCACCCCGAGCCGGTCCTTGTCGACCTCGGGCTCGCCGATGGTCTTCCACACCCGCTTGCCCATCGCGTACGACATCTGCTGCACGTAGCACATGCGGCGCTTGCGGATCCGCTCGAGGTCCTGGGTCGGGTCGTGAATCAGCTTGCCGCCGATGGCATTCGGAAGCTGCTTGTCCACGATCTCCGGATCGGTCAGCGTTTTGATGCCGCTGGCCCCGGAAAGCAGGGCATCCCAGCTGCTTTCGGTGTCCTTACCGATCGACGTCGTCATCTCTACGGCGGTTACCACGACATTGCGGAAACCTCCGGTGCGAGTGGAGAAACTTTCGAGCTCATGCACGTTGTTCGAATCCTCACTGTCAGTCCACAGACCCGGACACGGTGGCGTCGGCGCACCGGGAGCGACGTCGTTGTCGAGGGTGGCGCTGGACGCGTGCCTGGGTCAGCCTAGCCCGGATGACGGGGACCAGCAGACTCGACCGTATCCGCAGGTCGCGTTTACCGCCGTACGCTCCGGGAGCACGGAGACACGCCGATCGTTATCTGAGCGTTTGCTCGTGGCGATACGGTGGAATGTCTCCGGTACTACCGGCCGCGCGGCGGCGGCCGGACGGGCGAGGAAAGGTCGGGCCCGAGATGATACTCACCGCTGCTCAGGATGTTGTTCGCGTCCAACTGGAGAATCCGGGGACGGAGTCCCCGCCCGGATCGGGTTCCCACGTCGAACTATTGCGCCATCTTGTCTGGGTTCATGTCCTTGCCACGGTGGTCGCGGTGCTGTGCTGGGTGCGGATGGCCCGGGGCCGCGGCGCGGGGCGCGGTCGCGTGGTCACGGTCGCCGTGGGTGCGGTCCTGATCGGGCTGGCCTCGGCCGGGGCCGGTGCGGCCCTCGAGGCGGCGCTGCGGTGAGGCGGTGGCGCGAGGGCGGCCACCGATCGCGCGGTGCGGCCGCGGCGCGCCCGGTCGCGCGGGTTCAGTCCATGGCGGTCCGCATCGCGCGCAGATCGCCGAGGAACTCCGCGTAGGCCCCGTCGCGATCGGGTGCGCGCAGGACGGCCGACGGATGCACCGTCGCCGCGGCGCGGTAGTCCTCGAGTGCGATCACCTCGCCGCGCTGGCGGGTGACCCGGAACGAGGGCCCGAATATCGACCGCGCGGCCACGGCGCCCAGGCACACCACCAGTTCGGGCCGCACGACTGCCAGCTCGGCCTCGAGCCAGGGACGGCAGGCCACGATCTCGGTCCGGCCGGGCTGCTGGTGAATGCGCCGCTTGCCACGTTCCTCGAACTTGAAATGCTTCACCGCATTGGTCAGGTACACCATGCTGCGGTCGATTGCGGCCTCGGCGAGCGCCCGGTTGAGCAGCCGCCCGGCCGGGCCGACGAACGGCTGGCCGACCACGTCCTCCCGGTCACCGGGTTGTTCGCCGATCATGACGACACGGGCATCGCCCGGGCCCGCCCCGAATACGGCCTGGGTGGCGTGCCGGTAGAGGTCGCAGCCGCGGCATTCGCCCGCCGCCTTGCGCAGCGTCTCCAGATCCGCCCCGTCGGGAATGTATTCGCTGGCGGTCATCGTCCACTCCTCCCGTTCTCCGGCTGCTGCGCCGGATACCCGGGCCCACGCGACGGAAACGATGCACGGACTGCACGGCCGCAGCCGATGCCGGGCCGCAGCGGGTGCCGCGGGTCAGGTGCGGCGGACGAAGTTCGGGCGGATATCGGGGTCGGGCGGGTCGTAGTAGCGGTGGAAGGTCGGTGTCAGCGCGGCGGACATGGGCGGGTTGATCCACGACCAGTCGGTGGGGCAGCGGCGCCCGGCGGCGCGCTCCCGCTCGACGTGTTCGACGAACTGCCTGGCCACCGTGTGGTGGTCGACCAGGTACACCCCGGCCTGCCGATAGCTGTGCAGCACGGCCACATTCAGCTCGACCAGCGCCCGGTCGCGCCAGAGCGTGCGCTCGCTGGCGGTGTCCAGGCCCATCCGCTCGGCGATCACCGGCAGCATGTCGTACCGGTCGGTGTCGGCGAGATTGCGGGCGCCGATCTCGGTGGACACGTACCAGCCGTTGAACGGCGCGGCCGGATAGGTCACCCCGCCGATCTCGAGATCCATATTCGACACCGCCGGGATCGCGGGCCAGCGCAGCCCCAGCTCGGCGAACCAGCGGAAGTCGGGATGCTCGAGGTGGATCTCGCCGACCAGCTCCCGCGGCACGTCGAACCAGCGCAGCGGCTCGGTGGGGGTGCTGATCAGGACGGGCAGCACATCGAACGCGGTCCCGGCGCCCCACCAGCCGAGCTTGCGGGCGAGCTCGGTGAGCGCGACATTGGCCGGGTCGCCGAGGACGCTCCCGTCGGGGCGGCGATAACCGGCATAGCGGATGAGCTGCGGACTGATGATCCGGAACGGCAACCGGTCGGGCTCGGCGGGCGGGCCGACGGTCACCAGGCAGCGCAGCGTGCGGCCGTGGCGGGCCCGGCGCAGGTGCTCCCAGCAGGCGTCGGCGAGTTCGGCCGCGTTCGACGCCGAGCGCGCGTCGATGACGTCGAGCGAGCGCCAGTGCATGCGGCCCACGCAGCGATCGTGGTTGCGCCAGGCCAGCCGGGCGCCCATGCAGATCTCGTCCAGCGTCTGGCGGTAGCTGCCGGATTCCCGCAGCTGCGTCAGCGCGGTGCGGCGGCGCTGTTCGGGGAGGTGGCCGAGTTCGGGCCGGGAGAAGAACTCGTCGCACTCGCGCAGGCGGCGCGACAATTGCCAACCGGCCGGTCGTTTCGCTGTGAGTATCGGGACGTCGGCGGGATTCAGTTGTGCTACAGGGCAATTCACGACACATCTCCGGACGGGGACGGGTGTGCTCGGTGGACGCTGAGCGGGCGCCGCGGCGCTTGCTCCAGTGTTGCACCGACCGGTGGCCGATGGTGCTCGAATCGTGATGTTCGCGTGACTCGACGGCCGCGCGGGCGATAGCGACGCGGGGCCGCCAGCTGGTCAGCTAGACGTAACCTTCGATAACACGTACCCTGCGGGTGAGCCCGGTCGCAGACGTCCGGGTCTGATGACACACGAAACGAGTACCTCAATGGCGCGGCATGTCGACGTACTGATCATCGGCGCGGGTCTGTCCGGCATCGGAATGGCCTGCCACCTGACCCGCGAGGGGACCGGGCGCAGCTACGCGATCCTGGAGCGGCGGACCGCCATCGGCGGCACCTGGGACCTGTTCCGGTATCCGGGCATTCGCTCCGATTCCGACATGCTGACCTTCGGTTACGGCTTCCGTCCCTGGCACGGCACCAAGGTGCTGGCCGACGGCCCGCACATCCGCCGCTACATCGCCGAGACCGCCGAGGAGTACGGCGTCACCCCGCACATCCGCTTCGGCCGCACCGTCACCCGCGCGAACTGGTCGAGCGCCGAGCAGCTGTGGACCGTGACCGCCCTCGACGAACAGACCGGCAAGACCGAGACCTATACGGCGAACTTCCTCGTCGGCTGCACCGGCTACTACGACTACGACAACGGCTACCGCCCGAAGTTCCCGGGCGAGGAGAACTTCCGCGGCCCGATCGTGCATCCGCAGCACTGGCCCGAGGACCTGGACTACCGCGGCAAGCGGGTGGTCGTCATCGGCAGCGGTGCCACCGCCATCACGCTGATCCCGGCGATGAGCGACGACACCGCGCACATCACGATGCTGCAGCGCTCGCCGACCTACATCATGGCGCTGCCGTCCGACGACCCCGTCGCGGTCGGCATGAAGTACGCGAAAATGCCTGCCGCCGTGGCCTATCGGACGGGCCGCGCCCGCAATATCGCGCTGCAGCGCGCCAGCTTCCAGCTCTCGCGCACCAGCCCGAAGCTGTCGCGGCGGCTGCTGCTGGCGGCGGTGCGCGCGCAGGTCGGGCCGACGATCGACATGCGGCACTTCAGCCCCGGCTACAACCCGTGGGACCAGCGGCTGTGCGTGGTGCCCAACGGCGACCTGTTCAAGGTGCTGCGCAGCGGGCGGGCCTCGATCGTGACCGACCGGATCGACACGTTCACCGAGACCGGTATCCGGCTGGAATCGGGGGAGGAGCTGGAGGCCGATATCGTCATCAGCGCCACCGGGCTCAACGTGCAGATGCTCGGCGGGGCCGCGCTCGAGCTGGACGGCGAGCCGGTGTCGGTGCGCGATCGGGTCGCCTACAAGGGCGCGCTGCTGGGCGGCATTCCGAACGCGATGGTGGTGATCGGCTACACCAACGCCTCCTGGACGCTGAAGGCGGATCTGGCCGCGGAATACTTCTGCCGCCTGCTCAACCACATGCGCGACCACGGCTACAGCACGTTCGAGGCGGTGCCCGAGCCCGGCGACATCTCGACGCAGTCGCTGATGGGCGGCGCGCTGACCTCCGGCTACATCACCCGCGGCGATGCGGTGATGCCGCGGCAGGGCACCCGCGGCCCGTGGAAGGTGATCAACAACTACTTCCGCGACCGCGCGCTGCTGCGCAAGGGACCGCTCGAGGACGGCGTGCTGCGCTTCGCCAGGAGCAGGTCCAAGGCCGACGCCGTCCCGGAAACGCGTACCGCCTGAGCATCGTTCTGATCGGTATCGGCCCGCTCAGCGCAGCGGGACCGACCAGCACAGCACGGTCCCGTGCTGCCCGTCCTCGGTGACCGCCGAGACCGAGAACCGGCCACCGGCCGATTCTGCACGGTGTGCCAGATTGCGCAGACCGCTCCGCGTGACCTCGTCGGGGATGCCGCGGCCGTCATCGGTGACGGTGACGGTGAGGTCGTCGGCGATCACGATCGCGACCTCGATCGTCGTCGCGCCGGAGTGCCGCACGGCATTGCTGACCGCCTCGCGCACGACGGCCTCCGCGTGCTCGCCGAGTTCGGCGCCGACCACCAGCAGCGGCCCGGACACGTGCAGTGACGTCCGGATATCGCTGTCGTCGGTGTGCTGGCCGATGGCCTGCTGCAGGCGCTGGCGCAACCGGGCCCCGGAGCTGCCACCGTGCAGGTCGAAGATCGAGGTGCGGATCTCCTGCACGACGTCCTGCAGATCGCTGATGGCGTCGGTCAGCCGCACGCGCACCTCCGGCGTGCGCACGCGCGGCACCGTGCCCTGCAGTCCGAGCCCGATGGCGAACAGCCGCTGGATGACATGATCGTGCAGATCGCGCGCGATGCGGTCGCGGTCGGAGAGGATATCGAGCTCCCGCATCCGCACCTGGGTGTCGGCCAGCTGCATGACCAGCGCCGCCTGATCGGTGAACGCCGAGGCCAGATCCAGCATTTCGTCGTCGTACGGCGCCGATTCGGGGTGGCGCACCGTGATCAGCACCCCGAAGGCGGCATCCGGTGTGTGCAGCGGCAACACCAGCTCCGGCCCGGCACCGGGGATCACGGAGATTAGTGGCACGGTGCGGACGTCGTCGATCCGCCGCGGGGCGCGCCGCGTGAACGCCTCGCCGATGATGGTGCCGCGCACCTCGACCGGACCGTCGGGCCTGCCCTCGGGCGGCCCCGCGTACTGGGCGATCACCAGCTCGCCGACCTCGTCGGGAGGGGTATCGGTATCGGGCGCGACGGCCAGCACCACCCGCTCCGAGCGGGTCAGCTGCCGCACGTTCTCCACCAGGTGCGACAGCACCTCCTGGGAGTCGGTACCGGCCAGGAATTCGGTCGTGACATCGCCGATGGCCTCGATCCAATCCCGCCGGGTGCGCGCGGACTCGTAGAGCCGCGCGTTGTCGATGGCGATACCGGCCGCCGCGGCCAGCGCGTGCATGATCAGCTCGTCGTCCTCGGTGAACCGCTGGCCGCCGGACTTCTCGGTCAGATAGAGATTGCCGAAGATCTCGTCGCGGACGCGGACGGGGACCCCGAGAAAGGTGCGCATGGGCGGATGATCGGCCGGGAACCCGACCGAGGCCGGATGGTCGGTGAGGTTGTCCAGGCGGATCGGTGTCGGCTGGCGGAACAGCAGCCCGAGGACGCCGTGTCCCTCGGGTAGGTCACCGATCTGTGCCTTGGTCTCGGCGTCGATGCCGTGGTAGATGAACTGGCTGAGCTGCCGGTCGTGGCCGCGCACGCCGAGTGCGCCGTAGCGGGCGTCGACCAGGCTGGTCGCGGTGTGCACGATCGTGGTCAGGGTGCGGTCCAGGTCCAGGCCGGAGGTGACGGCCAGCATCGCCTCGACCAGCCCGTCCATCCGGTCGCGCACATCGATGATCTGCTCGACGCGCTCGCGCACCTCGCCGAGCAGCTCCCGCAGGCGTAACTGCGACAAGGTTGCGCGCACCGAGTAGGAACCCGCTCCCTCGGTCATATCTCCGATTCCCGATCTCTGGACGCGCACGGACCTGTCAGCTGCAGTGTATCGGGACGTCACGGCGGTACTCGCGGGAAATGACAGGGTCGGCGGCGGCGACACGCGGCACGGCCGACCCGACCGGCGGTCCCCGCAACAGAGGGCTATGTGCCCTAGCGTTCGGCGGCAATGTGATGCACGGTGAAGCTCGGGTGCCCGGTGTCCTCGACTGGAGGCGATCATGAACAGCCTGGAGCGGCAACTACTTTCGTGTCTGGACGCGCTGCGAGAGTTACCCAGCCCCGGCAACGTCCGCAGCGTACGGCGTGCCGTCCTGGCGTTGCGGACCGCGGCCGACGAGCTGGATCCCGCGGACCCGTACGAGCGGGGCGTGGGCAAACTCTACGAATACGTCGACAGCTCGAGCCGGGCCGCGGTGGCCGACCGCCTGCACTGGCTGTCCGGGTCTCGCGCCGACTACGAGAACGAACTGGGGACGGCGCTGGCGGCCGCCCGCCGGGGCGGGTCGGTCTACGCGCTGTCGTGCCAGCGCGACGCGCTCGGGCGGCTGGGCGAGCGCATCGAGGCACTGCCGCCGCAGGACCGGGAACCGTTGCGCTGCCTGCTTTCCTACGTGTACATGAAGAGCCGCCAGGCGCTGGACCTCGCGGTATGCAGCGACTGGGGTGTGCCGTCGATGCGGTACCGCCTGGAGATGGGCCGCGAGAACCCGACGGTGGATCCGTTCGACACCGCAGCGGTGTCGCGGCACGGCGACCTCGCCGGCGCGGGATCCTGACCGCGCTCAGTTCGCCGTGCTCTCGGTCCAATTCGCGGCGCGATGACCCGTGCGCAGTTTCGACGCGTACACCGCCGCCTGGGTGCGGCGTTCCATGCCCAGCTTGGCCAGCAGCCGCGAGACGTAGTTCTTGACCGTCTTCTCCGCCAGGAACATTCGCTCCGCGATCTGCCGGTTGGTGAGCCCGTCGCCCAGCAGATCCAGCAGTTTGCGCTCCTGTTCGGTGAGCGAGGCGAGGGGGCCGTCGGGCTGAGTGCTGCGGCGCAGCCGTTCCATCAGCGCGGCGGCGGCGCGATTGTCCAGCAGTGAGCGGCCCGAACCAACGGCCTTGATCGCCGCCGCCAGCTCCATGCCCTTGATGTCCTTGATGACGTAGCCGCTGGCGCCCGCGAGGATGGCGTCGAGCATGGCCTGCTCGTCGGTGTAGGAGGTCAGGATCAGGCAGCGCAGCTCGTCGAAGCGCGACAACAGGTCCCGGCACAGTTCGATACCGTTGCCGTCGGGCAGCCGGACGTCGAGGACCGCCACGTCCGGGCGCAGCGCCGGAATCCGGGCCAGCGCGTGTGCGACATCTCCCGCCTCGCCGACCACCGTCAGCGCCGGATCGCCCTCGAGCAGATCGATCAGGCCGCGGCGGACGATCTCGTGGTCGTCGACCAGGAACACCTTGATCATGGTGAGGTCCAATCCGAATGCGGCAGGTGAGGTCACGATAGTCGGTGGGCCGGTGCGCGGGGTACGGCCGAAGGTCACATTCCGTGGTCGAGCAGGTATCGGCCGACCCGGTGGTCGCATCGGCGAGATACCGTCATCGATATGAGAAAGCGGGGCGATCCGCCGCCCCTGCCCCGATTCCGCGAGCTGGCCGAGCGCATGGCCGCCGACCACCGCCGCCTGCTGGAGGATCTGGTCGCCCGGCGTCAGGCCGCGGGCCTGTCGCAGACCGAAATCGCCGCCCGGATGGGCACCTCGCAATCGGCCGTGGCCCGGCTGGAGACGGGGCAGGTGGATCTGCGCATCTCGACGCTGGAGCGCTACGCGGCCGCGACCGGCAGCTATCTCTCTTGGCGGCTGCACTGCGGCGACCGGTGAATGCCGCCGCCGCCCGGGAGGGTGCGTGCGAGGGTCGAATCCCTATGGGCAGTAGGGGATCGGGCACCGCCCGGGCAGGCGGCTGGGCGCCGCGGCCCCCCCCCCGGGGGGGTAAAAAAACCGGCCCCCCGCCGCGGGGGAACCCCCCCCCGCCGGGGGGGGGGCGGACGCGGCGGGGGGGGTCTGCTTTTTATTCCCCCCGCGGGGGGGCCCGCCGGCGCCCAGCCGCCTGCCCGGGCGGTGCCCGATCCCCTACTGCCCATAGG
>NZ_JARWQD010000383.1 GCF_029869545.1 Nocardia wallacei | reverse complement strand
GGGGGGGGGGCCCCTCCCCCCCACCCCCCGCGCCCCCCCCCCCGGCGCCGGTCCGCCGAGCGGCCCGTCGTGCAACCGCGTATCCAACCCGGGCGCGGCGGCGCCCGCCGCCTCGACCATGCGCGGATTGGCGGCCACCGCACCGGCGAGGTCGGTGGCGGCGGCGATCTGCCCGGCCGCAGGCAGCAGCACCTCGGCGGCGTGCGCGGCCACCTCGACGGCCGCGGGGGAGTCTCCGGTCAGCACGATGCGCCGCTCCCGCATGCGGGCGGCCAGCGCCTTTGCCGGGTTGTGGAATACCTCGTTGTGCGGCCCGTCGCGCAGTGCCTCGGCATCGAGGACGTCGGCGAGCGCGTTCAGATCCGGCACCAGCGGACCGATCCGGGACGGGTCGACGGCCCGCAGCACCGCGACCCCGACGGCCACGAATCGCAGTAGCCGATTGTGGTCGAGCACGCGCACCCGGGGCGGCAGCAGCGCGGCTCGCCCGGCGGTCGCGGCCCGCAGCGGGCCCTCGTCCGGGGTGGCCACGACCACCTCGGCGCCGCGCTTGACGGCGCGATCCACCGCGTCGATCAGGCGCGGATCGCCCGCGTCGTCCCCGGCGACGAGGACCGCGTCCAGCGGGCCCACCCACTGCGGGATGGCTCCCGTGTGGACGATGGGCAGTCCGGCGCGGTCGCCCAGCGCGGCCACCAGCAGCGCAGCGGCCCGCCCGGCGCGGCCGGTGCCGGATACCAGCACCAGGCTGCGCGGGCGCAGATCGTGCAGACGGGCGAGCGCGTCCTCCTCGACCGCCGCGGCGGTGGCGCGCACCTGGGCGCCGCCGGAGGCGGCCGAGCGCAGCGTCCCGCCGGAGTCGGCGGCCTCCAGCGAGGCGACGTCATCGAGGTCGAGTATCGGTGTCCCTGCGATCATCGGGCGTTGCCACCTCCCCTCAATCGGGTCACCTTGCCGGGTGTTCGCCCGGATGAAGCTGTCACTGCGAACGAATTCGCATCTTGTGATTCCACTATTCCAGTCAGTCGCGGACGATGCTCAGGATCTCGGTTACGAGTGCGTCTACTTCCTCCTGCGATCGAGCCTCGACGTTGAGGCGAAGCAGCGGTTCGGTATTGGAGGCGCGCAGGTTGAACCAGGCGTGGTCGGGCAGTTGCACGGTCACCCCGTCCATCCGGTCGACCGCCTTGGCCCGGCCCTCGAACGCCGCGACGACCGCCATCGTCCGCTCCTGTGCGTCGTCCACTGTGGAGTTGATCTCCCCGGACGCCGCATATGTTGCATACGCCGACGCCAGCTCCGACATCGGCCGGTCCTTCTCGCCGAGCGCGGCCAGCACGTGCAGGGCCGCGAGCATGCCGGAATCGGCACCCCAGAATTCGCGGAAGTAGTAGTGCGCGGAATGCTCGCCGCCGAAGATCGCGCCCGTGGCGGCCATCTGCTGCTTGATGAACGAGTGCCCGACCCGGGTGCGTACCGGCGTGCCGCCCAGCTCGGTCACCAGCTCCGGCACGGCGTGCGAGGTGATGAGGTTGTGGATGACGGTGGCGCCGGGCTCCTTGGCCAGCTCCCGCTCGGCCACCAGCGCGGTGATCGCGGAGGGGGACACCGGCTCGCCGCGCTCGTCGACGACGAAGCAGCGGTCGGCGTCGCCGTCGAAGGCCAGGCCGATGTCGGCGCCCGTCTCGCGGACGTGGCGCTGCAGATCCACCAGGTTCTTCGGATCCAGCGGATTGGCCTCGTGGTTGGGGAAGGTGCCGTCCAGTTCGAAGTACAGCGGCGCGATGGTCAGCTGCGATACCGGGCCGAGCACCGCCGGGACGGTGTAGCCGCCCATGCCGTTGCCGGCGTCGACGGCGATCTGCAGGGGGCGGATCGCGCTGAGATCGACCAGGTCGCGCAGGAATTCGGCGTATGCGTCGAGCAGGTTCTGCTCGGTCGCGGTGCCGCGCGGGCCGTCGTAGGAGGGCACGCCGCCGATCAGTTCCTCGGTGATGGTGGCCAGGCCCGTGTCCTGCCCGACCGGGAGCGCCTCGGCCCGGCACAGCTTGATGCCGTTGTAGCGTGCCGGATTGTGGCTGGCGGTGAACATGGCGCCCGGGCAGCTCAGGTGGCCGGAGGCGAAGTACAGCTCGTCGGTGGAGGCCAGGCCGATCTGGACGATGTCGAGGCCCTGCTCGAGGACGCCCTCGGCGAAGGCCCCCGTCAGCCCCGGCGACGACTCGCGCATATCGTGCCCGACGACGACGCGGGTGGCGCCCTCGCCGCGCATCAGCCGCGCGAAGGAGGCCCCCACGTCCCGCACGAAGTCCGCGTCGATCTGCTCGCCGACCACACCGCGAACGTCGTACGCTTTGACAACTGCTTTCACGGACTCGGCAGACCGGGCGACTGTCATGGCCCTCACCCTAGTCCGCAACCCCCACAGAACGTATTCGGTACACCTTGGGATGCCCCGAGAACCCCCCAACTTCGCCGTAGGCGAACACGGGTTGTCCACCACAGCTCCCCGGGGGGGCCGGCGCCCGGGGGGGGGGGGGGGGGGGGGGGGGGGGGGGGGGGGGAGGGGGGGGGGGGGGGGGGGGGGGGGGGGGGGGGGGGGGGGGGGGGGTGGGGTGGGGGGGGGGTGGGGGGGGGGGGGGGTTGTGGGGGGGGGGGGGGGGGGGGGGGGGGTGGGGGGGGGGGGGGGGGCCGGGGGGGGGGGGGGGGGGCGGCCCCGGGCCGGTAGTCGGAAAGCATTGGGCCGGAGTGGGATTCGTGCGTGGGCAGGCGACGGTGGCCTACCGAGCCCTCGCGCACCGCGAAGGCG
>NZ_JARWQD010000382.1 GCF_029869545.1 Nocardia wallacei | reverse complement strand
CGCGCCCCCCGCCCCCGGGGGGGGGGGCGGCCGCCCGCGCGGGGGGGGGCCCCCCGCGTGCCCCGGCGGCCCCCGCGCGCCGGCGCCCGGACCACGGGCGGACTGTTGGACTGGGGCATTCTGCGCTTGCGGCACAGCGTGCTCAACAGTCCGGCCGGGCGACCGGTCGATCGGCTGTTCTCCTCGCCCCGCGCGACCACGGCCTACCTGGTGGCGGGCCCACTCAGCGCCGCGGTGTCGGTGCTGGCGTGGCGCACTCCGATCGCCGCCGTATCCGGTTTCGCCACAGTGGTTTTCGCGCTCCTGCTGGCCGTCCGCTTCCCGTTCGGCCGGGACGGGGCCGATCAGCTGGCCCTGCTTCTGACCCTCGCGACAGCGGCGTACTCCCTCGCGCCGACCGAGACGGCCGCCCGGGTGATACTGCTGGTGATCTGTGCCCACATGACCGGCTCGTATCTGGTGGCGGGCTGGTCGAAGCTGGTATCGCGGGCCTGGACCACCGGCAACGCCATGCACCTCATCCTCACCTCGTCCTGCTACGGCAATCCACACCTGGCTCGCGTCATCCCGAAACCGTTGCAGCACTTGGCCGGAGTGTCGGCCGCGGTGTTCGAGGCGCTGTTCTTCGTGGTGTGGTTCGCCGATCCTCCGATCGCGTTCACGCTGCTGGGTATCGGGCTGTTCTTCCACCTGATGTGTTGGGTGGCAATGGGTTTGAACACATTCCTGCTGACCTACGCGGCGGGTTATCCGGCACTGGTGTGGATGATCACGCGTGGCTGACGGCGCGGGGCGGCCGCGATGCTCAGGCGTCGCGCAGCGCGCGGTACACCGCCGCGCCGATGAACGCGCCCAGATCCTCGGGGCTCCAGGCGCCGTCGCCCGCCAGCAGCGTGCGCACGGCGCCCTCGCCCGCGGAGACCCACAGCTCGACCAGGGCGGGGAGCTTGCGCTCGGCATCCACGGTGCCCCACGCGTGCAGGGTGGGTCGCAGGCGGCGGGTGCAGCGCTCGACGGCGAGGCGGCGGCCGCGGCCGAAGGAGCCCGCGACCGCGGGATCGGGGTTGCCGTACAGCAGCTTCCAGGTGTCGGGCCGGGCGGCGACGGTCTCGAGCAGCGCCCGGAACCCCTCGACGAAGACCCCCTCGTCGGCCTCGACGCGACGGCGCGGCAGGGCGTCCATGATGCCGCCGAGCAGGTAGGACTCCTCGCGCTGCAGCAGGGCGTCGATGAGCTCGACACGGTCGGCATAGCAGGCGTAGACGACCGGTCTCGTGACCTCGAGTCGCTCGGCGACCGCGGCGACGGTGACGGCCGCGATGCCGTCCTCGACGGCGATCCGCAGCGCGGCGTCGAGCACCTGCGGCCGGCGGCGTTCGGGTCCGAGATGTTGTGCGCGCTGCCGCGGCCGCACCGCCGAATCCGAACCCATGCGGACCAAGATATCAGCGCCCGGAACGCGTCCGGAGTGAGCAATGCCGATTTTCGCGCGGGGTGATTCCGGCAACCGTGACCGGCGGTACCGGGCCATTCGGGCATATCGCTGGCAAATCGCCGAACAGTATGAGGACGGCGGCGAACTCCTTCCGGGTGCGAAGCGTTTGCCCTGCTGTATCGGATTTGTACGAGGTACAAAGAATTCACCTGCCGCCGCGGAGCCTACGGTTGCGTAACCGGACGGCCGTACGGCAACCTCCAGGGACAACATCAACCCAGCGCGTGCGGTCCGCGGGCGCGCTGCAATTCGACCCAGTCGAGGAGGCCGGTCCGTGTCGCACTACAAGGCGAACGTTCGGGATATCGAGTTCAACTTGTTCGAGGTGCTGGGAATCGGGACGCTGCTGGACGGCGGCGCCTACGGCGATCTGGATACGGAGACCGCGCGCGGCATCCTGGCCGAGGTGCTGCGGCTGGCGGAGGGGCCGGTCGCGGAGTCGTTCGTCGACGCGGACCGCAACCCCGTGCAGTTCGACGCCGCCAACCACTCCATCATCGTCCCGGATTCGCTGCGCAAGACCGTCGCCGCGGTGAACGAGGCCGGGTGGTCGGCGCTGGGCATGCCGGAGGCGATGGGCGGCGTGAACGCGCCGTCGCCGCTGGTGTGGGCGACGCAGGAAATGCTTGTCGCGGCGCACAATTCGGCGAGCTTCTTCAACATGGGCCCGCTCATGCACACCGTGCTCTACAACGAGGGCACCGAGGAGCAGCAGCGCTGGGCCAAGCACGCGTGGGACAACCGCTGGGGCGGAACGATGGTGCTCACCGAGCCGGACGCCGGCTCCGATGTCGGCATGGGCCGCACCAAGGCCGTGCGGCAGCCTGACGGCACCTGGCACATCGAGGGTGTGAAGCGCTTCATCTCCGGTGGCGACGTCGGCGACACCGCCGACAACATCATCCACCTGACCCTGGCGCGGCCGGAGGGCGCGGGCCCGGGCACCAAGGGCCTGTCGCTGTTCGCGGTGCCGAAGTTCCTGTTCGACACGCAGACAATGGAACTCGGCGAGCGCAACGGCGTGAACGTCACCAACCTCGAGCACAAGATGGGCATCAAGTCCTCGCCCACCTGCGAGCTGACCTACGGCGACGGCAAGCCCGCCGTCGGCTACCTGGTCGGCGAGGTGCACAACGGCATCGCCCAGATGTTCAAGGTGATCGAGAACGCCCGCATGATGGTGGGCGTGCTGTCGGCCGGGACGCTGTCCAGCGGCTACCTGAATGCACTGGAGTACGCCAAGACTCGCGTGCAGGGCGCGGATATGACGCAGATGGCCGACAAGTCCGCCCCGCGCGTCACGATCACCCACCACCCGGACATCCGGCGCAGCCTGGCGCTGCAGAAGGCGTACTCGGAGGGCCTGCGGGCGCTGTACCTGTACTGCGCGGCCTACCAGAACGACGATGTGGCCCAGGCGAACTTCGGTGCCGATCCCGAGACCGCGGCGAGGGTGAACGATCTGCTGTTGCCGATCGTCAAGGGCTGCGGGTCCGAGCGGGCCTACGAGACCCTGACCGAATCGCTGCAGACCTTCGGTGGCTCCGGCTATCTGCAGGACTACCCGGTCGAGCAGTACATCCGCGACGTGAAGATCGACTCGCTGTACGAGGGCACCACGGCGATCCAGGCGCAGGACTTCTTCTTCCGCAAGATCATTCGCGACAAGGGTGTGGCGCTGGCGCACGTCGCCGCGCTGATCCAGAAGTTCGTCGACGCCGACGAGTCCCGCCTGAAGCACGAGCAGGAGCTGCTCGGTGCGGCGCTGGCCGATGTGCAGGCGATGGCGGCCGCGCTGACCAACTATCTGATGGCGTCGCAGCAGAATCCGGAGGAGATCTACAAGGTCGGCCTCGGCTCGGTGCGATTCCTGCACGCCGTCGGTGATCTGGTCATCTCCTGGCGACTGCTGGAACAGGCCAAGGTGGCGCTGGCCGCGCTGGACGCCCAGCCCTCGGAGAAGGACCGGCCGTTCTACACCGGAAAGGTCGGCGTCGCTTCGTGGTTCGCGAAGAACAAGCTGCCGCTGCTGAGCGGCGTGCGCGCGATCGTGGAGAACCTCGACAACGACATCATGCACCTGGACGAGTCCGCGTTCTGAGGGGTCCCGGCCAAAAGCGTGCCGGGAATGTGGTGTGCCGCGTGCGGGGAATGTGGTGTATCCGCGTGCCGGGAATGTGGTGTGCCGCGTGCGGGGAATGTGGTGTGGACCCGTGCCGGGATGGTGGAGGCCGCCTTCGTCATCCCGGCCGGGATGGTGGAGGCCGCCTCTGTCATTTCCGGCGGGATGGTGGAGGTCGCCTCTGTTATTTCCGGCGGGGGTGGTGGAGCTGCCTCTGTTATTCCGGCATGCTTTTGGCCGGAATCGGTGGGCGGCGCACACAATCCGGGTACAACTAGCGCATGGTGTTCCCGGTGGACTTCGGCTGGATTCAGGCGCTGCTGGCCGTGTTGTTCGTCCTTGCCGTCGTACTGCTGATCACCGCCGTGATCAAGGCGCGCAAGGTGGGGTGGCGGGCGCTCGCCGGACGCGGCGCGGGGGCGGTGGTGCTGGTGATGGTGGCGGTGGTGATCCTCTGGGGGACAACGCTGCTGCAGACCTACCTGGGCCTGAGCGGGGAGGTGAAGGCCGCGCACGTGGTCGCGACGCAGGTGGCCGACGCGCCGCACACCCTGGACGTCGAGCTGACCCTCTACGGCGACGAGGGTCATGCCGACCAGCACGAGAAATACCGGGTCGAGGGCGATCTGTGGGTGCTGCAGGCCAATATCGTCGAACTCGAGCCGTGGGTGAACGCCCTGGGCTTCCACTCCGGCTACAAGGTGACCCGGCTGTTCGGCCAGCGCCTCGACGGCGTCGCCACCAAGCAGAACCACATCTTCCTCAACGGCGGCGACCGCGATTTCTTCGAGGACATGCAGAACCAGGCCTGGCATACCAAGCCCTTCGTCCGTTCCGCCTACGGCAACGCCGTGATCGCCACCGCGGGCAACTACGACGTCTACATCTCCCACGACGCCATCAAAACCCGTCCTGCCTGAACGGCTCAGCCGCCGAATTCGGCGACCACCGGCGCATGATCGCTGGGGCCCTTACCCTTTCGCTCCTCGCGGTCGACCCCGGCATCGGTGGCGCGGGCGGCGAGGGCGGGGGAGGCGAGGACGAAGTCGATGCGCATGCCCTCCTTACGGGGGAAGCGCAATTGCGTGTAGTCCCAATAGGTGTAGACGCCGGGGCCCGGCGCGAACGGCCGCATGACATCACCGAAACCGGTATCCACGATGGCCTGGAAGGCATCCCGTTCCGGTTGGGAGACATGGGTTTTGCCCTCGAAGAACTCCGGCGACCAGACATCGTCGTCGGTGGGCGCGATATTCCAGTCGCCGACCAGGGCGATCTGCGCCGCGGGGTCGTCGCTCAACCATTTCCTGCCGGTATCCCGCAGGGCGGCAAGCCATTCCAGCTTGTAGGCGTAGTGCGGATCGTCGAGGGTGCGGCCGTTGGGCACGTACAGGCTCCACACCCGCACGCCGCCGCAGGTGGCGCCGATCGCGCGGGCCTCCACGACGGGCGCGCTCAGCAGCGAGGCGCCCGCGTCCTTGTCGAATCCGGGCTGGCCGGGGAAGGCGATCTCGACGTCCTCGAGGCCGACCCGGGAGGCGATCGCCACCCCGTTCCACTGGCTGAGGCCGATGTGCGCGACCTCGTATCCGGCCTCCTCGAACCGCTCCGTGGGGAACTGGTCGTCGCGGCACTTGGTCTCCTGTAGGGCCAGCACATCGATATCGGCGCGGTCCAGCCATGAGACCACCCGATCCAGCCGCGAGCGAATCGAATTGACATTCCACGTCGCCAGCCGAAATACCATCGTCTCCCTGTCCACTCGTCGATCTGTCGCCGCGCCGGGAGACCGGATCAGGCCGGTGCCGCGTAGCGGTAGTGGTGGTGTTCGAGGAACCCCATCTCCCGGTACATCGCCAGCGCCCCACCATTGTCCACCCCGACCTGCACGTAGGCGTGGGTGGCGCCGCGGCGGTGTCCCCAGCGCAGCAGTTCGGCGCAGATCAGCGTGCCCAGGCCGTGGCGGCGGTGCGGGGCCGCGACGGCCAGGCAGGTGAGCCCGACCCAGCGGCGGCCGTCGGGCGCCGCGGTGACCGCGCCCCGGCCGACGGCGAGCGGGGTCGGCAAACCCAGTGCCGCGAAACCGATCTCGCCGTCCCGGACCGCCGTGAGGACCTCCTCGTCCACCGGCGGCGGGGGCACCGGAACGGTGTCCTCGCCCTGGAATCGGTCCAGCTCCAGCCACGCCTCGGGTGGCAGCGGTTCGATCCGGACCATCGAAGGGCCCTGCGGGAGAACGGCATTGCCGATATCCATCCCCAGCACGACGGTCTCGCCCCAGGTCCGCCAGCCCGGCGGCACCGGGGCCAGCCGGTCGGGCAGCCGCAGCTGCAGCGGCAGGCCCTGCTCGGTGTACCATCGGCCGATCCGGTGCAGGGTATCGGGATGGGTGGTGGCCGAACCTTCCGAATTTCCCAGCGGCACAGCGGAATTGGCTCGATTCGTGTATCCGTTCCCGGCCGCCGCGAGCCAGCCGTCGATCCGGGTGTGCCGCAGGCCCGGCCAGCCGTCGGTCGCGGCCGCCTCCAGAGCGCGGATCTCCCGGGTGCGAATCGGCCTGGCCCCCAGGGGTTTCATGGCCACCACGCGGTCGGCGGCGATGGCCACCGTCTGACCGTCGGCGGTGCGCACGGTCGGCGGATCCAGCGACATCAGCTCGCCGATGACGTCGGTGAACTGCTGGGGATAGCCGGACGGCAGCCGATACCGCACCACCACCCGCCGTCCGGGCGGGATGTCGGGAAGTTCAGTCGTCATGTCCGAAGGGGTCCGGCACCTCGCCCGGCACCCAGCTCAAACCCGGTACGCCCCAGCCGTTGCGCTTGATCGCCTTCTTCGCCGCGCGGGCGTTGCGCCCGATCAGCACGTCCACGTACAGGAAGCCGTCGAGATGGCCGACCTCGTGCTGCAGCATCCGGGCGAAGAAGCCCTTGCCCTCGATATCGACCGGATTGCCCCGCTCATCGGTGCCGGTGACGCGGGCCCAGTCCGCACGGCCGGTCGGGAACTGCTCGCCCGGCACCGACAGGCAGCCCTCCTCGTCGTCGTCGGGATCCGGCATCGTCTCCGGAATCTCCGAGGTCTCCAGCACCGGATTGATCACCGCGCCGCGGCGGCGGTTCATCGCGCCGTCCGCGCCGACGTCGGGGCAGTCGTAGACGAAAAGCCGCAGCGAGACACCGACCTGGTTGGCCGCGAGTCCGACGCCGTTGGCGGCGTCGAGCGTCTCGTACATGTCCGCGATCAGCTCCGCGAGCTCCTCCGGCGACTGGGTGACCTGCTCGGTCGGAGTGTGCAGAACGGGATCGCCGACGACGCGGATCGGGAGAATCGCCATGGTCGGTCACTTTACGCGGACGCCGGAACCGCCCGTGGCAGTGGACACGTCGGCACCGTCCGACACGCCGGAGGACCGAGCGGGGAACGCGGCCGTTCGTGGTTGAATGAGCGACGACGTATAGCAGCCCTGGACGCAGTCGTCAGGTGTAACTCGGCGAGGGAGCGATATGGACAGCGCAGCGGCCCGGAACTTATCCGCAAGCGAGGACAGCTCTTCCGCGGATGCCAGCGGACTGACCCGCCGCGAACTCGACATTCTCGATTTCGAGCGCAAATGGTGGAAGTACGCGGGGGCCAAGGAGGAGGCCATCCGCGAGCTGTTCGGCATGTCGGCCACCCGCTACTACCAGGTCCTCAACGCCGTCGTCGACAAGCCCGAGGCGCTGGCCGCCGATCCGATGCTGGTGAAGCGGCTGCGGCGGCTGCGGGCCAGCCGGCAGAAGGCCCGCGCCGCACGGCGCCTGGGCTTCCAGGTGTGATGCGGGCGCCCACGTCCGCGGGAGACTAGGGTCGACCCGGTGAGCAACCCCAATCCGCCCTCCGGTGGACCGCCGCTGCGAGCGCTCGCGATGGTGCTGATCGCCCTGGCCATCGTGTTCGCCGGCCTCGGCGCGATGTCGCTGTCGAGCTCCGACTCCGAGGGTGCGGAGACCTCGACACAGGGACAGGCGACGCAGGGCCAGCCCACCAGCACCACCGCGTCGAAGCCGGTCGCGACCACCACCTCGGCCGCGCCGCAGCCCACCACCACGACCACCGCGCCGCCGCAGACCACCACCGCCGCGCCGACCACGCTCGCGGGCGCGGACAAGTCGGTTCCCGTCCGCGTGCTCAACAACAGCACCGTCGCGGGCCTGGCCGCGCGCACCGCGGGTCAGCTCTCCGCGGAGGGGTGGACCATCGCGGAAACGGGCAACTATCCCGGCGGCGTGGTCCCGAAAACCACCGTCTACTACGGAAATACGCCTGGCGAGCAGGCGGCGGCCCGGGAGATCGCCGAGGATTTGGGCGTCACCGCCGAGCCCCGATTCGCCGGAATCGCGAACTCGCCGCCCGGCGTGATCGTAATCGTCACAGGGAACTGAACGGTCGTCTCGGGCAACCGAGCCCGACGCCTCAACTGGATAACGGCTCTGGCATCATCTTGTCCGGTAACGAATCTGTCCACTCAGCTTTACTCGTAAACTCGGTACTCGTAAAGGAGTTCCCCGATGGCCCCGTCCACAACTCGTCGCCCGTCCTGGCGGACTGTGACCCCGGTGCTGGCGGTCGCGGTGTTCGGCCTCGCGGCCTGCACCAACAGCCAGGAGTCGAGTGACGTCAAGGGGACCACACCGCCGGTGTGGACGGGCTCGTCCGAGGCGGGTGAGGCCGGCGGTAGCGGCGAGCACGGCACCGGACACGGCGCCGAGCACGGCAACGGTTCGGCGCCCGCGGGCGAGGCGGTCTCGGTGCTGCTGAAGAACCCCACCGGTGGCCAGGTCGGCACCGCCTCGATCGCCAAGTCCGGCAACCACCTGCAGATCACCGTCGAGGCGCACGGCCTCGAGCCCGGCTTCCACGGCCTGCATTTCCACCAGTTCGGCAAGTGTGAGGCCAACTCCACGGCGCCCTCGGGCGGCCCGGCCGGCAACTTCCTGTCCGCGGGCGGGCATCTGCAGGTCGGCGACCAGAGCGCGCACCCGGCCAGCGGCGATCTCACCTCGCTCGCGGTGCGTCAGGACGGCACCGCCAAGCTGGTCACCACCACCGACTCCGTCACCCTGGACGACCTGAAGGGCAAGGCCCTGATGATCCACGCCGGTGCGGACAACTTCGGGAACATTCCGAACCGATACACGCAGGCCAACGGCACCGCCGGACCGGACGCCGAGACGAAGGCGACCGGTGACGCGGGAGGCCGGGTTGCCTGTGGCGTAGTCGGGTAAGCGCGGGTATGCCATGGGCGGGGTCGGTCAGGTTCAGTGGAACAGCTCGCCCCGCCCCACGCTGGGCGTCGAGTGGGAGATCGCGCTCGTCGACAAGCAGACCCGCAACCTGTCCAACCAGGCCGCCGCGGTCTTCGACGCGGTCGGTGACCTGCGCGCGCACGACGGCACCCCGCAGATCACCAAGGAACTGCTGAAGAACACCGTCGAGCTCGTCAGCGGCGTGCACGACACGGTGGGCGAGGTGCTCGACGATCTGAGCGGCACCATGGACGCCGTGCGTGCTGCCGCCGATCGCGCGGGTGTGGACCTGTTCTGCGCCGGTACCCACCCGTTCGCGCAGTGGTCGACCCAACAGCTCACGCGCACAGCGCATTACGACGAACTCATCGAGCGCACCCAGTGGTGGGGGCGGCAGATGCTGATCTGGGGCGTGCACGTGCACGTCGGGGTTTCCCACCCGGAGAAGGTCTTTCCGATTCTCAATACGCTGCTGCTGTCGTATCCCCATCTACTGGCGCTGTCGGCCTCGTCGCCGATGTGGGCCGGAATCGACACCGGATACGCCAGCAATCGGGCGCTGATGTTCCAGCAACTGCCCACCGCCGGGCTGCCGTTCCAGTTCGAGAACTGGTCGCAGTTCGAGGGTTTCGTGCACGACCAGATGAAGACCGGGGTGATCGAGCAGCTCGGCGGCATGCACTGGGATATCCGGCCGGCGCCGAAATGGGGCACGATCGAGGTACGCGTGTGCGACGGAATCCCCACGCGCATGGAGCTTTCCGCGCTCGTCGCACTGATCCACTGCCTGATCGTCGACCTCGACCGCCGAGTGGAGGCGGGCGAGACCATGCCCACCATCCCGCCGTGGCATGTGCAGGAAAACAAGTGGCGCGCAGCACGTTACGGCCTGGACGCGATCATCATCACCGACACCGACAGCAACGAGCGCCTGGTCACCGACGACCTGGCGGAGCTGCTCAACCGCCTCGAGCCGACCGCGAAACGGCTCGGCTGCGAGCAGGAACTGTCCCTGGTCTCCGACATCCCCAAGCGCGGGGCCTCCTACCAACGCCAGCGCCGCGTGGCCGCCGCGGCCCAGGGCGACCTGGTCGCGGTGGTGGACGCCCTGGTCAAGGAACTCGACAACCAGATCGGATCGTGACCCCGGCGCGGGGTGCGTCGCCGATCGGTGACCGGCCGTTCAGCTGGCCAGCGGGGCGGCGTTCATCGGCCGTTTACTATGGTCGTCGTGCTACTCGACGACCCGCGCTCCGACTTCGGTGGTGACGCTCGCCGTAGCCGGATGCCGTCGAAGCGGGTCCTGGTGGCGGCGGCGGTGGCCGCCGTGCCCGTGCTGCTGATCGCGCTGCAGATCGTGGCCTCCCGCAACGGTTTCGAGGGCCCGCTGCAGAGCCTGTGGGCCGACTACGCGGGCACGCCGAAGTCGGTATCGGTGCCGTGGGCGGGGCTGGCGCTGGCGCTGGTCGGGCTGTCGTGGCGACGGCGGTTCGTCACGCTGGGAATCGCGCTGGCGATCGATGTGGTGTTCGCGGTGGTGCGGGTGCTCCTGGGCGGCTCGGTGACCATCGGCAACGGCGCGGTGATCGCGCTGACCGGGCTGGCGCTGGTCGCCTGGTTCGGCTGGGAGGGGCGCGATCGCCGCAACGCGCTGCACGCGGCCGCGCTCGGCGCGCTGCTGATCCTCGCCACCAAGGTCGGCGATGTCTGGTTGCACGTCACGGTGATGGCCGGGCCGGACGTGCTGGACCGCTACGTGCTGCTGGCCGATCACGCGTTCGGGCAGCCGTCGTGGCTGCTGGGGCAGGCGATCGACGCGCTCGGCCCGGTGGTGTACGCGGTGCTGCACTGGGTGTACATCGAGCTGCCGGTGGCGGCGATGGTGGTCGCGGCCTGGCAGCTGCGGCGGGTCGCGTCGACCGGGGTGTGGCCGAGCCACTACCTGGTCCGGACCTTCCTGGTGCTGGGTCTCGTCGGTCCGGTGGTGTACGTGCTGTTCCCGGTGGTCGGCCCGATGTTCGCCTTCGGCCCGGACGGCCACGGGCTGCAGATCGGCAACTACTGGCCGCAGATCGTGCCGCCGCTCGACCCTGCGCCGGGCGTGCTGCCGTTCGACGACGTCACCCCGCGCAACTGCATGCCCTCCATGCACACCGCCTGGGCCACCACGGTTTTCCTGCATTCGCGCCGCGCCGCCGACGGCTCCCCGGCGCCGCGCTGGCTGCGCTGGGGCGGCACCTTCTGGCTGCTGGCCACGCTGACCGCGACGCTCGGCTTCGGCTACCACTACGGCGCCGACCTGCTGGCGGGCGCGGTGCTGTGCCTGACCGTCGAATCCGCGCTGCGCGCCCCCGAACGCGGCTGGGATCGCACCCGCATCCGGCTGGTCGCCGGGGGTGCGGCGCTGCTGGCCGCGCTCCTGCTGTCCTACCGATTCCTCGCCGTGGTCATCGCCGAGCATCCGATTCCGGCGGGACTGGTCATGCTGGGCGCGTTCGCGGCCTACGTCTGGATGTTCCACACGACGTGGTTCGCCCGGAGTCCGCAGTCGCGGACGGCCGACGCGCAAGCGCTGCACGCGCGGTAGGCCGGTACCCCGTCAGTCCACGTCGTCGCCGAGTTCGTTGATCAGCAGCAGACCGTCGCGATCGCGCTGCTCGCGATAGGCGGTGCGGCCGATGAGGTGGGCGATGGCGGGGGCGGTGAGCAGGGTGAACAGGCCCACCAGCACCAGCATCCACACGTTGCCGTGGCCGCGCAGCTGGATCGTGGCGCCGATCAGGATCAGCACCAGGCCGACCACCTGGGGCTTGGTGGCGGCGTGCATGCGCGACAGCGTGTCCGGGAAGCGCAGGATCGCGATCGCGGCGGTGAACGCCAGCCCCGCCCCGAACACGATCAGGACATAGGACACCCAGCGCAGCGCGGTATCGAGCCAGGCCGTCATCGGTCGTCCCGCACCCGGAACCGGGACACCGCGGCCGAGCCGAGGAAGCCCACCAGCGCGAGCGCCACGATGGCGGGCAGCACGGTGGCGTCGTTGCTGTAGGCCGCCCACACCGCCAGGCCCGCGGCGGCGATGCCGACCAGCGAGTCTATGCCGACCACCCGGTCCAGGGTGCTCGGCCCCGCCAGCACCCGGTAGCTGGTCAGCAGGGCCGCGCCGATCAGCAGCACCGCGGCGGCGATCGCGACGACCGTCATCGCTCCTCCTCGGAAAAGGTTGCCGGACTGGATGTCTCGTGCCACTCCTCCGGCCGTTCGAAGGTGCGGATCAGCAGCCGCTCCAGCCGGCGGGTGGTGTGGTAGAACTTCTCGACCGCGGCGTCGCTGCCCACGTCGAGCACGTGCACCCAGACCGTATGCGTGGTGCGGTCCAGCTCCAGCACCATGGTGCCGGGAATCAGATTCAGCACATCCGTGCACAGCACGAATACCAGGTCCGAGCGGATGGACATCCGGACCCGCAGCACCCCCGACACCGGCGCCCCGCGCGGGCGGATCGCGAACCAGGCGATCTGCAGACTGGACTCGATGGCGTAATACGAACCGACCGCGATCAATTCGAGCAGCGACAGGGGATGCAAGCGGCCGGAGATGGGAATCCGCGGCAGCGGCAGCGCCACCATGATCAGCGCCCCGATCGCGAGCCCGGCCAGCGCGTTCCCGACGCTCAGATCGCCCCACAGCGCCATGTAGACGACGGCCAGCCACAGCAGCACGCCGATCCGGACCATGGTTTCGCGGGTCATCGGTCGCCTCCCGCCTGCCACGAATCCGCCGGTCCCAGCACGGCTTCCAGATAGACCGCGCGATCGGTGAGGTCGTCGGCGGCGCGACCGGCGATGCCCAGGATCGGCCCCGCGAACGCGGTCAGCGCCAGCCCCACCGCGAGCAGCGCGACGGTCGGCACCAGCATCAGCCGCGGCATGCGCCCCGGATCCACGCGATCGTCGAACAGCACATCGGTGGACTCGTCGATGAGCGCGGAGGGCGCCGCATCGGCCAGATTCCCCTCCGGCGCCTGCACCCGCGGCCGCCAGAACGCCTTACTCCACACCCGCGCCATCGCATACAGCGTCAGCAGGCTGGTCACCACGGCCCCGGCCACCAGCACCCAGGCGAGCACGCTGCCGTCGGCCACACCGGCCTGCAGCAGCGCCGCCTTGCCGATGAAACCCGAGAGCGGCGGAATACCACCGAGATTCAGCGCCGGGATCCCGAACAGCAGCGCCAGCGCCGGGCTCGCGGCGAGCAGCCCGCCCAGGCGGCTCAGCGACGCCGACCCGGCCTGCCGCTCGATCAGCCCGACCACCAGGAACAGGGTGGTCTGCACCAGAATGTGGTGCGCCACATAGAAAACCGTCCCGGTCAGGCCCGCGGCGGTGTTCAGCCCGACCCCGAACATCAGATAGCCGATGTGGCTGACCAGAGTGAACGACAGCAGTCGCTTGATATCGCTCTGCGCGATGGCGCCCAGGATGCCGATCAGCATGGTGAGCAGGCCGCAGACCAGCAGCACATTGTCGAAGCGGCTGGAGGGGAACAGCAGCGTGTGCATCCGGATGATCGCGTACACACCGACTTTCGTCAGCAGGCCCGCGAAGACGGCGGTCACCGGCGCGGGCGCGGTGGGATACGAGTCGGGCAGCCAGTTCGACAGCGGGAACACCGCCGCCTTGATCCCGAACGCCACCAGCAGCACCGCGTAGATGGCGCTGCGAATCCCGGTGGGCACCTCGCCGATTCGCACCGCCATCTGCGCCATGTTCAGCGTGCCCGTGGCCGCGTAGGCCAGCGCGATGCCGGTCAGGAAGATCAGCGACGAGACCATCGACACCATCACGTACGACACCCCGGCCCGCACCCGGTCCGCGCTGGCGCCGAGGGTCAACAGCACGAACGACGCGGCCAGCAGCACCTCGAACCCGACGAACAGGTTGAACAGGTCACCGGCCAGGAACGCGATCGAAACGCCCGCGCTCAGAATGAGATACGTCGGCTGGAAGATCGAGGTGGGCTGCCGTTCGGTGCCGTCGCTGATACCCTGCCCGACCGCGAACACCAGCACCGCCAGCAGCACGATCGACGACACCAGCAGCATGGCCGCCGACAGCCGGTCCACCACGAGCGTGATGCCGATCGGCGTATCCCAGCCGCCCACCTGCAGTGCCGCCATCCCGTCCCGGTCCGCCAGGAACAGCAGCAGGGCGGCGACCAGCACCATCGCCGCCAGGGCGGCGATCGAGACGATCTGCTGCACACGGGGTTTGCGCCCGACTATCAGCGTGACCGCCGCGGTCAGCAGCGGTAACAGCACCGGCAGCGCGGTCAGGCTGGGCATCAGATCGGGGGACAGGGTCATTGCTCGGGGTCCTCGCCCTCGCGCCGCGAGGCGACCTTGACGTCCTCGGGGTCGTCCTCGACCCGCTCGGTGGTGGTCAGCGCGTAGGACCGGTAGGCCAGCGCCAGCACGAACGCCGCCACGCCCATGGTGATGACGATCGAGGTCAGCACCATCGCCTGCGCCAGCGGATCGGCCGTATCCCGCTGTGTGCGATCGGTTTCGCCGAGGATGGGCGCCCGCCCGTCCGGGCCGCCGACGGTGATGATCAGCAGGTTCACCGCGTTGCCGAACAGGATCAAGCCCAGCAGCATCTTCGACACCGCGCGCTCGAGCACGAGGTAGACCCCGCACGCGATCAGCACGCCGGCGAGGACGAGCAGGGTGATGTTCGCGGTCATCGGGTCCTCCGTTCCGACTCGACGACGAGCAGCGGGCCGGTGGTCGGCGTCAGCCCCTCGGTGTCCAGCCGCGCGCCCAGGCTGCGCAGCACATCCAGCACCAGGCCCACCACGATCAGATACACGCCGAGGTCGAACAGCAGGGCGGTGACGAACTTGACGTCGCCGACCAGCGGCAGCGTCACCTCGAAGATCGCCGAGGACAGCGGCGGCGCGCCGAACAGCAGCGAACCGGCCGCGGTGCCCGCCGACAGCGCCAGCCCGGCGCCGAGCAGGTGACCGGCGTCGACCGGCAGCGCCTCGGCCAGCTCGTAGCGCCCGCCCGCGAGATACCGCAGCACCAGGGCCAATCCGGCGGTGAGCCCCCCGGCGAAGCCGCCGCCGGGGGCGTTGTGCCCGGCGAAGAAGAAGTACACCGACAGCACCATGATCGTCGGGAACACCAGTCGCGTCGTCATCGCCAGCACCATCGACCGGTCGCGCTTGGCGATCAGCGGGGCCGCGGGCAACCAGTAGGAGCGGTTCGGGTCGGGGGTGTAGCCCGGCGCGTCGGCCACGCGCGGCAGCGTCCCGAAGCGGCGGCTGCGGAACATCAGCGACGCGACCCCGGTCGCGGCGACCACGAGCACCGAGATCTCACCCAGCGTGTCCCACGCCCGGATATCGACCAGCAGCACGTTCACCGCGTTCTTCCCGCCGCCGCCCTGGTAGGCGGCCCCGGGGATCAGGTGCCAGATCGGGTCGGTGTCGCGGGCGGCCAGCGCGAATCCCGCCAGCACCGAGACCGTCGCGCCCACCAGCGCGGCCAGCACGGCGCGGCGCACCTTGAACGCGGTGGCGCGGTCGGGCTCGATCTCGGCCGGGAACCGGCGCAGCACCAGCACGAAGATCACCAGGGTCAGCGTCTCGACCAGGAATTGGGTGAGCGCCAGGTCGGGGGCGCCGTGCAGGGCGAAGATGACGCCGCAGCCGTAGCCGGTCACGCCCACGAGCAGCACGCTCGCCAGGCGGTTGCGCATCACGGTGGCGCCCACCGCCATGGCGATCATGATCAGCCCGATGATCAGCTGCAGCGGCGAATCCCACAGTCGCAGGCCGACTCTGGTGCGGGCGTCGACGGCGAGCATGGCGGTGGGCAGCACGATCAGCGTGATCAGGATGAGGGCCTGGTTCAGCGGCAGCGAACCGCGCTGGATGGCGCCCGTCATGCGCAGCGACAGCTGATCCATCGCGCGCAGGGTCCTGTCGTAGACACGGTCGGCGTTGCCCAGCCGTGGGCTCGCGGATTCGCCGATCCGGTCGCGGATCTCGAACAGCACCAGGCCGCAGGCGATGATCACCATCGTCAGCGTGAGCGGATGGCCGAATCCGTGCCACAGCGCCAGATGCGTGGGCGAGCCGCCGGGAAGCGTTGCGGCATAGGGACGGAGCAGGCGGTCCATCCACGGCGCGGCCAGCCCGGCGGCCAGGCTCGCCGCCGCCAGCAGCACCGGCGGCGCCAGGAACAGCGCGCCGGGCCGATGCCACCGCAGTTGCGGCTCCGGCGCTCCCACCGCCACCGACTTGGAACCGAATGCGCCCCAGACGAATCGGAGGCTGTAGCCGACCGTGAGCATGGAGCCGACCACCACGCCGATGCCCAGCGCGACCTTGGCCGGGGCCGTCAGATCGCCCGCGTTCAGGACGGCGCCCAGCGCGCTTTCCTTCCCGACGAAGCCGAGCAGCGGCGGAATTCCGGCCATGCTCGCCCCGGCCAGGATCGCGGTCGCGCACAGCACCGGTGCCCGGCGGCCGAGCCCCGACAGCCGCCGCAGGTCCCGGGTGCCCGCGCAGTGATCGATGACGCCCACCACCATGAACAGGCACGCCTTGAACAGGGCGTGCGCCACGATCATGGCCACCCCCGCCAGCGCCGCATCCGGCGTGCCGATGCCGACCAGCGTGATGAGGAAGCCGAGCTGGCTCACCGTGCCGAAGGCCAGCACCAGCTTCAGATCGGTCACCTGCAGGGCCCGCAGGCCCGCCAGCACCATCGACAGGACGCCGAGGGTGAGGATGATCGGATGCCAGGGCGGGGCCGTCGCGAACGCCGGAGCCAGCCGGGCCACCAGGTAGACACCGGCCTTCACCATCGCGGCCGCGTGCAGGTAGGCGCTGACCGGGGTGGGCGCGGTCATCGCGCCCGGCAGCCAGAAGTGCAGCGGCACGATCGCCGATTTGCTCAGCGCGCCGATCAGGATCAGCACCACGGCGACACCGGTCGACCAGTCGTCCGGATCGGCCCGGACCAGCACCTCCGACAGCAGGTAGGTGCCGCAGCGCTGGCCCAGCAGAATGATGCCCACCAGCATGGCCAGCCCGCCCGCGGCCGTGACCAGCAGCGCCTGCAGCGCCGCGCGCCGCCCGGCGGTCTGTTCGGCGTGATGGCCCACCAGCAGGAACGACAGCACGGTGGTGGCTTCCCAGAAGGTGAACAGCAGCATCATGTTGTCGCTGGTGACCAGCCCGAACATGGTCCCGGCGAAGGCGACCAGATAGCCCGCGAAGATCCCCAGCCGCTGCCGATCGTCGTCGTCGAAGTAGCTGGCGCAGTAGGCGAGAATCAGCGCCCCGATGCCGAGCACCAGCGCCGACATGATCGAGGCGAGCGAATCGAACCGCAGGTCGAGGTCCATGTGGATGCCGGGCGCCCACTCGACGTGCAACTCGCGACCGGTGTTCCAGTTCGCCGCCACCCAGACCAGGCTCGCCAGCGGTACCAGCGCCAGCAGGTAGAACCCGCGGCGGCCCAGCGCTCGCACACACGGCGGCGCCAGCAGCGCGGCGGCGGCATGGGCGAGCAAGATAGCGAGCAAACTTCACTCCGTCGAGTCGGCGGCGGGGTGGTGCGGGGTCGATACTACTTTCCGCACTGAGGGTTTCGCGTGACGCGAGGGTATGGCGTCGAGCATGTTCGCCGAGCCCGGCTATATGTCTGCTACCGGGAAATCACTGTTCGGCGGCGGTCCCGGCGGGCGGGGTCACCGGTGCCACCGCGGGCGCCCGCAGCCGCCGCAGCGCGACCAGCCCGACCAGGCAGCCGATCGTGATGGCGAGCGCCGTCCAGTACGGCACCGGCGACGTCGCGCTGGGCAGCTGACAGACGTACCAGCGCCCGGCCTCGACCGTCACGGTGGTGAAATCGCCGCGGCTGACATGATCGCGCAGCGCCAGCACCACCGAGGGCATGAAGACGATCGCGATGCCCAGTACCCGGGTCGGGTTGTAGCGCGGCGCGGCGCTGCCGAAGCAGTATCCGGCCCCGAGGGCGAGCACGATGCCCGCCACGATATTGCGTGCGCGGTCGTGGCTGTCGATATCGAGCGTGAGGACGCAGTACAGCGCCAGCGCGGCGAGCACCAGCAGCGCGAACACCGGGCCCGGGCGCCGGAAGCCCAGCACGATCCCCACCGCCAGCAGGGCCAGCAGCGGCGCCGCCGACCAGCCCGGCAGAAACGACGGCATGATCGCGCTGCCCACCGCGGCCAGCGCGACGGCCAGCAGAACCAGGGTGCCGTCGCGGCGGGGCAGCAGCATCGCGGCGATCAGCCCGGCGACCACGGTCGCACCCACGCTCAGGGCGATATCGATGGAATCCTCGGCCCGGCGGGTGAGCCATTCGGTGCCGAACAGGGTCACCAGCACGTACACCAGCCCGGCCAGGATCGGCGCCATCGGCAGCTCGATCGAGCGGCGCTCCACCTGGGTGCGGCGGCGGTTGGCCACGGTGCCCACCGCGACCAGCGCGAGCGTCGCCGCGATCAGCCACGGCGGCGGCGATTCGACCGCCGGCCAGCGCCCGAAGCGGGTCGGATCGCCGAGGTCGTGGCCGTGCGGCACCGGCAGCGCGGCACCCACCACGATGCTGCCGAGCGCGCCGAGCGTCCAGCCGAACACCTGCAGCCGCCCGCGCAGCACCGCCGCGGCGATGCCGCCGAGCAGGATTCCACCGGCGATCGAATCGAGGAAGTTCAGCGTCGCCAGCGACGAGCCCGGCCCGCTCTGCCGCCCGACCAGATGCGTCACCAGCAGCAGCGTGATGCCGCAGAGTGCCGACCCCCAGGCGGCCAGGCCGTGATTGACGGTGGTCGCGAAGACCGCGATGATCAGCGCGATGACGGCCCCCGCGGCGATGGCCCGCGGCAGACTATGGGCGAGCAGATCCAGCTGCAGCGCGGTCGACTCCGTGGTCCACGCGAAGTCGATCGGGAGCATCAGCGACATTCCCGCAATCAAGGTTGCGAGAAATGCCGTCACCATCTCGAACACCGCGACGCTGGTCCGCACCAGCTGAAAATACCCATGATTTACGCCACAACCTCGCAGACGTGCCGCATTGGCGTGGTTGCCGCGACTTCGCCGACCCTCGCTAGAGGTATCCCGCGCGCTGGTCCGCGTAGGTCCGCAGGGATTCCACCTGCAGGGGATCCAGCGACGGGCGCACGGCCTTGCGGGCGGCGGCGACGTCGGCCGCGGTGACATCGGCCGTATCGACGTCGCGGCGCATGGCCGCCAGCGCGGCCTCGCGGAGCAGGGCCGAGCAGTCTGCGGCGGAGTAGCCGTCCAGATCGGCGGCCAGCGCGGACAGGTCCACCCCGGCCGCCAGCGGGACCGGTCGGCTCGCCGTGCGCAGGATCTCGGCGCGGGCGGCGGCATCCGGGGGCGGGACGAACACCAGGCGCTCGAGCCGCCCGGGGCGGGTCAGCGCCGGATCGATCAGCTCGGGCCGGTTGGTCGCGCCGATCACCACGACATCGCGCAGCGGCTCCACCCCGTCCAGCTCGGTGAGCAGCGCCGCGACCACGCGGTCGCCGACGCCGGAGTCGCTGCTCTGGCCGCGCCGCGGCGCCAGCGCGTCCACCTCGTCGAGAAATATCAGCGACGGCGCGGAATCGCGTGCGCGCTGGAACAATTCGCGTACCGCGCGCTCGGAGGAGCCGACCCACTTGTCCATGAGTTCGGCGCCCTTGACCGTGTGCACGCTCAGCTGGCCGCTACCAGCCAGCGCCCGCACCAGGAACGTCTTCCCGCATCCGGGTGGTCCGTACAGCAGCACGCCGCGGGGTGGATCGATACCCAGCCGCGCGAACGAATCCGGATGCCGCAGCGGCCACAGCACGGCCTCGGTCAGGGCCTGTTTGGTCTCGGCCATATCGCCGACGTCGTCCAGGCTGAGGCTGCCGATCGCCAATTCCTCGGTGCCCGAACGCGACAGCGGCCGGATCACCCCGAGCGCGCCGAGCAGGTCGGACTGGATCAGCACCGGGTCGGTGTGGTCGCGGCTGGCGCGCGATGCCGCCCGCAGCGCCGCCTCCCGGCACAGCGCCGCCAGGTCGGACACCACGAATCCCGGTGTGCGGGAGGCGATCTCCTCGAGCCGGAGATCGTCAGTCGGCACCTTGCGCAGCAGCTGCTCGAGCAGTTCCTTGCGGATGGCGGCCGTGGGCAGGGTCAGGGCGACCTCGCGATCGCACAGATCCGGTGCGCGCAAACGACTGTCGACCCCGGCCGGATGAGAGGTGGTGGCCAGGAACGCGACTCCGGGGGTCGCCACCGCCGCGCGCAACTGGTCGAGGATGAGCGTGGCGACCGGCTCCGGCGCGGCGGGCAGCAGCGCATCGATATCGGTGATCAGCAGCACTCCGCCCGGGCCGGAGCAGATTTCGGACACCGCGAGCCCGACCTCGCGCAGCCGGGTGCCGCTCTCGGTGGCGCCCACCGTCGGACCGTCCAGCTCCACGATGCGGCGCGGCGTGGCCACCGCGCGCGCCAGCGTCGCCTTACCGGCACCGGCCGGACCGGTGATCAGCGCGCCGAGATGCGGTGGAGCGCCGAGGGTTTTCAGCAGCTCGGGTTCGTCCAGGGCGAGGCTCAGCCACTCCGACAGCTTCGCCGCCTGCGCGCGCACCCCGGCCAGATCGGCCACATCGACCGCGGACGGCCGTTCCCGCACCCGCATCCGGGTTCCGGGAGCGCCGGTCTGGGTGTCGACACCGGCACCGGGATCGTGCGAGGCGTCCACGTGGCTCGCCACCCCCGCGCCCCACACCACGGCGCTGTTGGGCTGCACGCTCACCGGCCCGCGCACGGGATCGGTCGCGGTGACCGTGAGCAGCTCCGAGGTCCACGCGATGCCGAAGGCGCGAGCCAGCGCCTGCGTGGCGGCGGTGGTGCTGGTCCCCGGGCCGAGGTCGCGGGGCAGCAGCGAGACCGCGTCGCCGACGGTCACCACCTTGCCGAGCAGCGCCTGCCGCAGCGTCGCCTCGGGAATGGTGCGGGTGGCCTGCACCGATCCGGTCACCGAGAGCTGCCGTGCGCCGAACACCGTGACCGGCGCGACCACCACGGTCGAATCCTCCCGCACCCCCGCATTCGACAGCGTCACATCATCGAGCAGGATCACCCCGGCCGGCGTCCCCGCCGGTGCGATACCCGCCACCGCCGCCGTCCGGCGCGACCCGATCAGCGCGATCCCGTCCCACTCCCGCAACCCCAATGCCGCCAACGCTTCCGGATGCACCCGCACCACCCCCCGACGCGCATCGGCGGCCGAGCGGTTCAAGCGAGCGGTAAGCGAAAGATCCGGCACCCTAGCCATGGTATTGGCGCCGCCGGAATCGGCTAGCGTTCGCGGCCGCCCGGGCGGCGGAGGCGTAAGCGGGCCGAGGAGACCGGGACTCGCAGGGCCGGGCGGCGGCGCTGGGCCCGGCGCTGGGCGCGGCGCTCGGCGGGCTTGTGGTGCCAGGTTTCGGGGCGGGCGGCGACCCAGCGCTGTGAGCGCCAGGCGAAGGGGATGTGGATCAGGTACAGGCCGACCAGGACCATCAGCAGGATCAGCGGATAGGTGACCAGGGCGGCGGCCGCGAGCGCGGTCAGCACCAGCAGCAGCGCCGCGGCCTGCGGCGCCACCGAGACCGACTTCATCGCCAGCGTCGGGACCGTACTGACGGCCAGCAGGGCCGCCACCACGGTCCACACCGCCACCACCGGGAAGTTGTTCCACCACCCGTCGCCGAACTCCTCGTGCACGGCGATCGGCAGCATGGCGATCAGCGCGGCGGCCGGCGCCGGGACCCCGACGAAGTACTCCCGCGCCCAATCCGGACGGGTGTCGTCGTCCATCAGGGTGTTGAACCGGGCCAGCCGCAGCACGATGCTGACCGCGTAGATGAGCGCGATGATCCAGCCCGCGCTGTCCTGGCGCAGGAACGTCACGTAGATCACCAGCGCGGGCGCGACGCCGAAAGAGATTGCGTCGGCGAGGGAATCGAGTTCGGCCCCGATCTTGGTGGTGGCCGAGAGCATGCGGGCGAGCCGGCCGTCCAGGGTGTCGAGGACGGCCGCCGCGCCGATCATCGCGATCGCGGTGCTGAGCGAGCCCTCCAGCGCGAACTTCACCGCCGACAGCCCCGCGCACAGCGCCAGGATGGTCACGATGCTGGGCAGCAGCCGGATCGTGCGCCGCCGCCGCCCCTGCTCGGTCACGGTGTCTTCGATCATGACAGCAGTTCGGCGAGCACCGTCTCCCCGCCGATGGTGCGCTGCCCGGGGACGACGAGCGGCTCGGTTCCGGCCGGGAAGTAGGTGTCCACCCGGGAGCCGAACCTGATCAGCCCGTAGGTGTCGCCGATGGTCAGCTTGTCGCCGACCTTGGCATCGCAGACGATCCGGCGCGCCAGCAGGCCCGCGATCTGCACGACCGTCACCAGCGCGCCCGAGGCGGTCTCCAGTACGACGCTGTTGCGCTCGTTGACCGCGCTGGCCTCGGACAGGTCGGCGGAGCGGAACTGCCCGCGCCGGTACACGATCTCGCGCACGCTGCCGGAGACCGGGGTGCGCTGCACGTGCACGTCGAGCACCGACAGGAAGATGCTCACCCGCGGCAGCTCGGCCTCGCCCAGATTCAGCTCGGCGGGCGGCACCGCGGTATCGACCAGCGCGACCTGGCCGTCGGCGGGCGCGACCACGATATTCGGCCGGTTCGGCGGCACCCGGTGCGGATGCCGGAAGAACGCCGCCGCGGCCGCCGCGGAGGCGAACCCGCTGCGGCGCAACCACTTCCGCTTCCTACCCAGTAACGCGATCGCCAGCGGCGTAGCCACGAACGGCAGGCCGGCGGGATGCAGCGGCGGGATCGCGTCGCGGACCAGGTCGGCGACATGGCCGAGACCGGTGCGTTCGGGCGTGCCGGGCGGGGTGGGACGGCGGGCCACAGGCTCCTCTTTCGTGCGCGGATTGTCGCTCACACCATACGGGACGCCGGTGGTCACGGTGTGTGCTGCGACGATCCTCCGCCGGAGCGGGCGGGCCGGGCCGCGGCGAGAACTGCCGCAGCGACGAGTTCGTCACTGCGGCAGCATCACCCGGCCGGTTCAGCCGACTTTGCGGCGGCCGGTCACGAGGCGGACCAGCCAGAGCAGGATCACCGCACCGCCGAGGCAGGTGAGGAAGCTGAAGATGAGCCCGCCGCCTTCCACGTCGACGCCCAGCAGCTTCATCAGGAAGCCGCCCAGCAGGCCGCCCACCACGCCGACGACGATGTTGAGCAGGATGCCCTGCTGCTCATCCGTTTTCATGATCTTGCTGGCGATCCATCCGGCGAGGCCGCCGATGATGATCCAGCCGATAATTCCGAGACCGAGCATGATGTCCTCGAATCACTCGTGGGAACAGTGGCGCCGGTCGGAGCAACCGGCGTGCGAACTACGTTCGAACTGGCAGTACCCGATCGATTGTGACAATACCCACGCCTCCCGTTAGTGTTCCGGCTAATATGAGGGGGCCTCATGTCTACGGACTCGTCAGGGAGTCGTCCGATGAGGGCCCGATGAAGGAACGTTCGATGCGCGGGTGGGGCCGCAGGCCCGGGACACGCCTGCCGGCAGGTACCTAGGAGAAGCACGATGGCTGCTCGACTCGCCCAGGTCACAGGGGTGGAGCACACCGCGATGCTCGGGCTCGGCGTGTACCGCCCGGCTCGAGTCGTCACCAACGACGAGGTTGCTGCACCGATCAACTCCACCGACGAATGGATTCGCACCCGCTCGGGCATCAAGACCCGGCGGTTCGCCTCGGATTCCGAAACGATCATCGGCATGAGCGCCGCCGCCGCGCGCGACGCCATGGCCGCCGCGGAGGTGAGCCCCGACAAGATCGACTGCGTCATCGTGGCTACCTCCACCTGGCTGCTGCTCACCCCGGCCGCGGCCCCGCAGATCGCCACCGAACTGGGCATGAACAATCCGGCGGCCTTCGACATCTCCTCCGGCTGCGCCGGGTTCTGTCACGCCATCGCCCTGGCCTCGGACCTGGTCAAGGGCGGCACCGCGGGTCACGTCCTGGTGATCGGCGTGGAGCGGCTCACCGACACGATCAACCCGACCGACCGCGGCACGGCGTTCCTGTTCGCCGACGGCGCGGGCGCGGTGGTCATCGGCCCGTCCGACGAGCCGGGCATCGGACCCACCGTCTGGGGCTCCGACGGCACCCAGCATCACGCCATCCGCCAGGACAAGGACTGGATGGAGTTCTTCGGCGAGATCGACGAGAAGGGCACCGACGCCGTGCGCCCCTATCTGGCGATGGAGGGCACCGCGGTCTTCCGCTGGGCCGCACACTCGTTGAAGAAGGTGTGCCTCGACGCGATCGAGCGCGCCGGGCTCGTCCCCGACGATATCGACGCCATGGTCCCGCACCAGGCCAACGGCCGGATCATCGAGATCATGGCGAAGGCGCTGGACCTGCCCGCCGACTGCGCGCTGGCCAACGACATCGAGGAGACGGGCAACACCTCGGCCGCCTCGATCCCGCTGGCCATGGAGGCATTACTACGTAACGGCGACACCAAGCCCGGCGCCGACGCCCTGCTCGTCGCCTTCGGCGCGGGCCTGTCCTACGCCGCCCAGGTAGTGAAACTTCCCAACTGGCAGTGAATCCTCAGCCCATGCTCCAGGTGACCGTGACGTCGAAGGTCACCGTCTGCATGCCGGGTTCGAGCGGCACCTCCGGCGTCGCGAACTGAGTGCGCGGCGCCGGGGGTTCGCCGCCGCCGCTGCGGGTCTCGTTGACGGTCTTGACATCCTTCAGCTTCAGGCCCGACAGCACCGCGTACTGCTCGGCCCGGGACTTCGCATCGGCGAAGGCGCGGGCGCGGGCGTCGGCCAGCAGCTTGGAATTGTCGTCGAGCGCGAAGGAGACCCCGCGAATCCGGGTGTCGTTGCCGCCCGCCTTGGCCGCGGCGTCGAGCACCGCGGAGGCCTTGGTCAGGTCGCGGACCGTCACGTGCACGGTGTTCGCGGCGCGATAGCCGGTCACCGCGCGCTCGGGCCCGTACTGCGGCTGCACGGAGACGTCGGTGGTCCGGATGTCCTCGCGGGTGACCCCGGCGCCCACCATCGCGTCGATCACCGCCTTGGCCTCCCGGTTGGCGGTCTCGATGGCGGTGGACACGTCGGGTGCGGTCGCCTCCACCCCGAGATCGGAATTCAGGGTGTCCGGCGCGCCGCGCACCTGGCCCGTCCCCACCACCGTGACATCACGGCTGGTCTCCGGATCGCCGCCGCCGCACCCGGACAGCAGCGCCGCCGCACCGGCCAGCGCGACGGCGGCTCCTGTGATCGGTCGCATGCCAGCCGAACCTACGCCTATCGCTCGGCGGCCGCCTTGATCTTGCCGAGCGTTTCGTTCATGCCGCGCACCAGATTGGCCTCGAACTGCTGCTCACCGCCGAGGAACCGGTCGATCATCATGCGCACCGGCTTGCGGACCCCGTTGGGGACGTCGCGCCGCTCGGTCAGCCGGGTGCCCGACTCGGTCGATTCCAGGGTGTAGCTCCAGACCGTGCCGTTCTCGTTCATCCGGAAGGCGAAGGCCCGATTGGGTTCGAAGCGGACGATCCGCGAGGTGGTCGGGTAGTACTTGCCCCCGTCGCGATTGAGGTTGACGGTCCAGGTCCCCGCGCGCGGCGTGCCCAGCGGCAGCATCCGGACGGTGTTCGGGCTGAACTCCGGCATCCGCTTCAGATCGGAGACGACCGCCCAGACCCGCTCGCGCGGGGCGGCGATGTCGACGGTGGCTTCCAGGGTGTTCGGCAACGTTGCCCCTCCGAGGTGTGACTATCGGTAACGGAATCCTACTGGGACACCGGCGTATCGGCCCGGTCCGGGTGACGCGGGCCACAATCGATTGAAAATCAACTAGATCACATTCTGATGTGATCGGTATCGGTACCTGTAATAGCCGACGCACAATGGCAGATAGATGAAGCGGCAGGCAACGAAGCAACCGACCCGAGCCCGAGTTTTCGTCCAACGTGAGGTGATCGGCCGTGAAACTGCGCTTTCTCCTCCATCGCAGGCAGCCGGATTCCGTTCCGCTACTTCCGGTTTCAGAGTCCGACGACGTCGCCGCCCCACCGGGGCACGGTGGTAAGAGATCCGACCGGAAGGCCGTCGAGCGCGAGGAACGGCTCGAGCGGTTGCTGACCCAGAAGGAGCTGGACCTGGTCCAGCATCACCGGTTGTGAGCACGCACCGGCGGAACCCACTTGCGTCGACGCCCATACTTTTGAGGTGACTTCACCAGCTGTCGCCAAACCGGCAATCCTCAGTGTCGACGACGACCCGGGCGTCTCCCGGGCGGTGGTCCGCGATCTGAGGCGTCGCTACGGCGCGGATTATCGGATTCTGCGCGCGGAATCGGGTGCCTCGGCGCTCGACGCGCTTCGCGAGATGAAACTGCGCGGCCAGCCGGTCGCCGTGCTGATCGCCGATTATCGGATGCCGGGCATGGACGGCATCGAATTCCTCGAGCAGGCGATGGACCTGCACCCGTATGCGCGCCGGGTGTTGCTGACCGCCTATGCCGACACCAATGCCGCCATCGAGGCGATCAATGTCGTCGATCTCGATCACTATCTGCTCAAGCCGTGGGATCCGCCGGAGGAGAAGCTGTACCCGGTGGTCGACGCCCTGCTGGAGGCGTGGCGCGGCGACGAGCACCGGCCCGTGCACGAGACGAAGGTGATCGGGCATCGCTGGTCGGCCCGCTGCTCGCAGGTGCGCGAATTCCTGGCCCGCAATCAGCTGCCCTATCGCTGGTACCTGGCCGACGAACCGGAGGGCTCGCGGCTGCTGGAGGCGGCGGGCGCCACCCAGGATCAATGCCCGGTGATCATCGACGCCGCGGGTCAGGCGCTGATCACCCCCTCGGACTCCCAGCTGGCTGGCAGCGTCGGGCTCAGCACCGACCCGACCGGCGACTTCTACGATCTGATCGTGATCGGCGGCGGCCCGGCCGGTTTGGGCGCGGCGGTCTACGGCGCGTCGGAGGGCCTGCGGACCGTGCTGGTGGAACGCACCGCCACCGGCGGCCAGGCCGGGCAGAGCTCGCGCATCGAGAACTACCTCGGCTTCCCGGACGGCCTGTCGGGCGCGCAGCTGGCGGATCGGGCGCGGCGCCAGGCCGTCAAGTTCGGCGCCGAGCTGATCACTGCGCGTGAGGTGGTGGGGCTGGAGGCGTGCGGCTCGGCCCGGGTGGTGCGTTTCGACGACGGCAGCTCGGTCGCGGCGCATACGGTGCTGATCGCCACCGGCGTCAACTACCGCCATCACCCGGCGCCGGGCGTGGACGATTTCACCGGGCGCGGGGTGTACTACGGCTCGGCGATGACCGAGGCCGCCGACTGCGCCGACCGCGAGATCTACATCGTGGGCGGGGCGAATTCGGCCGGGCAGGCGGCGGTGTTCCTGTCCCGCAACGCGAGCACCGTGCACATCCTGGTGCGGTCGGATTCGCTGGAGCGGGGCATGTCGCACTATCTGGTCCGGCAGATCGAGCAGATCCCGAACATCAAGGTGCACACCTGCACCGAGGTGGTGGCCGCCGACGGCGACGACCACCTGGAGCGGATCGTGCTGCGCAACAATTCCACCGGCGCGGAAGAAAAGGTGGAGGCCGAGCGGTTGTTCCTGTTCATCGGCGCCGCCCCCGAGACCGACTGGCTCGACGGCCTGGTCGTCCGGGACGAGGCCGGATATGTGCTGGCCGGACCGGACCTCCTCGTCGACGGCGCCCGGCCGCCCGGCTGGGAGCTGCCGCGGCCGCCGCATCATCTGGAGACCAGCGTGCCCGGTGTGTTCGTGGCCGGTGACGTGCGGTCGGAATCGGCCAAACGGGTCGCGTCCGCCGTGGGCGAGGGCGCGATGGCGGTCATGCTCGTCCACCGATACATCGCCAAGCAATAGGAGTGTGCGCCATGGCTGACGACGCCGCGGCCGAGTACGTGCAGGGCACGGAACTGGTCTGTGACCCGGAGGAACTGCGCACGCTGTTCCTGTTCGAGAAGCTCGACGACGACCAGCTGGCCTGGCTGTGCCGGGACGGGCGCGTGGAGCACTTCGAGCCGGGGCCGGTCTATCGCGAGGGCGACCCGGCGACCTGCTTCTACGTCCTGATGGACGGCGAGGTCGTGCTGACCAAGATGTCCGCCGGTGAGGAGATCGAGCTGGTCCGCACCGATCACCGCGGCTCCTACGCCGGTGCCTGGACCGCCTACATGGGCGACAAGGCCGAGCAGAACTACACCGGATCGTTCTCGGTGACCAAGCCGTCGAAGTTCTTCGTCCTCGATGCGGGCACCTTCGCGCGCATGATGCAGGACTGGTTCCCGATGGCCCTGCACCTGCTCGAGGGCGTGTTCTTCGGCAACCGCAACGCCAACGAGATCATCGGCCAGCGCGAGCGGCTGCTGGCGCTGGGCTCGCTGTCGGCGGGCCTGACCCACGAGCTGAACAATCCCGCCGCGGCGGCCGTGCGCGCCACGTCGTCGCTGCGGGAGCGGGTCGCCGGGATGCGGCACAAGCTGAAGATGATGGCGCACGGCAAGTTCGACTCGTCGTCGCTGGAGGCGCTGGTGCAGCTGCAGGAGGAGGCCGCCACCCAGGTCGCCAAGGCCCCGACGCTGACCACGCTGGAGGCCGCCGACCGCGAGGACGAGCTCGGCGACTGGCTCACCGAGCACGGCATCGCCAACGGCTGGGACCTGGCGCCGAACTTCGTACAGGCCGGATTCGACATCGACTGGCTGGAGAAGGTCGCGGCCACCCTGGAGGGGCACGACAGCAGCGTCTTCGAGGGCGCGATCCGCTGGCTGAACTACACGGTCGAGACCGAGCTGCTGATGAACGAGATCACCGACTCGACCACCCGCATCTCCTCGCTGGTGCATGCGGCCAAGCAGTATTCGCAGATGGACCGGGCGCCGTTCCAGGTGGTCGACATCCACGAGCTGCTCGACAGCACCCTGGTGATGCTGGCCCGAAAGATCGGCGACGGTGTCCGGATCGTCAAGGACTACGACCGCGCGCTGCCGCAAGTGCCCTGTTACGCAGCGGAATTGAATCAGGTGTGGACGAACCTGATCGACAACGCGGTCGCGGCGATGGCGGGCCGGGGCACGCTCACCGTGCGCACGTATCACGAAAACGACTGTGCCGCAGTGGAAATCTGCGATACCGGTTCCGGTGTTCCCGACGAACTCCGGCACCGGATCTTCGAACCGTTCTTCACCACCAAGCCGGTGGGTGAGGGAACCGGTCTGGGACTGGACATCTCGTTCCGGATCGTGGTGAACAAGCACGGCGGCGACATCCGGGTGGAGTCGGTGCCCGGCGATACCCGGTTCATCGTCCGGCTGCCGCTGCATCGACAGCAGGACGAGGGCGACGCGACGGAAGGTCAAGCAGCGCAAGCGAATCCTGGAGGTCAGTGATGTCTCAGGCGATCGAGGGAATCGATCCGGCGGCGGCGCCCAGCGGCCCCGGCTGTGTGGAATGCGAGCAAGCCCGCGGTTGGTGGGTGCACCTGCGGCGCTGCGCCCAGTGCGGTCACGTCGGCTGTTGCGATTCCTCCCCGTCGCAGCACGCCACCAAGCATTTCGCCGCGACCGGCCACCCCTACGTGCAGAGTTACGAGCCCGGTGAGGAATGGTTCTGGGACTTCCGCACCGAGGAGATGTTCGGCGAGGGCCCGGAACTCGCACCGCCGCACAATCATCCGCCGGGCCAGGGGGTGCCGGGGCCGCGCGATCGCGTCCCGAGCGACTGGCAGAGCCGGATCCACTGAGCTGGTCGACCCGCGGGTTTTCATCCGCGTCCCCGCCCGGTACGCTGCGACGCGCGCCGGACAGGCCCGGCGCATGCGACCACCGGGATTAGACGTCTATGAAACGACTTTCGGCGACCGCCGTCGTGCTGGGCGCGCTGGCACTGGGATTGTCCGCATGCGGCGGAGGCGACGACTCCGCCGACGACGCCAGCGGATTGCGCAGAAATGCGCCGTCCGTCACCGCGTCGTCCCCGAGTGCGGCCCCTCCCGTAACCGGCGTCGCGCCCGAGTCGTCCGAGCCCGCCCCGACCACCGAGCAGCGGTCGGGCAATACCGCATCGGGCCCGGCCTCCCAGACGACCTGCGGTGAATTCAAGAACCTCGACACCGACGGCGAGAAGTCGCTGATGGAGAAGCTGCTCGCGGAGAATCCGGGCTCGAAGTTCGAGGGCAGCCCGAATGTCGCGCTGGGCACCGCGAAACTGGTGTGCCTGGCCGAGAGTCAGGCGGAGAAACCGGTCGCGGTCGCCATCGGCCTCGCGGAGCAGTAGCGGGTGCCTTAACCGGTCCTTTGGTCGCCGATAAGTGCTGCGGCGCATGGTCTTTCCATGCGCCGCGACGGGTGCGGCGCCGGATCGGCGGGAGGCCCCGTGCAGAAGTTGACGATTGCCGTGCTGGCGACCGGTGCGCTCGCCCTGTCGCTGACCGCCTGCGGACCGGCGGACGGTGCCGACGAGGGCGCGGGCCTGCGCAAGAACACCCCGACGACCGCGCCACCCACGAGCACCGGGCCCCGCATCCAGATCCCGGACATCAAGTGGCCCAAGGGGGACGGTGGTACCGATGCCGGGCGGTAGCGACACGCTCCCGCACGCCCGGCGGCTGGCACACCGCAGGCAGCACCCCGCAGCGTGGGCGGTGGCGGGTATCGTCGCCGGTCGGTGGCGCACGGTGAAGGCGGGTGAGCGAGTGGACGAGGCGGGACTGGCCGAGTTCGAGCGGCACAGGCCGCGGCTGTTCGCCCTGGCCTACCGCATGCTCGGCGCCGCCGGCGAGGCCGAGGACGCCGTGCAGGAGGCGTATCTGCGCTGGGAGGGCACCGACCGCGCCGAGATCCGTTCCGCCGAGGCGTGGTTGACCACCGTCGTGGTGAATCTGTGCCGCACCTGGCTGGATTCGGCCCGCTCGCGCCGCGAGACCTACATCGGCCCCTGGCTGCCCGAGCCGGTGCCGACGGGCCGGGGAGAACTCGGTCCGCTGGAGTCGGCCGAGCAGCGGGAGCTGGTGTCGATGGCGCTGCTGACGGTGCTGGAGCGGTTGTCGCCGGTCGAGCGCGCGGTCTTCGTGCTGCGCGAGGCGTTCGACTACGCGCACCGGGAGATCGCCGACATGCTGGAGCTGACCGAGGCGAACTCGCAGCAGCTCTACAGCCGGGCCCGCCGCCGCGTCCGAGCCGAGCACGCTCGCTTCGAGACGACGCCCGCACACGCCCGCGAACTGTTCGACCGTTTCCTGGCCGCCGCCCGCACGGGAGACGTCGCCGCGCTGGAGCAGATGTTCACCGCCGACATCGTGGCCGTGGCCGACGGCGGCGGCAAGATCACCGCGGCCCGCCGCCCGATCGTCGGCGCCGCCAAGGTGGCTCGCTACCTGTCGGGCCTGTTCGCCCGCGAGATCCCCGGCCTGGACCTCACCGTCGAGGAGATCAACGGCGCCCCCGCCGCGGTAGCCCGCGTCGACGGCACCGTACTGGTCGTCGGCACAGCCGACCTGACCGACACCAACATCTCCACCGTCCGCCTGATCCTCAACCCCGACAAACTGACCCACATCGAATAACCGCCGCCCAGCCCCACACCGCCATCTCCGGCGGTCCGGAGGTTCTCCTGGTCTCCGGCGGTCCGGAGGTTCTCCTGATCTCCGGCTGCCCGGACATTCCCTCATTTCCGGCACGCTTTTGGCCGGAATCCACCGAGTTCCCGGCCGAAAGCATGCCGGGAAGGCGTGGTGGGCGTGCCGGTGTGACGCACCATACGTTCCTCCCCTGTCAGGGGGCGGGGCCCTGTCCGGTCTGGTGAGTGTCGGCCTACGGAAAGGAGTCACTCATGACCGGATCGCATCGAATCGTGGTGCTGGGCGCCGGGTACGCGGGGCTGTCGGCGGCGCGGCGACTGGCCCGCCGGGCACACGGCGCCCGGATCACCGTCGTGGACGCCCGCTCGGAGCTGGTCGAGCGGGTGCGCCTGCATCAGCTCGCCGCCGGACAGCGCATTCCACGCTGGGGCCTACGAGAACTACTGGCGCGCAAGGGAATCGAATTCGTGCAGGGGCGCGCCGTCGAACTGGACCCGGCGGCGAAACGGATAGCCCTGGCCGACGGCGCCCTCGTCGGCTACGACACCCTGGTCTACGCCCTGGGTAGCGCGGCCGACGTGGAAAGCGTTGCGGGCGTTCGGCTCCATGCCCACACGGTGGCCACACCGGAGGACGTCGCGCGGGTGGGAACGCTGCACGGGCGGGTCACCGTCGTCGGCGGCGGCTCGACCGGAATCGAGACGGCCACCGAACTCGCCGCGGCGCGACCGGATCTCACGGTGTCGCTGCTGAGCGCGGCGGAGCCGGGTGCCTGGCTGTCGGACAGGGCGCGCCGCCACATTCGCGCGGTGCTGGATCGGCTCGGAGTCGAGGTGCGCTCGGACGCGAAGGTGGTCGAGGTGTTGCCGGGCGGGCTGCGGTTGGCCGACGGCAGCGAGGTCCCGGCCGAAACCGTGCTGTGGACAACGGGTTTCGAGGTGCCCGATCTCGCCGCCCGCGCCGGACTCGCGGTCGATGCCCGCGGCCGCCTGCTCGTCGACGAGGCGCTGCGCACCTCCGACCCCGCCGTATATGCGGCCGGTGACTGCGCGGCGATCGCCGGGCCGGACGGCCGCGAACTGCGGATGGCGTGCGCGACCGCACTGCCGTCCGGCGCCCACGCCGCCATCGCGGTACTGGCCCGGCTGCAGGATGCGCAACCTCCGGCGCTGCGGTTCCGCTACCAGGTCCAATGCATCAGCCTGGGTCGCCGTGACGCGGTGATCCAGTTCGTCCGCCCCGACGACACCCCGACAGGTCGGGTCCTCACGGGCCGCCCGGCGGCGTGGTTCAAGGAGGCCGTGGTGCGCGGTGCGGGATGGTCCGTACGGCCCTGAGCGCGACAGGAATCGTGTCGTCAACTAAAGGTTGACGATCCGCCACGCGTCAACCTATCGTTGACGCATGGCAGACAAAGTACGACTCGACGATCTGATCGAGGGCATAAAGAAGGCGCGACCCGACGACGTCCTGGAGCAGCTCACCGACGCGGTGGTCGTGGCCGGGCACCTGGGCGAGGGGGCCGATCATCTGATCGGCCACTTCGTCGACCAGGCCCGCCGCTCCGGCGCCTCGTGGACCGATATCGGCTCCAGCATGGGCGTCTCCAAACAGGCCGCGCAGAAGCGATTCGTGCCGAAGGGCCCCGCCGACCCCGGGATGGATCCGAACGCCGGATTCGCGCGATTCACCCTGCGCGCCCGCCAGGTCGCGGTCGAGTCCCAGGAGCAGGCGCGTCGCGCGGGCAACGCGGAGATCCAGCCGGAACATCTCGTGCTCGGCCTGCTCGCGGACTCGGAGAGCCTGGCGTGCCGGGCGATCGTGGCCAAGGGCGTCTCCCTGGACGCGGTGCGCCGGGTCGCGACCGCGGCACTACCGCCCGCGGCGGCCGAGGTCCCCGAACTCATCCCTTACAGCGGGACCGCCCGCAAGGCGCTCGAGCTGACCTTCCGCGAGGCACTGCGCCTGGGCCACAACTACATCGGCACCGAGCACATCCTGCTCGCCCTGCTGGAACAGGAGGACGGCACCGGCATCCTGTCCGGCCTCGGCCTGAACAAGGAGGAACTCGAGAACGACATCGTGGCCGTCCTCGCCCAAATCGTGAACGCCACCCAGCAACCCCCTACACCCCCGACGCCCTGACCACGGTGGGTCAGGGCTTGTGGGCGACCGCGAACACCCGGCGGAACGGCAGCCACGTCGTGCCGTCGGGCTGTCGGGGATAGGCCGTGCGCAATCGCGGGGCGAGTTCGGCGACGAATCGGTCCCAGTCGGCGTCGTCGAGGGCCTCGCGGACCGGGCGCAGCGCGGTGCCCGATACCCATTTCAGTACCGGGTCGTCGCCGGTCAGGCGCTGCAGGTACGTCGTCTCCCAGGCGTCCACGGCCCAGCCCGCCTCGGCGAGCACCGTGGCATAGCCGGTCGGGTCCAGGACATTGCGGGTCTCGAGCACGCCGGTCGGCGCCAGCCGTTCCCGCCAGTGCTCCGCACCGGCGACCTCTCGGATCGACCGGTGTGAGGGCGCGTCGAAGTTGCCCGGCACCTGGACTCCCAGCCACGCACCCGGCGGGAGTTTCGCCGCCCAGTCGGTCAGCAGCGCCGGGTGGCCGGGCACCCACTGCAGCACCGCATTGCACACCACGACGTCGGTATCCGGCTCCGGCTCCCACTCGCGGACATCGAGCAGCGTCGCGTGCACCCCGCGAGCCCGCGCCGCCGCGACCATCTCCGGCGCGGAGTCGGACGCCTCGACGACGGCATCCGGCCAGCGTTGCGACAGCGCGGCGGTCAGATGTCCCGGGCCGCAGCCCAGATCGACCACTCGCCGCGGCCGCTCGGCGCCGATCCGCTCGAGCAGCTCGAAAAAGGGTCGTGAGCGGTGATCATCGAAGGCCAGGTACTGCTGGGGATCCCACATCGGCGGCTCCAGAACTCACAACTACCAAACCGTACGTACGTACTGTATGACCCGGATGCGGGTTGCACAAGGGGCGTCAAGATACGATGTGGCTATGGCGGATGACGTGGATTCCGACCTAATAGCGGGGGAATTGCGCGCTGACCTGCTGCGCGCGCTTTCCTATGTCCAGACCGAGGACGGTGAGGACGGCAGCTACATCGTGAACGGGGATCTCCCGCCCGAGGTGGCGCCGCCGTTCATCCGTGCCATCATGCGCATCGAGGCGGAGTTGCTGCTGCACGACGCCGAGCAGGTCACCGTCGAGCGGGGGGAGCCGCGCTCACCGGAGGAGCGCCGCACCGACGCCTTTCTCGCCCTGGCACTGCGCGTCACCGACACCATGTAGTCCTGGGGGCGCGACCTTGCACTCGATATCCCTGAGTGCTAGAAAGGGACCTGGCACTCTCGACCCGTGAGTGCCAGGTCGGGACGGTGAGAGCGGGAGCCACGACACCCCTGCTCGTCCGTCGCGGGCACCGAGCCTGGCCAGCATCGTGTCACCCCCAATCCTGGAGGATCACTTCGCAATGGCCAAGACGATTGCGTACGACGAAGAGGCCCGCCGCGGCCTCGAGCGGGGTCTCAACAGCCTCGCCGACGCTGTCAAGGTGACGCTGGGCCCCAAGGGCCGCAACGTCGTCCTGGAGAAGAAGTGGGGCGCCCCCACGATCACCAACGATGGTGTGTCCATCGCCAAGGAGATCGAGCTGGAGGACCCCTACGAGAAGATCGGCGCCGAGCTGGTCAAGGAAGTCGCCAAGAAGACCGACGACGTCGCCGGCGACGGCACCACCACCGCCACCGTGCTCGCCCAGGCGCTGGTGCGCGAGGGCCTGCGCAACGTCGCGGCCGGTGCGAACCCGCTGGGCCTGAAGCGCGGTATCGAGAAGGCCGTCGAGGCCGTCACCAACCGCCTGCTGGACTCGGCCAAGGAGGTCGAGACCAAGGAGCAGATCGCCGCCACCGCCGGCATCTCGGCGGGCGACCCGTCCATCGGTGAGCTGATCGCCGAGGCCATGGACAAGGTCGGCAAGGAAGGCGTCATCACCGTCGAGGAGAGCAACACCTTCGGTCTCCAGCTGGAGCTCACCGAGGGCATGCGCTTCGACAAGGGCTACATCTCCGGTTACTTCGTGACCGATCCGGAGCGTCAGGAGGCGGTCCTCGAGGATCCGTACATCCTGCTGGTCGGCTCGAAGGTGTCGACCGTCAAGGATCTGCTGCCGCTGCTGGAGAAGGTCATCCAGGCCGGTAAGCCGCTGCTGATCATCGCCGAGGACGTCGAGGGCGAGGCCCTGTCGACCCTGGTGGTCAACAAGATCCGCGGCACCTTCAAGTCCGTCGCCGTGAAGGCCCCGGGCTTCGGCGACCGCCGCAAGGCGCAGCTGGCCGACATCGCCATCCTCACCGGTGGCGAGGTCATCAGCGAAGAGGTCGGCCTCAACCTGGAGAACGCCACCATCGACCTGCTGGGTCAGGCCCGCAAGGTGGTCGTCACCAAGGACGAGACCACCATCGTCGACGGCGCGGGCGACGCCGAGGCCATCCAGGGCCGCGTGGCGCAGATCCGCACCGAGATCGAGAACTCGGACTCGGACTACGACCGCGAGAAGCTGCAGGAGCGCCTGGCCAAGCTGGCCGGTGGCGTTGCTGTCATCAAGGCGGGCGCCGCCACCGAGGTGGAGCTCAAGGAGCGCAAGCACCGCATCGAGGATGCCGTGCGCAACGCCAAGGCCGCCGTCGAGGAGGGCATCGTCGCCGGTGGTGGCGTGGCCCTGCTGCAGTCGGCTCCGGCCCTGGACGAGCTGAAGCTGACCGGCGACGAGGCCACCGGCGCGAACATCGTGCGGGTCGCCCTGGCCGCTCCGCTGAAGCAGATCGCCTTCAACGCGGGCCTCGAGCCCGGCGTGGTGGCCGAGAAGGTCGCGGGCCTGCCCGCGGGCCAGGGCCTCAACGCCGACAGCGGCGAGTACGAGGACCTGCTGCAGGCCGGCGTCGCCGACCCGGTGAAGGTGACCCGTTCGGCCCTGCAGAACGCGGGCTCGATCGCGGCCCTGTTCCTCACCACCGAGGCGGTCGTCGCCGACAAGCCGGAGAAGCAGGCCGCCCCGGCGGGCGACCCGACCGGCGGCATGGGCGGCATGGACTTCTGAGTCCGGCCTCCCGGCAACACCTTTCGAACCGAGAGCCGGTCCACCTTCGGGTGGGCCGGCTCCCGGCATTTCTGCCGGGAATGAAGCCACCCCGCACCATGTTGTATCCCTTGTCGTCACCGGTTCGTCTATCGCTGTTTGGCCGTATGACCAGGCGATTTGACATCGAAAGCGGTTGGCACGTAACTTATTCCAGGTCAGAGCGACACGGACGCCGACCCGGGCCGAGAGGCCGGGGACACGAGGTAGGACGATGAGCGCCTGATGATCACACTGGTTCGACCGAGACCCCGATTTGGTTCGGGGTGGCTGGCTGAGCTAAGCTGGAAAAGTTGCCTCACCGATCGATCGGGCGGAAGTCCGGGAGATGGTGTGTGCGTGTGTTCTTTGAGAACTCAATAGTGTGTCGATGAATGTCAGTGCCAATTATTTTTGGTGCCTGTTCTCATACCCCCGTGTGAGGGCAGGACGTTTTTGTCAGCTATTTTCCGGCTGGCGTTTAGGTTAGGTTTTCG
>NZ_JARWQD010000381.1 GCF_029869545.1 Nocardia wallacei | reverse complement strand
GTCCAGCCTTCCACACCCGGCGGCGGCTGTCTCGCGCGTTACGCGCGCTGGCGTGGCCCCGGCGCGGGGGGCGGCGGGGGGGGATTTCGGTTGTCGTAGGCCAAGACCGCGCCGATGGCGGCGACGGCGAGGGTGATTCCCCCGCCGCGGGGGGCGGGGCCTTTTTGTCTTCGTATGGGGCAGCAACCTTTGAGCCATCTGTGTTTCACCGCCGAAATTCGGTCTCTGGGTGAATATCTCGCGACGTTTGCAGCGCACCGGTTGGTATGTCCAAATGGTTACTGTGAAGTAGCTAGTTTCGGTAGCTATTTGCCGTTACGACACGGATCTGAACCCGCGACCATGACCTGATCGGCCGTCTATCAGGACTTTCGATGTATAGACCGGTGGGTATGAAACCTTTTCCGCCCATTCGGTATTCGTGATCGACATCCACCAGCTAACCTGTCATCGCTGTTTGGTAAACGACCGCGACCACATGGTTCGATTGCGTGAGGCCGTGGTCTCGGTGCGTTGACGGGATAGCAATGACAGTTGGCTTCGGCTTGAGCATCGGCACAGTGAACTCCGTCCGGGCGGCCGCCGGTGAGCGAGATCGGCCCGCCGTGCGGGTGCGGCGCACGGCCGTCACCTTCGACAGCGCGGGCGGCGCCCGGATGGGCGGACTGCCCCGATTCGCCCCTGTCGTCACGGATTTCGCCGATCTCACGCAGCATACGGAGCCGGTCATCGTGGGCGGCCGGGCGTGGACACCGCCCGAGCTGGTCGCGGCGGTGGCCGCCTGTCTGATCGATACCGACGAGCCCGCCTCGGGCCCTGTCGTCACCTATCCCGCCTGCTATACCGATCGCCAGCTGGTGCCGCTGCGCCTCGCGCTGGACCGCGCCGGTGTGGGCGACGCGCTGCTCATGCCGGAGCCCGTGGCGGCGGTGGAATGGCTCGACGCCGAGCACGGCGTCTCGGAGTCGGGTCTGACACTGGTGTACGACCTGGGCGGTAGCAGCCTCGACCTCGCCATCGTGCGCACCGAGGGCGACCGGGACGACCGCGGTGTGCTCGGCAGCGCGGTGCGCTCGCATCGGTACGGCGGCCGTCCGCTGGGCACCGTGCTGGCCCGGTACGCGCGGGCCCTCGGCCCCGGTGCGCCCGCGCCGGTGTCGAAGGTGGTCCCGGCCGGGGACACCGCGCGATTACGCACGTGGACCGTCCGCAATTCCCTTCGGCTGGTTCGCAAGTGCGTGCACCATGCCGGGCTCACGATGCGCGATATCGATCGGGTGCTGCTCGTCGGCGGTGCGGCGCGGCCGCAGGAGGTGGCGCAGGTCCTGGCCGAACTCGGGCGTCCGGTGGTGATGTCCCAGGATCCGGCGCACACCGTGGCGATCGGTGCCGCCATCGCGGCGGCGCGGATGGCCGACCCGGGGTCGAATCTGGGGCGGTACGCGCGCGGTGCGGCCGTATTGTCCAGTGCCGCCGTGGCTTCGGCGGTGGCGATGTCGGCGGCCACCATGTTCGGCAGCGGCCCGATCGGAACCGACGGTCCGGCACTGGAATTCGCGCCCGCCCTGGCCGGTCCGGCCAGCGGCGCCCGCAATCAGTTCCGTGATCTGCGCGTGTTCGAGGGTCTCGACTCGGTGCCCGGGCTGGCCGCGGGGGCCGACGGGCTGCTGTCGTCGTTCACCCCGGCCCGCGCGTATAGCGCTGTGGCACAGTCGTTCTCGGATGTCGCCGCGGCCACCGCGAATGTGGAGCGGGCGGTGCGTGAGTACGGCCCGGGCGAGCATTGTGATCCGATCAGCCGCCAGGTCTCCGGCTACGCCGATCCGGCCAGATTCACCAACCCGATGCCGTTCGGTTCGACGGCGAGGATGACGGGCAATGCCACCCCGGCCGGTACCTCCACCGGCAAGATTCCCTCGATCAGCCTGCCGCGCATCGGATCCGCGGCGCTGCCTAGCCGTGCCATGCCGGGTCCGATCTCGCTCGGCGGCCTCTCCCCATCCGACTCCCGCCCCGCTGCGGGAAGCTCCCTGGCCAACCCCCGGCCGGACGCGGGCACCCGGTCGGGCACCGGCCGCGCGGGCGGAAACGCCACCGGCGCAAGCACATCGGACGACCGAAAGACCGCGCCGGTCGCCGGGACACTGCCGGGTCCCGGGACCGGCGGTGGGTGGACCGGGGGCGGATTGCCATCCGCCGGTTCCGCAACCGACCCCGCACGAGGTGAGGGGACGGGGCCGGGCGGATCCGGTAGCGGGCCGACGCCCTCCGGGGGCCTGTCCTCCGGAGCCCGAGGCCCCGGCAGTTCGCCCCCGGGGAGCGGCGGAAGCTCCGCCGGATCGGGCGACTCCCCGAACTCCGGCGGCCTCGCGGGCGGGGGAATGAACTCGGGCGGAATGCCCGGTGGCGGCGCGAATTCGAGCGGCGTGTCCGGTGGTGGTGGCGACACGGGCGGAATGTCCGGTGGCGGTGGGAATTCGGGCGGCGTGTCCGGTGGTGGTGGGGGTTCGGGCGGCGTGTCCGGTGGCGGTGGGGGTTCGGGTGGTGTGTCCGGTGTTGCTGGGGGGTCGGGAGGAGTGTCTTGTGGTGGGGGTTAGTGTGGGTTGACGGGTTGTGGAGGGGGGTGGGGTGGGTGGGGGTGTGG
>NZ_JARWQD010000380.1 GCF_029869545.1 Nocardia wallacei | reverse complement strand
CCCTTTTCGCGTCTTAGGGCGGGGTTTCCGTGCCCGCATGTGCTCCTGGATGTACTCGGGAGGCGGCGTTCCGTGCCCCGGCGTCAGGTGGGTTCGGTTGCGGCTAATAGGGCCTCGGCGAACTGGCGCATTTGGTCGGTGCCGCCGAACCAGGCGGAGACGAGGTCGACCGCGGCGGTGCGGGTGCGGTGGGCGGCGCGGATGAAGTCGTCGAGGGAGATGTCGCCTGCTTCGGCCTTCTTCGCGATGGTCTCGAGGTTGTGGCTGGCCAGCAGCAGGCGCATTACTACGTGGACGTCGACGGTGGGGGAGTCGTCGCTCGCGGTGGCCTGGCGGTGGTTGGCGGTGCGGCGGATCGGGGTCGGCTCCGGGCCGCGGTGGGCGGGCGTGGCCTCGTTGCGCGGCGTCGTCTCCGCGGCCCCGGTACTTTGCCGGGAATGTGGCTGGGGCCGGGCCGGATCGGAGTCCGCGCGCGAGGAACCGCGTCGCGGCATGCCGGTTCCGGCCGCGGAACCGGCGGACGCGCGCTGGGGCAGCACGGCCTCGGAGCGCGGGGTGAGGGGGTCGGACTCCGACGGGGCCGTCTCGGGCCGCCGCGGGGCGACGGATTCCGGCCGCGGTGCGCCGGAATCCTTCGGCGTTGCGGCCGGTTCCCGCTGGGAAGTCGTCAGGTCGTTCCGTGATCCCCCGAGGTCGTTGCGCGCGGCGAAGTCGTTGTGCGGCGCGCTGAAGTTGTTGCTGCGGGTGACGGATTCGTTCGTGGAGGCGGTGGAGGTGTTGCGGGGAGTGGTGAAGTTGTTGCGGGTGGCGGTTTCGCTCGTCGAGGCGCTGAAGCCGTCTGCCGGGGTGGAGAGGCTGTTCGGTGTCGCGGATTCGTTTGCCGGGGTGGAGAAGGCGTTGTGGGCGGTGAAGTCGTTCGCCGGGGTGGGGGTGTTGTTGTAAGGGGTGATGGATTCGTTCGACGTGGCGGTGAAGTTGTCGCCAGGGCTGGTGGGTTGGTTGGTCGAGGTGAAGTTGTTCGCCAGGGTGGAGAAGTCCGTGCGCGGGGTGGCGGAATCTTTGGTGGAGGGTGCGAAATCGTTTGGCGGGGAGGGGAAGTCGTTGGGTGAGATGGTTGAGCCGGTCGCGGAAGCGAAACCGTTCGGCGAGGTGGAGAAGTCGTTGTGGGGGGCGACCGAGTCGTTCGGCGGCGCGGGGAATCCGTTTCGCGGGTTGATCGAATCTCTGCGCGGGGTGATCGATTCCGGCGGATTCGGCGCCGATTCACCCCGGCGCGGGCCGGAGTCGGCCGATGTGGACGACTCCGGCCTGATCGCCACCGAATCGGGGGCCGACATCAGCGATTCGGAACGGCTGACGGCGGGCTCGGGCGGCGAGGTGGTGGGGGATTGCGTTGCCGCATTGGCCCACTGCGTGGCGAAATCCAACTGGTTCCACTGCATCTCGGGGCCGAACGGGCTCTGCCCGGCGGTATCGATGCCGGTCAGGGAATTCGCCGATGACGGACCCGAATTGTTGGCCGGGTGGGTGAGCCGAGCACCCTCCGGTCGTGTGTGATTGGGTTCCCCGAAACTGGCGAAAGCATCCGTCATAGCCGTCATGCTATCCCCGCCGCAGCGCGGCTTCAGGCCGTGTGTCCCCCGCTCACCTCAGCAGTTCGACGGGGCCGGGTCGCCGCGGAAGCGGGCGTCGAGCCAGTCGACCATGGCCGGGACGCCCAGCACGGCGGCCGACAGATGTTCGGGCGAGGAGGTCAATTCGGCCTGCAGTCGCACGCCCGCCTCGCAATAGCGGCGGTTGGTATTGACGATCGCGTCGATCGGGATCAGCGGATCGGTCGGCGAATGCCACTCGAACACGGGGGTTTTCGGAATTCCGTCGAACAGTTCGAGGCTGTTCTCCTCGACCACCGCCCAGGCGTCCGGGCTGTCGATCAGCTCGGTGTTCTTGGCGTATTCGAGGGCATTGCGCCCCGCTCCGGCGGCGAGGATTTCATTGGTGCATCCGTTGGCCATCGCGTTGCGCGCGGCAATGCCCCGGGCGTTCATATAGTCGCTGATCGGCAGCCGGTCCGGATATTCGCGCTCCAGCCCGATCGCGGCGGCCATCGCGAGCCCGAATGCCGGGTGCGAGTTGGTGCCCAGCGCCTTCACCATGGTCACCATGTTCATCGGCACCCCGCCCGTGGCGGCCCCGGCGATATCGAGTTCGGGCGCGTATTCCGGCTGCAGCGCCGCGGCCCAGGCCGTCGCCATGCCGCCGCCGGAATAACCGGCCATGGCGACGCGGCTCCGACCGGCCTGCGGCTCGGGCACCTGCCGCACCGCGCGAATACCGTCCAGCGTGATCTGGCCGCCCAAACGCGCGGCGCCGTAGGCGAATTGCGGTCCGAGGTGGTCGGGCAGCGCGATGCTCCAGCCACGCGCGAGCAGGGCATTGAGCGCGGGAGCCTCGCGCACCTGCAGGTTCGGGTCGGCGGTGTACAGCACGTGCGAGACCGCGCAGTCGGCGCCGAGCCCGTTGATGATGTGCTGATACGACAGCACCGGCCCGTCCGGCACGTGATTGGCGGGCGTCAGCACGGTGGTGATCGCGGCGATCGGATCGCCGTGAGAGTTGTTGGAGCGGAACTTGATCGAGGTGACCGTGACGCCCGGGAACATGGGCAGCGGCGGCATCGGCCGGGTCGCGAGCACGGCGCCCGGCGGGTGATCGGCCAGATCCGCGGGCGCGGCGAAGAAGGGGTCCGGATTCGGCCGCGGGTAGATCGGCTGCGCGGCCGCCGGTGCGGCCATCGCGAGCCCGAGGGCCAATCCGGTCAGCACGCTCAGCAGTCGTCGGAGTCCACGGGGCGCATCGACGGCGATGCCGGCGCGGGGCTGACGAATCACACGACCTCCACGGGTATCTCGCGAAATCGGAAAGACCAGTCAGTTTTTATTCAAGTGCGAAATGTCCCGTGATCAGCGCGACACGCCGACACTGGGGTGCGGATTTTCCTGGGGAAACACGCCGGAAACGGCAGGTGAACGAGAAGCGGCCCGAGCGGTCAGCCGAGGTGGGTCATGCCCGCCGCGATGACCTGGGAGAGGTTGAGGATCTCCTCGGTACTGGGCAGGGTGAGCCCGTCGAGGGCGTGCAACCTGTCGGTGGTGGTGATGGCCAGGACGGCCGAGACCCAGGCCGTCGCGCAGGCGCGCAGCGTGCCGGGCTGCACGGGCGCGGAAGCGCTGGCCTGCAGCACCCGGGCGGTGACGTCGAGCAGCTGATCGCGCATGCGCCGCAGCTGTTTGCGGACATCGGGGTGGGTGTCGGCCTCACGCCACATGATCACGCGCAGCACCGAGGAGTGGTGGTCGCGCAGGTTCAGCGCGGCGTCGAGGTTCACCAGGCTGGTGGCCGGATCGCCGGGTGCGACAACGGTATTGATGTCGTCGAGCGGGTGAGCGGGGACCCGCTCGGCCATCAGTGCCGACAGAATCGAATCCTTGGTGGGGAAGTAATAGAAGACCAAACCCTTCGGAACGCCGGCCGCGGCGGCGATGGCTGCCGTCGCGGTCGCGTCGAATCCATGTGTCGCGAAGAGATTTTCGGCGGCATCCAGGATGAGCTGACGGGCGTCGCCGTCGACCTTCTTGCTCCGGCGACGCCCCGCTCGATGGGGTTTCGGCATGTGCATCAGTGTGCAGTATGCAGCCGTGCCGTCACCTGGGGAAGTGCCGCCACCGCGACCACCACCGTCAGCACGCCGACGATCCAGGCGGTCCAGGAGGCGCCGCTGAATGCGTCGAAGTTCATCACCCACGGGGAGATGAACAGCAGCACACCGAACAGGCCCATCGCGTAGTCCAGATTGGACATCGCGGGCCGTGCCAGCTGGGCCATGCCGCTGAGCGCGATGAGCACGCCGAGGACGATCAACGTCCACAGCGCCCGGGTGTTGGTGTCGACCCAGAGGGGTGACAGCGCGGTGAAGACGCCGAGCACGACGGCTACGAGGTCCTGCGCGCGACTCTCGGTGAACATTGGTTGCCTCCTCGAGGACTGGGGATATGTTCACCTCTCGGTATAGCTCTGATTGACCGCCCGATCAATACCGGGCGGAACAAGATTTCGTACCGAAGTGTGGTGGTGGGCTGTGCCGGTAGGGGTAGAAATTAGAACAAGTTCTAGATTAGGGTGTCCTATTGTGCGACTGTGGGTGTATGTGACCGCCGTACCGGAGCCGGGAGCGGCGCGATGACCGGGCCGATCGTGATCGTCGGTGCGGGCCTGGCCGGGCTGCGCACCGCGGAGGAGCTGCGCCGGGCCGGATATACCGGCGGGCTGGTCCTGGTCGGTGACGAGGCGCGGCTGCCCTACGATCGGCCGCCGCTGTCCAAGCAGTTCGTGCGCGGGGAGACCGACGACACCACGCTGCGGCCCGCCGAATTCTTCGCCGACAAGGACATCGAACTGCGGCTGGGCGCCGGTGCCACCGGCGTGGATACCGCGGCGCGGCGGGTGCGGCTCGCCGACGGCTCCGAGATCGGCTACGAGCAGCTGATCATCGCGACCGGGTTGCGGCCGCGGCGGATCCCGGGCCTCCCGGACGCCTCCGGCGTGCACGTGCTGCGTCGGCACGAGGACGCGGCCGCGCTGCGCGGCGCCCTGTCCGGTGCCACCCGGGCGGTGGTCGTGGGTGCCGGTTTCATCGGCTGCGAGGTGGCGGCCAGCCTGCGGTCCTGCGAGCTGGACGTGCTGCTGGTGGAGCCGCAGCCGACGCCGCTGGCCGCCGCGCTGGGGGAGCGGGTCGGGGCGCTCGTCGCGCGCCTGCACCGGTCCGAGGGTGTCGACGTGCGATGCGGGATCGGACTGGATTCGCTTGTCGTCGAGGGTGATTCGGTGCGTGGCGCGCGGCTGTCGGACGGGAGCGAGGTGGCGGCCGAGCTGGTGGTGATCGGTGTCGGCTCGGTGCCGGTGACCGAGTGGCTCGCCGAATCCGGCATCCCGCTCGCGGAGCCGAGCGCCGGTGGCGGGGTGCTCGCCGACGAGGTGGGCCGGACCGCGGTCGACGGCGTGTGGGCCGTCGGGGATGTCGCGGCCTGGCGCCACGAGACCGGCGGGCACCGGCGCGTCGAGCACTGGACCAATGCCGGAGAGCAGGCGCAGCTGCTGGCCTGCGCCCTGCTGGGCGCCGAACCGCCGTCCGCCGCCCGGGTCCCGTACGTGTGGAGCGATCAGTACAACCTGAAGATCCAGGTGCTGGGCACTCCCGCCGCCGCCGACGAGGTCCGCATCCTCGACGACGACGGCCGCAAATTCCTCGCCCACTATTTCGCCGACGGCACCCTGACCGCCGTAGTCGGCGCAGGCAAAACCGGCGCCGTCATGAAAATGCGCGCCCAACTCGCCACCGCACCCACCCCGGCCCGCTGACGAGGGGACTAATTAGAGTTGGCCGGGTGATCGTCGCGCTCATCGATTCCGGACTCGGGATGTTGCCTACCGGGGCGTGGCTGCGGAAGCTGCGGCCCGATCTGGATCTGCTGCTGCAGACCGACCCCGACGGCGCCCCATGGGGTCCGAAGCCGGAGCAGTGGGTGGTCGACCGGGTGCTGGCGGCGGCCCGGCGCGCGCTGACGGTGGGCGCGGAGGTGATCGTGCTGCCGTGCAACACCGCCAGCGTGACCGCGCTGGAGCAGGTGCGCCTCGAGGTGGGGCCGGAGATTCCGGTGATCGGGACGGTGCCCGCCATCAAGCCCGCCGCCGCGGCCTGCCGGAAGGTGGCCGTCTGGGCGACGGCCGCGACCACCGCCAGCCGGTACCAGGCCGACCTGATCACGCGTTTCGGCGGCGACGCCGAGGTGAACGGCGTGGCCTGTCACGGTCTCGCCGACGCCATCGACCGCGGCGACCTCGCGGCGATCGAGGAGGCGATCGCGCGGGCGGCCGACCGCACGCCGCCGGGCACCGAGGGCGTGGTGCTCGGCTGCACCCACTACCCGCTGGTGCTGGATGCGATCGTGGCCGCGCTCCCGGACTCGGTGCGGCTGTTCGACAGCGCGGAAGCCGTTGCCGCCCAGACGCTTCGGCGCATCGATGCGCTGGGCCGCCCGAGCGGCGGAGCGGGCGCCGTCACGGTGCTGAACAGCGGCCGCCCGGGCGCGCTGCCGCAGGCGGCCGCCGCCTACGAGTCCGGCCGGATCCTGGGCGCCACACCCACCGCATTCCAGCCCGCCGACGCGGCAGGCTGATCACACAGCCGCTGCGGCAGGCCGACGGCTCGGCTGAACGACCGCGCGCTGGGCACCGGCGATACTGGCGGTGAATGATCTTCCACGACGAGAGGGAGCTGCTGTGGGCGCCGGGAATGCGGGGACGGGAACTACGGAGATGACCGCGGCGGCCGTGCGGGCGGCGCTGGCGGAGGTCGCCGATCCGGCGGACGCGGTGCACCTGCAGCGGTTCTTCAAGACCGGGCCCGGTGAGTACGGCGAGGGCGACGAGTTCATCGGCGTGCGCGTGCCGCAGACCCGGAAGGTGGCGAAGCGGTTTGCGGCACTGCCGCTTTCGGAGATCGACGCGCTGCTCGACAGTCCGGTCCACGAGCATCGGCTGGCGGGCCTGGTCGTCCTCAACGCCGCCATGGCCCGGGCCGTGAAGCCGCGCACCGAAGATCGTGCGGCACAGGAGAAGATCGTCGAGCTGTACCTGGCCGCGGTGCGGCGGGGCCGGGTGAACAACTGGGACCTGGTCGACGTCTCGGCGGAGAACGTGCTGGGTCCCTGGCTGCTGCACCGGCCCCGTGACCTGCTTTTCCAACTGGCGCAGCAGGATTCGCTGTGGGAGCGGCGGGTGGCGCTGCTGACCACCTTCGCCTTCATCAAGGCCGGGGACGCCACCACCACGTTCGAGCTGAGCGAGCGGCTGCTCGCCGACCGCCGCGATCTGATCCAGAAGGCCGTCGGCTGGATGCTGCGCGAGGTGGGCAAGCGTGTGGACCGCGCCCTGCTCACCGGCTTCCTCGACCGGCACGCCGCCGAGTTGGGTCGCACCGCCCTGAGTTACGCCACCGAACACCTGGAACCCGAAGCGCGGCAACATTACCGGAGCCTGCGCTGATGGTCGACGCGAGCGCAGCTCCGGATCGCCGGGACGGCCTCGGTCGCTAGAACTGGATCTTGAGGTGGTCCGTCACCGGGTGGGCCTGGCAGCCCAGGATGTAGCCCGCCTCGATGTCCTCCGGGTCGAGGATCTCGGCGTTGTCCATCTCCACCTTGCCCTCCAGCACGGTGCAGGCGCACGAACCGCACTCGCCCTCCTGGCAGGAGTACGGCACGTCCAGGCCCTTGGACAGCATGATGTCGACCAGGGTCTGCTTGCGCGGCCAGCTCAGATTGTGCGTCTCGCCGTCGAGTTCCACCTCCACGGTGGCCGCATCGGCCTGCTCCTCCTCGCTCACCTCGACCGGCGCCGTATCGGCGAACGGGTCTCCGGCGAGGGAGTTGAAGATCTCGGCGTGCGTCCGGTTGCGCGGGACGCCGAGCTGGGCCAGCGCGTCGTGCACGCGGTCCATGAATGCCTTGGGTCCGCACATGAAGGCGCGGCGGTCGGTGTAGGGCGCGGCGACGGCGGCCAGCGCGTCGACGCTCGGCAGCCCCTGCAGCGTCTCCAGCCAGTGCACGACGACCAATCGCTGCGGATGCTTGTCCGCCAGCTCCCGCAGCTCGTTCGCGAAGATCACCGATTCCGGATCGCGGTTGGCGTAGACGAGCAGGATGCGCCCGCTGCCCCGCGCCAGCGCGGACTTCAGGATCGACATCACCGGCGTGATGCCGCTCCCGGCGGCGAACAGCTGCAGGTCCTCGTCGAGGTCCTTCGGCGTGAAAACCCCTGAGGGCGGCAGCACTTCGAGCTCGTCGCCCGCCTTGACGTTGTCGCACACCCAGTTCGAGGCGTATCCGTCGACGGTCCGCTTGACCGTCACCTTCGGCCGGTCGTCGGTGTGCGGCGAACTCGCCAGCGAGTAACAGCGCGCCACCGAACCGGTGCGGTCGCTGGGGATGCGCAGGGTGAGGAACTGGCCCGGCTGGTAGGTGAACCGCTCGCGCAGCTCCTCGGGCACGTCGAACACCAGCGAGCAGGCATCGCCCGTTTCGGCGATGACCGCGGAAACCCGCAGCACGGCCGATCGTGAGCTGTGCGGTACTTCGACAGTGGTCATGGTGTCCTCTCGGGCCTGGCCGGCGGCGCCGCCGAAACTAGAACGTGTTCTAGTTTCATAGTACGTGGCCATCCCGCTGCCGGACAAGCTGGGCCTCCAACCCGGCGACCAGCACCTCCATGCCGAAGTCGTAGGTGTACTTCCCGCGCAGATCGCCGATGTGGCGCACGGCCCGCGCCACCGCCTCCGGCAACTGCGCATCGGTCAGTGCCGACCGGTCGCGCGGATTCACCCGCGCGCGCCCGAACAGATAGGTGTGAATGGTGGCATAGGCGGCCAGCACATTGCGGTCGTCGAAGCCCGCGTCGAACAGGATCTCCATCACCGCGGCGATCAGATCGAGCTGTTTGCCGAGCATCTGCTCGATGAGGACGTCGCCGAGTCCCGGATGCTTGCGCAGTTTTTCATCGATCTGATCGATGAGATCACGCAGGCGGTGCTGCCACGGCCCGGCCTCCGGGGGTGGTTTCCGTACTCCGGTCAGCGCCGCGGAGGCCACCAGATCGAGGAGTTCGCGTTTATCGGCGACGTAGTAGTAGGGGGCCATCGGCGAGACGCCGAGTTCGCGCGACAACCGGCGCATGGACAGCTTCTCCACGCCGTCCTCGCGCACCACGCGCAGCGCGGCCTCGACGATCTCGGATTCCGACAATGTTTGATTGGCGGTGTTGTTGGCGCCGCCTCCGGGTCTGACGCTCCCGGCGCGTGCCCGGCCCGCGGCGTTCCCCTGCATCCGTCCGACTCCTATGTCACCTCGAGGCAGTTTCCGCGCCCTCGGCGCGTCGGCCATCCATCATCTGCTGTTCGTTCAACCTGCCGATACCACCGCAGTCTAGAACGCGCGTGAAAGCGTCGGCCGGTGTGTGTGCGACGGCACCGCGCGGCGCAGCGCTGCGGTCGCAACACTGCATTAGCCAATGGTGAACTGCGCACTGCCCGAAGGTGTTCTGCATCACCCTCACCGTCGTGATTGCCGATGGATTGCCAGCAACTTCGAGAATTGCTGCCCGGTCGTCGGTCCCGGGGTGCGGCGCGCGGGGCGGTATTCGTATCGAATTCGATCCGTTTTTTTCGACACGGGCTGACCGAATGCCGATCAGCGCATAGCATCCCTGGAATGCGCCATGATCGACTGCCCGACGGGTTCGGGGTACGTATCGATCCTCGGGTGCGCACCTACTCCGGTGGGCGGTTCCTCGTCGGCGGCTCGCCGACGCGGTTGCTGCGACTTGCGCCGGAGGCTGCCGCCCTGATCGGTGATGGGTTTCTCGAGGTGACGGATCCGGCCTCCGCGGGGGTTGCCAGACGGCTGCTCGATTCCGGTGTGGCCAACCCGCGGCCGCGGCTGCTGCCCTCGCCCGAGGATGTCACCGTGGTGATCCCGCACTGCAACGACGCGGCCGGGCTGGAGCGGCTGCTGGGGACGCTGCGCGGGCACAGCGTGGTGGTGGTCGACGACGGCTCGGACCGGCCGGTGCGCATTCCCCGCACGCGCGGCCGCTGCCGGGTGACTGTGCTGCGCCACGACCGCCGACACGGCCCGGCCGCGGCCCGCAATGCCGGGCTGCGCGCGGCGACAACCGAATTCGTGGCCTTCCTCGACTCCGACGTGGTGCCCAAGGCGGGCTGGCTCGAGGTGATGCTGGGGCATTTCAGCGATCCGGAGGTGGCGCTGGTGGCGCCCCGCATCGTCACCCGCGATCCGGATTCCACCGTGCTGAGCCGCTACGAGCAGACCCGTTCGACGCTCGACCACGGCCGCCGGGAGGCCGCGGTGACCTCGCGCGGCGCGGTATCGCACGTGCCGGGCGCGGCGCTGCTGGTGCGACGGCGGGCGCTGCTGGCCGAGGGCGGTTTCGACGAGGAGATGCGGTCGGCGGCCGATATCGATCTGTGCTGGCGGCTGGAGCAGGCCGGGTGGCGGCTGCGCTACGAACCGGCCGCCCATGTCGCCTGCGACCATCCGGTGTCGTTCGGAAAATGGTTCGGGGGCAAGGTGTCCCATGGTGCCGGGGCCGCGCCGCTGGCCCGTCGGCACGCCGGGATGGTGGCGCCGCTGTCGGTACCGTTCTGGTCGGTGGTGGCCACGGCGCTGCTGGCGACCGCCTCCCGGTGGGGTGTGCTGGGCGGCGTGGCCACCCTGGTGGCGGCGCTGGTGCGGTTGCGCCGCGTCTTCGCCGAACTGGACAACCCGACGCGGGTGGCGGCAATTCAGTTGGCGCGCGGCTTCTCCGGCGGCATGTGGCGGATCGTGTCGGCCCTGTGCCGCCACTATTGGCCGGTCACCGTGCTGGCGATGGTGGTCTCGCCGCGCATTCGGCGCCTGGCGTTGACGATGGCGGTCGCCGACGGGCTCGCCGACTGGTTCACCCACCGCGATTCCGGCGGGCTGGATCCGGCGCGATATCTGCTCTGCAAGCGGCTCGACGACCTCGCCTACGGCACCGGACTGTGGTGGGGAGCCGCCCGCGCCCGCAATGTCGCGGCGCTGCGTCCCGCGGTGCCGCCGCATTGACCCGCGGCGCACGCGCCCGTGTGACCTGACGGACAAACGTTCGCCTTCCCCGGCCCGGGTTCCGGGCTGCCGGTACAGTCCGGTACCGGAAAGAAAGGTGAATGGTCAGCAATCTCACCGGTGACGCCGCCCCACAGCACGACGCGCAGCCCGAGGATCGTCTCGGCGCCCTGGAAACCCATGCTGCCCAGGCACATCGACATCTCGCGGCCGGTGGCGAGCACCTGCACCGGCTGCCGGGTCTGCTGCGGCCGCCGATCCTGGACTCCTGGTTGCGCAGCGTGCGCGATGGCGTCGATCCCGCCGGTGATCTCGATGAGCGCGGGCTGCGCGGCGCCGATCTGCGACGCTATCGCGACGGGCATGCGATCTCGGCGGTGCTGCCACTGGTGCACGAGTTGCTGCTGCAGGATGCCGCCCGCGTCGGTGTGGCAGTGGTCGTCGCCGATCAGTACGGCCGGGCCCTCTGGGTGCTCGGCAACCCGCGCCGGGTCGCGGCGGTCGCGGAGTCGGGCCTGCGGGAGGGTGACGACCTCAGCGAGCGGCGCATCGGCGCGAACGCGATCGGGCTGGTGGTGCGCACCGGCCGCGCGACCTGGATCCACGGTCCCGAGCATGTGCTGCATCGGTTGCATCCGATCACGGGAGCGGCTGCGCCCGTCCATGATCCGCGCGGTCGCCTGGTCGGTGTCCTGATGATCGCGGGCGGGATCCGGGTGGCGCGGCCGGAGATCCTGGCGCTGGTGAAGGCGACGGCGACCGCCGCGGAGCTGGAGCTGCGGCTGGCGGCGGTGCGGGCGGTCCCGGCGCCGGATTGCGCTGCGACCGTGGCCGATTCATCCGATACCGGGCGCCTGGGGCTGGAGCTGCTCGGGCTGGGGCAGCCACAGCTGAAGACGCGTGCCGGGCGAATCACGTTGTCGCAGCGGCACGCCGAGATCCTGCTGCTGTTGTCCGAGCATCCCGCGGGCCTGTCGTCCGACCACCTGGCGCTGCTGCTCGACGACGCCGATCTCGGTGGCGCCACCATTCGCGCGGCGATGTCGCGACTGCGCGGGGTGGTCGGGTCGCAGGCGTTGGGTTCGCGCCCGTATCGGCTGCGGGCGACCATCGGCACGGACGTCGCCGCGCTGCGGACGGCGCTGGACGCCGGGGATGTGGCGGCGGCGGTGCGTGCGTATGCCGGGCCGGTGCTGCCGCGGTCCGCCGCGCCGGGCGTGATGGACATCCGCGAGGAGATGCGGGTGCGACTGCGCGCCGCGGTGCTGGGCTCGGGCGATCCGGCCGTGCTGAGCCGCTGGACCGCGGGCCCCGACGGACGCGACGATGCCGCGGCCTGGCTGGCCTACCGCGCCGTGGTGGATCGGGAATCGGAGCTGTACACGCAGATCGAGGCCAAGATCCGGCTGCTGGACCGCCGGGCGGCCGCGGACCCGATCCGGGCGCGGCACTTCGGCGCGTAGGCGGCATTCGTTCCGCGGACTGCCGGGATTGTCGGCCCGGGCGAGTAGGGTGGGCACCGGAGTGGCCGAGTTCGACCTTCAACTACGGCCGTCCCGAGGCATCGTCGGTACCGGTCCCGGGGAAGGTCCGGCACCGACGAGCCGGTTTCTCCGGCCGTCTCCGCGCCTGCCGCCATCTCTCGCCGGGCCATTTATCGTCACTCTGACGAATACAATCGCGATCATGGGCAGTGCTTTTCGCCTGAATGCCGCTGCCGCGGTGGAGTTGGTGGTGCTGACGCTCGGTGCACGCAGGACGACCAACGACACGTTGTGCGCGCTGCTGGTGCAGCGGCTGTTCGCGCCCTATCGCGGAAGGTGGGCACTGCCGGGGGGATTCGTGCAGCAGGACGAGAGCCTGTCCGCGGCCGCGGTGCGGGTGTTGCGGGAGGAGACCGGGATTCGCGCCGACCGGCTGCACCTCGAGCAGCTGGCCACCTACGGCGAACCGGCACGGGATCCGCGCGGACGCGTGATCAGCACCGCCTATCTCGCGCTGGTGCCCAATCTCCCCGCCCCGCACGCCGGGCCCGAGGCGTCCGCGGCCGCGATCTGGTCGGTGGAGCAACTGCTGGCGGACCGCGGACGGGTGGCCTTCGACCATCGCCGGATCCTCGCCGACGGTGTGGAGCGGGCGCGGGCCAAGATCGAGTACACGCCGCTCGCGACCGCCTTCTGCGCCTCCGAATTCACGGTCGCGGAGCTGCGCCGGGTGTACGAGGTGGTGTGGGGGACCAGCATCGACCCGCGCAACTTCCACCGAAAGGTCACCAGCACACCGGGTTTCGTGGAGCCCACCGGCCGGACCACGGTCGGCGGCGGCCGCCCGGCCCAGCTGTTCCGCGCGGGCCCCGCCCGGATCCTGCACCCACCGATGCTGCGCCCCACCTGATTTCGTGTTGTGGTGGGTGGTGGTTACTGCGGATGGGGGCGGCCGAATACGATCGTTTCCATCAGGTTGCTCACCCTGTCCTGGGGACAGATGCGCTCGTTGTTGCCGAATACGCGGCCCAGGTCTACGACCAGGCCGAAGGCCGCCTGCACCAGGATCCGCGCCTGCGCCTCCGATAGCTCCGGCCGCACCTCGATCAGCAACTTCACCCACTCGGCGACGATGAGCCGCTGGATATTGCGCAGCATCGTGCGCTCCTCGGTGCCCACGTGGCCGAATTCGGCGTAGTACACGAAGGTCAGCTCGCGTTCGGCGAACGAGCCCGCGACGTACAGGTCGATCAGCTTGGACAGCGCCTCGGCCGGTGTCCGCGACGAGGTCACCGCGGGCCCGATCGCCCCGGACATCCGATCGGCCGCCCGCCGGAACGCCGCGGCCAGCAGATCGCTCTTGCTGCGGTAGTAGCGGTACACCGCCGAGGCCGCCGACAGCTCGGCGGCCATGGCGATGTCCTCGACGCTCACGTTGGGGTAGCCGCGCGCGTGGAACAGCTCGACGGCCTTCTTGAGCAGCACCTCGTGTTTGAACGACTGCGGGATCTCCACCGCGCGGGGCGGCCGCGGGGATGCCTCCGTCGTGGGCAGGTCGGCGCGGATCACCGCCCACGCCGCCGAATTCAGCACGGCCGTCATGGATTTCACCGGCAGCGTGGCGTGGTGATCGCCGATGCTGCTGGTCACGCTGAACACCGCCACCGCGCGGACCAGGCGGTCCCGGCGCGACAATTCGGGGCGCAGCTCGCCGATCAGGTCGCGCAGGATGGCGACGGCGGAGCCGAACTGGTCGTCGAGCGTGGCGCGGTCGGTCTCGTCGAGGTAGCGACCCTCCCAGCGGACGAGCGCCACGGTCGGGCGATTGGCGATGACATCGGCGATCACCGTGTCGACGACGTGTCCGAGGCGCTGCTCGGGCGTCCATTCCGCGGCCTCGGCGGGCAGCGTGACCGCGGCGACGGTGGCCGCGCCCAGGCGCAGCAGTTCCTCCCGGAACAGCGCGTATTTGCTCGGGTAGTGCCGGTACAGCGCGGCGGAGGAGATGCCGAGCCGGGAGGCGATGTCCTCCATGCTGACGCCGTGATAGCCCAGCGAACCGAACGCGGCCGCCGAGGTGGCCGCGATCTGGGCGCGCCGGTTCTTCGGGCGCCGGCGGATCACCCGCTCCTCCGGTTTTGTTGTCGGCTGTTCTACCTGGTGCGCGGTGCCGCGCTGTCCTCGGCTCACGGTTCTGGCCTGTCTCTCTGAGGCAGCGCGTCGGGCCGGGTTCCGGGAGACACGCTCGGGTTGCGGGACGCCGTCGCGTGCGGTCGGTACGCCGCGGCGCTCCTCGACATTCATGCACGCCATGGTAACGACCAGGCGATTTGCCAGCGGTCTGTGTTACCGCCGGTTTCGGATGACACGTGTGGTATTACGGCTGCGGCGGCAGCAGGGGTGTGTCGATCTTGTTCACCAGCCAGCGGTCACCGCCCTTCTCCAGGCGCATCACCACCGACAGCTGGCCCTTCTGCGGCTGTCCCTTCGTCCCGAGGCTGGTGATGGTCTGTCCCATGACGACGATGGCCTCCGCCGAGGTCTTGTCCGCGCTGCGCAGCGCGCACTGGACGTCGTCGGTCTTCGCGACGACCTCGCCCTTGGCCAGGACGTCGGCGAGATCCCTACTCGTGGTCTCGAACTGCTTCTTCCACTCCCCGGTGGCCCCGGCCTGCACGCCCTTGACGTACTGGTCAAGATTCTTCGCGTCGTAGGTGGACAGCACCGGGCCGTAGGCGCAGGCGGTCTCGCGGGCCTCCCGCTGGGCCGTGAGCAGGTCCTGCTTGTCCCGATCCTGCAGGTAGAAGAAGATGCTCGAGCCGACGGCGGCGGCGAGCGCGAGGGCCGCGGCGGACCGTGCGGCGATCCGCCCGCCGCGCCCGAGGGCGGCCGGGCGGAATCCGGCGAATCGCCCGGAGGCCGTCCCCCGCTCTGCCTCGGCCGCGTCGGCGGAGCCCGAGGTGCTTGCCGAGGAGTCCGCACGGGTGCCGGTGGTGGCGGCGGTCGGGTCCGCTGCGTCGGCGGTCGTGGTGGACGAGCCTGTGGTGGATTCGGTGGTCGTGTCGGCCTTCCGCGCGGAGCTGTCGGCCGTCGGTTCGTCGTTTTCCTTGTCGCTCATGGGTTCTCGCTCCTAGTTGCCGGGGGTGCCCGGAATCGGGCGGGACAGTTCGTCGCCGGTGGCGCCGGGCGGGGCGGTGGTGCCGTTGTCGGGGACGTCGGGCCGCGGGGCGTTCGCCGAACCGCGGACCTGTAGCGCCGGATCCCTTGTGACGCAATAGTTGTAGAGCCGAGTGCGGGTGTCGGTGACCGCGGTGCCGGGTGCCACCGGGATGGTGTCGTACTCGCAGGTCGGGCGGGGGTAGAAGTCGGCGAGGGTGTGGTAGGCGCCGTCGTGGGCGGGCACGCCCAGCGCCTGGATGCCCTGCCGAAGCGACGGGAACAGCGCCTCGATCGCGGGCTGGCGCAGCTTCGCGGCCTTGGTGATGGCCACGAAATTGGTGACCAGGTGGGTCATCGGATCCTGGTTCTCGGCGACGATCCCGCCCAGCGTCGCCAGCTGGCCGGGACCCTGGTCGAGGAATTCGCGCACCTCCCGATCGGCCGCCGTGGCCTGCTGGAACAGCGTGCTCCCGGCGGCGGTGACGGTGCTCAGGTCGGGCTGGGCGTGCGAGGTGGTCTCCGCGATCACCTCCAGGTTCTCGATGAGCTGGCGGGTCTGCGGCAGCAGATCGGTGAGGCCCGCCATGGCGCGGCTGATGCCGGAGATCATGTTGCGCAACCGATCCGGGCCGCCCGCCAGGGCCTTGTCGAGTTCGTCGATGATCACAGTGAGCCGGTCCGGATTCATGCCGCCGATGAACCCGGTGAGGTCGGCGAGCACGTTCTGCATCGGGATGGGCACGCTGGTGCGGGACCGCTCGACGGTCGCGCCCTCGGACAGATACGGGCCGCTGTCGGAGTCCGGCCGGAAATCCAGATACTGCTCGCCCGCCGCCGAGAGCCTGCCGACGTGCACCTTGCCACCGACCGGAATCCTTGCGCCGTCGTCGATCTCGGCGACCGCGGCGATCCCGTCCCCGGAGACCCGGACGTCGGCGACCCTGCCGACCCGCGTCCCCCGGAAGGTGACGTCGTTGTCCGGCAGCAGCCCGCCCGAGTCGGGCAGCTCCACCGTGACGCGGAAGGTGTGCGGAATCGGGTTGAACCGCAACACATACTGCGCGAGATAGCCGGTACCGAGCACCATCACGACGACCAGGCCGATATTGGCGAGGGCGACGCGTCGGCGAACGACCCAGTGCCACAGGGGGATGTTCACCGTTCACCGTCCTGTTCGGGGCCGCCGGGCGGGACGGCGGGCAGCGGCTGCGGCGGGCTGATGACGCGACCGAAGACCTTCTCGAACACCTGCGCCAGGCTGCCGATGAAGGCCGGGACGTCACCGATCTCGGGCCAGCGGCTGCCCTTCGGATCGGAGAGCGCGCCGACGCTGAGGTAGGACACCACGGCCGCGACCGCCAGCCCGGGGCCGCGCAGGCTGGCCATCGCCGAGGGGTACAGCTCGTGCATGTTCAGCAGCGCCTGCGTGAGGTTGTCGCCCATATCGGTGAAGCCCGCCATCAGCTGCTGAATGCTGTCGAACAGGCTGAGGAACTGCGGCCCGCTGGTATCGGTGAAGTCGCCCAGCGCCGCCATGGTCGTCGACACCTTGGCGGTGAGATCCACTATGCGCTGGTTGTTTTCGTTGACCAGTCCGAGCAGCTGCGGGAAAGTGTCGGCCGCGGAGCCCAATTCGGTCTTTCGCCGCGCCAACTCACCCGAGAGCGTGTTCAGTCCCTGCAGGGTGGCATCGATATCGCCCGTGCGCCGATTGAGGGCATCGATGACCGAGGTCATCTCGGTCAGCAGGTGCGACAGCTGCGGCCCGCGCCCGGCGAACATCGAATCCAGCTGCGCGCTGATCTGCGCGGCCTGATTGATGCCGCCGCCGTTGATCAGCATCGATACCGACATCATGAGCTGCTCGACCGAGGCGGCGGTGCCGGTGTGGTCGGTGCCGATGGTGTCGCCCTCGCGCAGCGGCGGGCCCGCCTCCGGCGCCGCGGGCAGCGTCATCGCGACCGACATATCGCCGAGCGGTGTCGCCTGGCGCAGCTCGGCGGTGGTGCCGCGCGGCAGCGAAATATCCTGCCGGATCAGCATTTCCACGTCGGCGATGAAATTCGTCGACGTGATGCCGGTGACGGTGCCGATATCGGTGCCGCCGATGCGGACGTGGGCGTGATCGGGCAGATTCAGGGCGTCTCGGAAGGACGCGTGAATGGTGTAGCCGGGGGCGCCGATGCCGGGCTTGGGCATCGGCAGGTTCTCCACCGTCACCGCGCAGCCGGACGACCCGGCCGTGATCGCTGCGCATACGACGGCGAAACCCGTTCTGCGATAAGAGTATTTCATTGCTGGCTGATCCCCAGGAGTGCGGCGGTGAGTCCGAAGTCGGGCCCCAGATCGGCGATCCGGCCGGTGCGGCAGCCGTCCAGGCGCATCATGACGCGCTCGCAGAAGGTCGACAGCGCCTCGCCGTCGAGCACCGACTTGTCGAGCAGGCCGTGCAGGCGCAGCGCCTGGTGTTCATAGCTGGTGGCATTGGCCAAGTTCTGGAACATCAGCGGGCCGACGTCCACGATCTCGGTGAGATTGCGCGCGTTGGCCCGCATCTGGTCGCTGATCGCGACGAAGCGGTGCAGCGCCCCGGCCAGCTGGTCCCGGTTCTGTCCGACGACGGTGGAGGTGTTGGTGACGAAGTCGTTGAGCTGGGTCAGCACCGCCTGCAGGCCCGGTGCCTGCTCGCCCATCAGGCCGACCAGCTCGGTCAGCCGCCCGCTGAAATCCCGGACGGTCTGGTCGTTCTGGGCGATGACCTGAGTGATCTCGTTCAGTTTGACGATGGTGTTGGAGATCTGGTCCTTGTTGGCGAAGGTGGTCTCGAATGCCGCGGAGAGGGCATCGAGGGTTTCGCGGAGCCTGTCGCCGTTGCCGTCGAGCAGCGGGAACAACACCCGGCTGGCCATCGGTCCGGTGTCGCTGTCGCCCTTCAGCGTGGCGCCGATCTGGTCGAAGGTCTGCAGGATGCGGTCGAGCTCCACTGGAGTCCTGGTGCGCGGCAAGGGAATATGCGCACCCGGCGCCATTGCCGGGCCCGCACCCGAATAGGCCGGTGCGAGTTCGATGTGCCGATTGGTGATCAACTGCGGATTCACGAGCGCCGCAACGGCATCCGCCGGGATCTTGACGCCCTTGTCCAGCAGCATCGTCACCTGGACGTAGCTGCCCTTGGCCTCGATCGACTCGACCCTGCCGACCGGAACGCCCAGCACATCGACCTCGTTGCCGGTGTAGAGCCCGGCCACGTTCTCGAAATCGGCACTGATGCGCGTGTTTTCGCCGAGATACTGATTCGCCGTCGTGCCGAGCGTGCCGGGGAGCAGCGAACAGCCGGAGCCCACGGTCGCGATCGCGCAGATCGCCGCCAGTTTCGTGAGTACGCGGAGCCTTCTCATCACTTGCACCCCTGTACGACCTGCGCGAAGCAGATCCAGTTGTCCGGGAACAGCCCCCACGGCACGTAGACCTCGCCGTACGGACCGTTGCCCAGCACGTTGTTGAACTGCCGCAGCGCCGTCGGCATGATCTCGTAGAGCCGGTCGAGGTTCTCCTTGTTCTTCTCCAGGCCCTCCGACATGGTGTTCAGGTCGCCGATCATCGGACCGAGCTGCTCGTTGTTCTCCAAGCCCATGTCCTGCAACAGTTTCGACAGCGCGGCGACGTTGTCGAGCAGCTGCCGCAGCAGCTCCTGGCGCTGCTGCACCGCGGTGCCGATGGCCTCGCCGCGGGTGAGCAGCATCAGCACGCTGTTCTGGTTGTCCGAGACCAGCTGGGATACCTGGTCCATGCCCTTCAGCAGCGTGTCGACCTCGTCGCGGCGATCGTTGATCACCTTGGCCAGCGCGCCGATGCTGTCGAGCGCCTGCACCGCCAGCTGCGGGGAGGCACCCATCTGCTCGTTCACGGTGTCCAGCGCGCTGCGCAACCGCTGCGGATCGATGCGTTCGATCCGCTCGAAGGACTGCGTGTACTGCGGATCGCGGACGACCTTGCCGAGGTTGTAGGGCACGCTGGTGTGATCGAGCCGAATCCGGTTGTCCGGCAGTCCCTGACCGTTGCCGGGCACCAGGTCGACATGCAGTCGGCCGAGAATGGTGGAGATCTTGATTGCGGCGCGGGCGTCGGGCCCCAGCCTCAGATCCCGGCGCACCTTCAGATCCGCGATCACCTTGGTTCCCTCGAGCCGTACGGCGCGGACCGCGCCCACCTCGATTCCGGACACGTCGACCGTCGCCCCGGCACGCAGGCCCGCCGCCTGGGCGAACTCGGCCTGAATCGTCTTGTCTCCCAGGCGAGCCTGGGTCAGCGCGCTGGAACCGATCAGCAGCGCGAGGACCGCCGCCGAGGCGACCAGACCCAGCCGCAGGTACCGATTGCGCAGGAAGCCGAGGAATTTCGGTAACTTGACGGTGCCCATCACCGGCACACCTCCGAATGCGAATTGCCACCGATCTGGGAGAACAGCCCCGGCGGCAGGAGAACACCCCACAGCGATACGTCGAGGCTGCAGAAGTAGGCGTTGCCGTAGGTTCCGTAGCTTGAGAACCAGGCGATGCGATTGAGCAGGTCGGGCAGCTCCACCGCCGCCCGATCCAGCGAGGCGCCGTTGCCGAGCAGCAGCCCGATACCGGTGGTGGCCCGGTCCTGTGCCTGTGCGACACCGGGTTTCACCTGTCCGATCAGCTCGACCAGGCCGTCGGTGGAGGTGGCGACCTGATCGACCGACGACTTGAGCACCTCGCCCTGCGCGTACAGCCCGTCCATCAGCGAATGTGTCTGGGTGATCAGGGTTTCCAGTTCGCTGCTGCGGTGGGACAGGCCCGAGATCACGCTGCTGAGATTGGAGACCACGTCGCCGAGGATCCGGTCGCGCTGTCCGAAGGTGGTGGCCAGCTGCGCGGCCTGCGTGATCAGCTGCGCCAGCGACACCTGATTGCCCTGCAGGGCCTGAACCAGCGTCTCCGACAGCGAATTCACCTGCGCCGGTTGCAATACGGCGAACAGCGGCTCGAAGCCGGACAGCAGCGCGGAGACATCGAACGACGGCTCGGTGTGGTCGAGGGGGATCTCCCCGCCGTCGCGCAGCGGGGCGCCGGGCTCCTTGCCCGGTCCCAGCGCGATGTAGCGCTGTCCGATCAGGTTCTGATAGCGCACCATGGCCTTGGTCGTGGTGGTCAGGTGCTGATCGGCCTCGATGCGGAAGTCCACCCGGGCCCGGTAACCCTCGGCGAAGTCGATCTTGTCGACCCGGCCCACCCGCACCCCGGCGGCGCGCACATCGTCGCCGACGCGCAGCCCGAGCACATCCGAGAACACCGCCGAATAGCGGTGCGTATCACCGGCGACCGAACGCTGCAGGGTGGAGTAGATGGTGTAGGTGAGCGCGAGGGCGACCACGGCGAACAGGCTGAATCCGATCAGCGCTCTGCCGGATTTCACTGTGCCGCACCTCCTTCCGGTAACTCCGACACCGTCACCGAGCCGCCCGCCAGCGCGGGGCTCAGCAACAGCAGCTGGGCCATGTTCGGCCGACCGCCGACGATCGCCGCGACGGCGTCGGGTCCGCGCAGGGCCGCGGGGCCAGCGCCGGAAGCCGGGATCCCGTGCGCAGCCGGGGCGGTGAGTCCCGGAATCTGTGGCAGGCCCGGAACGGTCGGCAGCAGTGGCGATCCCGGCTGGGCCGCTGGTGGTGCTGGAGGGACGGCGACGGGTGGCACTGTCGGCCGCGGACCCGCCGAATCGAGCCATCGCGGCTCCATCTGCGGCGGAATATGCTGCGGCGGAGCCACTGTCGGAACGCTGGGTCCGCCGCACCGGGGTCCGGCGAGCTCGCCGTAGCGCGGGCAGTCCTCCGCCGTGTATTGCTGGAACGGCGTGAACGACGCGTCCATCGCCCACACCATCTGGCGCTTGGGACCCCAGCGGAAGGTCGTCTTCAGCCGCTGCAGGGCGGTATTGAGATTGGCCGCGGCGAACGGGATGGCCTGCGGATCGCGGGCGAGCCCGCCGAACAGGTCGTCCAGGCCGCCGACCAGGAACTTGCCGGAGTCGGGATTGCGGGCGAACAGTCCGTTCACGGCGTCGACCGCACCGGCTCCCTGGGTCAGCAGCTCGACGAGATTCGCCCGCCGTTCGGTCAGGGTGCGCGCCGTCGTGACCGAATCCGACAGCACGCCCACCAGTTCGGGTGCGGATCGGCTCAACGCCGTGGCCGCGCGGCCCAGATTGCCCAGCAGGTCACCGATCTGAGGGATGTCGTGTACCTGGGTGAGCCAGGTGTCGAGCCGTTCGATCGTGGACCCGGGCACCCGGGCGCCGGGGTCGAGCGCGGCCGAGAGCGTGGCGAGCACGCGGCCGAGCTTCTCGGGCTGAATGTTGTTGAGCACGTTGCGAAGTACGTTCAGCGTGGTCTGCAACTGGATCGTCGCGGCGCCGGTGTCCTCGGCGATCGTGGATCCCGAGCGCAGCGTGCCGGTCGCCGCGCCGTTGTCGACCAGCTCGATCGCGGTCACGCCGAACAGGTTGTTGGGGATGATGCGCGCGGTGACGTTGGCCGGAATCGTCTCGGCGATACCGGGTTTCAACGCGATATCGGCGCGCTGCCGCTCGCCTCGGGCCACCACCGCGACCGAATCGACGGTGCCCACGACCATGCCGCGGAACTTGACGTCGGCGCGGGCGGGCAGGCCGTCGCCGGTGCTGGTCAGCATGGCGGTGACCGGAACCTTGTCGGTGAAGTAGCCGGTATAGCGCAGGAGCAACAGGTACAGCAGCGCGGCGATGGCGAGCAGCATGGCCAGCCCCGCCAGGGTGAGCTGACGGGCGGTCGCGCCGCGGCCACTGGGATCGAGTATCACCGTGCCCCCTACCCCGAGATCCGGAATCCGGGGTCGATTCCCCAGATGGCAAGTGTGAGAAACAGATTGGCGAACACCATGACGACGATCACCATCTTGATGGCCCGCCCCGCCGCCATCCCGACACCCTCCGGACCGCCCGTGGCGATATAGCCGTAGTAGCACTGGATGAACGTCGCCAGCAGCGTGAACACCACGACCTTCAGCAGCGAGTAGAACACGTCCGGCCCGAGCAGGAACTGGAAGAAGTAGTGGTCGTAGGTGCCCGTGCTGGTGCCGCCGAGGAACAGCACCGTGACCTTCGTCATCAGGTAGGCCGCGGCCAGGCCGACGGTGTACAGCGGCACGATCGTGAGCGTGGCGGCGAACATCCGGGTGCTGACCAGGTACGGCAGCGGCCGGATCGCGCAGGATTCGAGGGCGTCGATCTCCTCCGAGATCCGCATCGACCCCAGCTGCGCGGTGAACCGGCACCCCGCCTGGATCGCGAACGCCAGTGTGGCCAGAATCGGGCCGAGTTCGCGGGTGGTGGCGAATCCGGAGATCGCACCGGTGAGCGGGCCCATGGTGAGCAGGTTCAGCGCGGTGAACGACTCCATCCCGACGATGATTCCGCCGAAACTGCACAGCACGAACACCACGCCGACGGTGCCACCGCCGACGATCAGCGAGCCGTTGCCCCAGCTCACATCCGCCACGAGCCGGGCCACCTCGCGCCGATAATGCCTGAGCGCGAAGGGAATCGCGATCAGCGCCTGAAAGAACGTGACGGCCTGGTGGCCGAGGCGCTGATTGGCGTGGATCGGCACCAGCGCCGCGGTGCCCGCCGCCCGCAGCGGCCGCGCGGCCGGGGGAGTGTAGGTACTGGCCACCTCACACCACCTTCGTCGGGAAGAACGTGTTGGACAGCTGGGTGAGGATGATGTTGGTGGCGAACAGCATCAGCGCCGAGCTGACCACCGCGGAGTTGACCGAATTGGCCACGCCCGCGGGGCCGCCGTGGGTGTGCAGCCCGATATCGCAGGCGATGATCGCCGTCAGCACCCCGAAGATCGCCGCCTTGGCCAGCGCTATCAGCAGGTCGGTGGCGACCGCGAAGGAGGCGAACGACCCGATGAACGAGCCCGGCGTGCCGGACTGCGCGTAGACGTTGAACATGTAGGCCGTCGCGAAGCCGACGAAGACGATGAAACCGCACAGCAGCATGCTCACCAGTACCGCCGCCGCCAGGCGCGGCGCGACCAGCCGGCGCACCGGGTCGACGCTCATCACCATCATGGCGTCGATCTCCTCCCGGATGGTGCGCGAACCCAGATCGGCGGTGATCGCCGAGCCGACCGCACCGGCGATCATGAGTGCCGACACCAGCGGCGCGCCCTGGCGGATGATGCCCAGCCCCGCCACCGCGCCGATGAATGTCGTTGCGCCGACCTGGTTCACGAGCGCGCCCACCTGGATGGAGACCACCACCGCGATGGGGATGGCGACGAAAACCGTCGGCGCGGCGGACACATTCGCCATGAACGCGCTCTGCTTGATGAACTCTCGATACGGAAACCGCCGTCGGACCAGGGAAACGAGCAACTGCGCGAACGCGTTGCGGCCGAGCGCGACCTGCCGTCCCAGGGTCTCCAGGGAGCGCTGCGGGTGCCGCCGCCACAGACCCGTGGCGATCTCGGTGAGCCGCCGCAGCTCGCCCTCGTCGTAGGTCTTCCAGGGCGCCGGGCGTGGGGCTCGGTCGGGGGTTCGAGTCGATGTCACCTGCCACCGATCCTTTCTTGGTGTCCGGACCGGTCAGGCCAGGGTGGTGAGCCAGTGGTCCAGCAGGACCAGCAGGAGCCCGAGGATCGCGATGCCCGCGGCGAGCAGGCTGAGAAACGCGAGCCAAAGGCCAAGTCGCAGCACGGGATTCACTTCCATCCGCCCACCGAGGATCTTGACGACGATCACCAGGACGTCGATGAGCCACACCAGCGCCATCATCAGGTCATGCACACATTCGAGAAGGTGAGCACCGGCCAGCACACGATGGATCCGAGGAACGAGATCACGACGTCGATGCCGTGCAGGTTCTTCAGGTGCGAGGTGTGCGTGAGGGTCCAGACGACCCCGACGATGCCGTAGGGGATGCCGAGGATGATCAGCGTGCCGAGGAACTCGGAGAACTTCATCTCGTAGCTGAGTAGTCGGTCCAACCGTTTGAGCATGGTGGCTCGGTCCTTTCGCGTACCTGCGCCACCGGTCCTTTGCGGGACAGCGGTGACCGCGGGTCAGTATGTTACTGATGATTCTTCATCGTGTGGAGGGTTTCGAGAAACTTGGCAGACCTCTGGTTCGGGTTCTGTCAGTGCGTCAACGAGTCCTCCCGCCCGTGGCGCCGATGCTCTAAGTTATGGGCAATTTCCCTCTGAAGCGACCATGCGGAGGAGAATCGTGAGTAACATAGCGAGCAGTCGAGCGGAGTGTCGAGAAAGGACTCCTATGACCGCGACAACGCAGCCGAGCCTCCCCCCGTTGACCCTCGAGCAGGTTCGCATCCGGATTCCGGACACCTACCGGTCGCCGCGCAGGCGCCCGGCGCAGCTGCCGGACGCGCTCGATTTCTGGATGTTCTCCGGCGCCGCGGCGAATGTGGCCATGCAATTCGCCCATCCCGGGGTGGCCGCCGGTGTCATGGAGAGCACCGTCGAATCCGGTGCGCTGATGGTGCATCCGTGGAAGCGGCTGCGGACCACGGCGTCGTATCTGGCGGTCGCCATCCTCGGGACCCCGCAGGAGCGGGCGGAGTTTCGCGAGGCCGTCGACGTCGCGCATCGGCAGGTGCGGTCGGGGCCGGACTCCAAGGTCAAGTACAACGCCTTCGACCGGAACCTGCAGCTGTATGTGGCCGCGGCCATCTACATCGGGTTCGAGGATTCCCATCAGCTGTTGCACGGCAAGATGAGCCCGCAGGAGCGGGAGGCCTTCTATCAGGGCGCCGACACGTTCGGGACCACCCTGCAGGTGCACCCGGACATGTGGCCGCAGACCGTGGCCGACTTCGACGAATACTGGCTGGCGGCCTGCAGGCAGGTGGTCTGCGACGACGACTTCCGTGCCTACATCGACGACCTGTTGCACCTGCGGATGATCAACTGGCCGATGCGGCTGCTCTTCGGAGGTCTGCTGCAGTTCCTGACGGCCGGATTCCTACCGCCGCACTTTCGCGAGCAGATGGGTGTGGAGTGGTCCGCGGCCGATCAGCGCCGGTTCGAGCATCTGTTCCTGTTCGTCGGATTCGTGAATCGGTTCATACCCAAGTTCATCCGGTTCGCCGGGACCAAGGCGATGATGCGGGATGTGCAGCGCCGGATGCGGAAACAGAAGGCGCTCATCTGATTTCGTACCTCCGCACGGTCGCTGCGGCGCGGCCGGGCCGAGGTGCGGTATCGAAATCGCATCGGTTCGTGTCGATTGCCTGGTTCGGTGCAGGATGCGCGCCGTAGGCTGCGCTGCGAACCTCACACACCCCCGAACGGAGTACCGATGCGCACGGTGGACCTGGAACGCACCATCCAGGCGCCCGTCGCCGACGTGTTCGACTGGCTCACCGATGCCACCAACTTTCAGCGGGCGCTCATGGTTCGGCGGGTCACCCTGGTGCGCCCGGGCGATGTTTCCGAGCACGGGACCGGGGCCGTGCGGCTGCTGGTCACGCCGTTGCTGCGCGTCACCGAGGAGATCGTCGAATACGATCCGCCGAAGCTGCTGCGGTACCGGGCGCTGTCGACCTTCCCGCCGATGCGCTCGCAGGACGGCACCCTGACCTTCGAGGAGGCCGGGGGCGGGACCCGCGTGCGGTGGCACGCGCAATTCGAGGTCGCCGCACCGATGTTCTCGGATCTCTACACCCTCACGTTCGCGCCGCTGGTGGTGCTCGGCATCCGCTCCGTGCTGGCGACCGCCGATCGCGAACTGCGCCGCTAGCCCGAACCCGTTGGGCTACATCAGCTTTCGTGCGAAGTAGGTGTAGCGCAGGGCGGTGATCGTGGATTGTTCGTCGATCGTGGTGCTGCCGCGGTGACCACCGACGGACGGCTCGTAGAACAGGTACGGCGAACCCAGCGAGGCCAGCTTTGCCGCGAACTTGCGGGCGTGCTGGGGGCCGACCCGGTCGTCCTTGGTGGTCGTCCAGACGAACGGTTCCGGGTATCGCACATCCTTCTTCAGCTGGTGATACGGCGAGATGGATGCGAGGAAGGCGCGCTCGTCGGGGTTGGCGACGCTGCCGTATTCGCCCGTCCACGAGGCACCGGCGGCGATCTGCTCGTACCGCAGCATGTCCAGCAGCGGGACGCCGATGTCGACCGCATTCCACAGCTCCGGGTGCTGGGTGAACTCGACGCCCATGAGCAGGCCGCCGTTGGAGGCGCCCGTGATGCCCAGGCGCTGCGGTGTGGTGATCTTGCGGGTGACGAGATCGGTTCCCACGGCGGCGAAGTCGTCGAAGGCGCGCTGGCGGTGGGTCTTCAGCGCCGCCTCGTGCCAGGCCGGGCCGAACTCACCGCCGCCACGAATATTGGCCAGGGCGAGCACACCGCCGCGGTCGAGCCACAGCTTGCCGAGGGTGCCGTCGTAGTGCGGTGTCTGGGCGGCGCCGAAGCCGCCGTAGGCCGTCAGGACGGTGGGGTTGGTGCCGTCGAGCCTCATGTCGGCGCGATGGACGACGAAGTACGGGACGGACGTGCCGTCGGGGGAGGCTGCGTGCTGCTGTTCGACCACGTACGGGGACGGATCGAATTGCGGGGGCGAGCTTTTCGCGGCATTGGCCTGTGCAGTGGTGGTGTCCAGGCGCCACAGGGCCGGTGGGTTCAGGAAGGACTCGACCTTCAGGTAGGCGAGGGCGCCGTGGCTGTCGGTGGCCTCCGTGCCGATCGAGGCGTTGTCCGGCAGCGATACCGGCGCGGAGTGCCAGCCGCCGTCCGGCTGCGGGCGGTACACCGCGACCCTGGCGCGCACATCGTGCAGCGAGGTGACGACGACACCGTCGCGGGTGGTCGAGACGTCCTGCAGGCTGTCCTGCGGGCCCGGGGTGTAGACCGCGGTGGCCTGTAGCCGCTGCGGATCCCTCGCGATGGCCTCGGCATCCAGCGAGACCAGCGATCCCGCAGGGAAATTCGCGCCGCCGGTCGCCCACGGCTGATCCAGCTGAACCAGCAGGCGGTTGCCGACCAGGCCGACGGGGGTGGACTTCTCGGGGAGGGCGAGCGGGCGGCTCGTGTCGGCGACGAGACTGTACTGATGGTCGAAGAACGTCCGGGCGCGGGCCACCAGTGCCAGGCGGTGGCCGTCGCCGTCGGCGAGCACCATCGGTGCCGCCCGCATATCGGACTTGTCGCCGCGGGTGATCTCGGTGGCCTCGCCGAGGGCCTGGCCGCGGTGCCAGCTCTTGACGATGTACGGGTAGCCCGAGGTGGTCAGCTCGCCCGGCTGCCATTCCCGCGACACCAGCACCGTATTGTCGTCGACCCAGTTCACGAGCTGTTTGCCGCGCGGCAGCACGAACCCGTCGGAGACGAACTGCATTGTGCGCGTGTCGAATTCGCGGAAGGTGGAGGCGTCCTCGCCGCCCTCGGACAGCGAGATCAGGCAGTGCGACTCCGTGACGGGTGAACAGCCGACGCCCTGCCACACCCAGTCCTTGCCCTCGGACTTCGCGAGCGCGTCGAGATCCAGCACGGTGACCCACTGCGGCTGGGCCGCCTCGTAATCGGCGACCGTGGTCTTGCGCCAGATGCCGCGGCTGTGCTCGCCGTCCTGCCAGAAGTTGTAGACCTCGCCGTCGATGATCGTCGGTTCCGGCAGGCGATCCGGGGACTTGCCGACCTGCTGGGCGCCCTCCAGATTCGCCGCGTACCGCGGATCCTGTTGCAGCACACCGAGAGTCTTGGCGTTCTCCGAGTCGACCCAGGCGGTGGACCGGGGGCTGTCGACCTCCTCCAGCCAGCGGAACTCGTCTTCGGGGGCGGAACTACCGCATGCGGTCAGCAGGGCCGCGGCCACAATCGGTGCGGCCCACCGTGCGATGCTCGTGCTGCGCCCAGCCATACGCCCTCCCCAAGATCAGCCGACCTGTCGAGTAAACCACGGTGCGGTGACAAGTGGACGGCAACGGGGCCCGGGGGGGGGGGCCGGGGCCCCCCCCCCCGCCCCGCCCGGCGCCCCCCCCGCGCGCAGGGCGGCGGCCCGCTCGATGGCGGGGCCG
>NZ_JARWQD010000379.1 GCF_029869545.1 Nocardia wallacei | reverse complement strand
GTTGTCCGGTGTGCTGCCCGCCTGTTGTCCGGTGTGCTGCCCGCCTGTTGTCCGGTGTGCTGCCCGCCTGTTGTCCGGTGTGCCGCCCGCCTGTTGTCCGGTGTGCCGCCCGCCAGTTTCCCGGTGTGCCGCCCGCCCGTTTCCCGGCGTGCCGCCCGCCCGTTGCCGGTGTGCCGCCCTTCCATTCCCGGCCTGCCGCCCTCTTATTCCCGGCATGCTTTTGGCCGGGATCCCCCCTACCGCGGGCGGGTGAGGGCCGCGTAGCGGGCGGTGTGGTGGTCCGCGGAACCCCACTCGTGCTGAATCGCGGTGAGGCGCTTGAAGTAATGGCCGATCGACAGTTCCTCGGTCATGCCCATGGCGCCGTGCAGCTGGACCGCGTGCTGGCCGATGAAGCGGGCCGCGCGGGCGATGGTGGCCTTGGCGGCGGCGGCCGCGCGGGCGCGCTCGGCCGGTTCGGCGTCGAGCTTCAGCGTGACGAGATAGGTTGCGGCAACGGCCTGTTCGAGTTCCAGGTGCATATCCACCATGCGGTGCTGCAGCACCTGGAACGAGGCGATCGGCACCCCGAACTGCTGGCGCTGCTTGGCGTACTCGACGGTGTCGGCCAGCACCCTGCGCATGCCGCCGACCGCCTCGGCCGAGATCGCGGCGATCGCCTCGTCCACGGCGGTGGCGAGCGAATCGCCCGCGCCCCCTTCGGTTCCCAGCAACGCACCACGCACACCCTCGAACACCAGATCGGCGGCGCGGCGTTCGTCGATGGTGCGGTACGGGTGCTGGGCGAGGCCGGGGGCCTCGGCGTCCACCACGAACAGCGAGACGCCGTCGGAGCCGGGTGTCCGCGCGGTCACCAGCAGGTGCGTGGCCAGCGACGCGCTCGTCACGACCGTCTTCGCCCCGTCGAGGATCCACGAATCCCCCTCGCGCCGTGCGGTAGTGGACACCTTGCGCACGTCGTAGCCCGAATCCGCTTCCAGCGCGGCCAGAGCCGTGATCACCTCACCGGCGACGATGCCGCGCAACAGTTCCGCGGCCCGCTCGCCACCGGCCCGCCGCAACAGCCCGCCGCCCAGCACCACGGTGTCCACATACGGCTCGACGACCAGCGCCCCGCCCAGTGTCTCGGCGATGAGCATCGTCTCGACGGCGCCGCCGCCGAAACCGCCCGCGCTCTCGGGCAGGCTGGCGCCGAGGATCCCGACCTCCTCGGCGAAGGCCCGCCAGATCTCCGGCTGCCAGCCCTGGCCGGTGCGGGCGGCGGCGCGGCTCTTCTCCAGGTCGTAGCGGGCCGCCAGGAACTCGGTGACCGTATCGCGGAGCAGTTGCTGTTCGGCGGTGAATTCGAAGTCCATCTCTACAGTCCCAGGGTTGCCTTGGCGATGATATTGCGCTGAATCTCGTTGCTGCCGGCGTAGATCGAACCGGCCCGGTCGTTGAAGTAGCGCAGCGGCGCGACCGCCTGCCACTCGTCCCCGCTGACGTAACCGTCCTGCGGGACCGTGAAGTCGACCACCGGACCGCCGGGCATGGCGGCGTGCGGCTGGTAGGCGCGCCCGCGCGGGCCCGCGGCCTCCAGCGCGAGTTCGGTGAGCCGCTGGCTCAGTTCGGTACCGAGAATCTTCAGCGTCGAGGCCGCCGGTCCCGGATCCTTGCCCTGCGAGATCGCGGACACGGTTCGGAATTCCAGGATCTCCAGCACATCGGCGCGGATCCGGGCATCGGCGAGCTTGGCGGCGAAGGCCGGATCGTCCAGCAGCGCACCGCCGTTCGGCCCGGGCTGCGAGAGCGCCTGTTCGGCAAGCGATTCCGCCAGCACCTGCAGCATGGGCGCGAGGGCGCCCCCGCGTTCGAAGTTGAGCAGGTACTTGGCCACGGTCCAGCCGTCGTCGATGCGGCCGAGCACGTTGGTCTTCGGCACCCGCACCTGATCGAAGAACACCTGGTTCTGTACCTGCTCACCGGAGGTCATCACCAGCGGCCGGACCTCGATGCCGGGGGAGTTCATATCGATCAGCAGGAAGGTGATGCCCTGCTGCTTGCGCTCCAGCCTCGAGGTGCGGACCAGGCAGAAGATCCAGTTCGCCTCGGTCGCGTGGGTGGTCCAGATCTTGGAGCCGGTGCACACCAGGTCGTCGCCGTCGTCGACGGCCGCCATGGTCAGCGATGCCAGGTCCGAACCCGCCTCCGGCTCGGAGTAGCCCTGGCAGAAGAACACCTCGCCGGTGAGGATGCGCGGCAGGAAGTAGGACTTCTGCTCCTCGGTCCCGAACGCGACGATCGCGTGCGCCACCATCCGGATGCCCATCGGCGACAGCGCCGGGGCGCCCGCCAGCATCGACTCCCGGTCGAAGATGTAGTGCTGGGTCAGGCTCCAGTCGCAGCCGCCGTGCTCCACCGGCCAGGCCGGGGCGGCCCAGCCGCGGGCGTGCAGGATGCGCTGCCACCGCATGCTCGCCTCGTGATCCGGATAGACGCTGGTGGCGAGCTGCCCGGCGCGCCGAAGCTCGGGGGTGAGGTGCTCGTCCAGAAAACGCCGAACCTCGTCGCGAAACGCGAGATCGGCGGGCGACCAGTCCAGATCCACGAAGAACTCCTTGTGCGATATATGGAGTTCTACCTTCGCATCTTCTATCGGACGAACGCAAATGGTCGTTAACTTATGGCGTGAATCCCGGCGTTCGCCGAGATGACGGGCGGGGTGGATCCAGGCATTCGAGCGTTCGCCCCGTTTCCCCGGCGAACGCCGGGGTCCGGCTCTTGACATTCCACTGTGGAGGCTGGATGATTGACTACATTCCACTTTGGAATATAAGACTCACCGATAGGACTCCAGACCATGGACATCACGCCCGGTACCCGCGCCTCCGACGGCGAGCGCCAGCAGGTGGCCGAGCTGCTGGCCCGGCACCTGAGCGAGGGCCGCCTCGACCTCGCCGAATACGACCAGCGCGTCGCGCGGGTCTACGCCACCACCACCCGCGACGACCTGAAGCTGGTGCTGTCGGATCTGCCCAAATTGCCGAAACAGCGTGCCGCCCAACCGAAGACGAGGTCGTCGGCGCTGGGTCGCGTGCCGATCTGGCAGCGCATCGAGGGCAGCGCCTGGCTGGGTGTCAGCGTGCTGTGCCTGGCGATCTGGGCCATGATCTCGCTCGGCACAGGCGAATTCACCTACCCCTGGCCGATCTGGGTGATCGGGCCGTGGGGCGCGGTGCTGGTGTTCCGCATGCTCACCGGCTGGGAGTCCCAGGGCTGTCGGCGTCCCGACGCCTCGTAGTCGGCCCGCTCCTCACCGCGAGGACGGCTGGCCTCCGGGTGTCGGCAACCGCTCGGACAACATCCGGTGGCTGGCATACGCGGAGCTATCTCCGCGCACCGGGTAGATTGGCGTGCTGTGCACCTGAAGAGTCTGACGCTGAAGGGGTTCAAGTCCTTCGCGTCCGCGACGACCCTGCGGTTCGAGCCCGGCATCACCTGCGTGGTGGGGCCCAACGGCTCGGGCAAGTCGAACGTCGTCGACGCGCTCACCTGGGTGATGGGTGAGCAGGGCGCGAAGGCGCTGCGTGGCGGCAAGATGCAGGATGTCATCTTCGCCGGAACCGCCGGGCGGGCGCCGCTGGGCCGCGCCGAGGTCACGCTGACCATCGACAACTCCGACGGCGCGCTGCCCATCGACTACTCCGAGGTGTCGATCACCCGGCGCATGTTCCGCGACGGCGCCGGTGAATACGAGATCAACGGAAACTCCTGCCGCCTGATGGACGTGCAGGAACTGCTGTCGGACTCCGGTATCGGCCGCGAAATGCACGTCATCGTCGGCCAGGGGCAGCTCTCGGCGATCCTGGAATCGCGTCCCGAGGACCGCCGCGCCTTCATCGAGGAGGCCGCGGGCGTGCTCAAGCACCGCAAGCGCAAGGAGAAGGCGGTCCGCAAGCTGGAGGCCATGCAGGCCAACCTGGCCCGCCTCACCGACCTCACCACCGAGCTGCGCCGCCAGCTCAAACCGCTGGGCCGCCAGGCCGAGGTGGCGCGCCGCGCCGCGACCGTGCAGTCCGAACTGCGCGACGCCAAGCTCCGGCTGGCCGCCGACGACCTGGTGTCGCGCCGCCGCGAGCTGGAGAGCCAGCAGAGCAAGGAGTCCTACGCCCGCGAGCAGCAGATCAACGTCCAGGCCGAGCTCGACGCCGCCAATGCCGCACTGGCGCAACAGGAATTCCAGCTGTCGCGGCTGACCCCCGGCGCCGAGGCCGCCGCACAGACCTGGTTCCAGCTGTCGGCCCTGGTGGAGCGCGTCAACGCCACCATCCGCATCGCCCGCGACCGCGCCCGCAACCTCACCATCGAGCAGCCCACCGGCACCGGTCGCGATCCGGAGCAACTCGAGGCCGAGGCGGCGCGGGTGGAGGCCGAGGAGGCCGAACTGCGGGAGGCGGTGGAGGTCGCCGCCGCCACCCTCGAGGCCGCCCGCGAGCAGCTGCACGAGCGTGAACAGGCCGCCAAGGCCGCCGAACAGGCGCACCTGGCCGCCGTGCGCGCGATCGCCGACCGGCGGGAGGGCCTGGCGCGGCTGTCCGGGCAGGTCGACACGCTGCGGCATCGCGCGCAATCCGCGGATACCGAGATCGCGCGGTTGTCCGAGGCGCTCACCGACGCGCGCCGGCGCGGCGAGGGCGCCGAGGCCGAATTCGAATCCGTGCAAACCGAACTGAGCGAGCTCGACGCGGGCGAGGAGAGCCTGGACACCGCCTACGAGCACGCCGCCCAGGCGCTGGAACAGGCCGAGCGGCGGGTGGCCGAACTGCGCGAGTCGGACCGGGAGGCCAGTAAGAAGGTCGCCTCGCTGACCGCCCGCATCGAGGCGCTGACCATGGGTCTGGCCCGCCGCGACGGCGGCGCCTGGCTGCTGGAGCATCAACCCGAGGGCCTGCTCGGCCCGCTGTCGGCCATGTTGCGGGTGCAGCCCGGCTTCGAGGCCGCCGTCGCCGCCGCGCTGGGCCCCTTGGCCGACGCGATCGCCGCGGAGGCGGGCGGTACCGCGCACGCCGCGCTGCGCGCGCTGAAACAGGCCGACGGGGGACGGGTGGCGGTCGTCTACGGCGGCGCGGCCGCAGCCGTCACCGACGGTCACGGCCCGCTACCCGGATCCGCGCGTCGGCTCGCGGACGTGGTCGACGCGCCCGACACCATGCGCGGCGCTGTCGCCGCGCTGACCGCCGGGACCGTGGTCGTCGACGATATGCCCGCCGCCGCCGAAGTGCTTGCGGTGCAACCGGATCTGCGCATCGTCACCCGCGACGGCGACCTGACCGGCACGGGCTGGCTGCTCGGCGGCTCCGACCGGGCGCCCAGTCAGCTCGAGATCCAGGCCGATATCGACGCGGCCCAGGCCGAATTGGCCTCCTGGCAGCGCCACGCCGAGGAGTTCGAGGCCGCGCTGTCGGGGGCGGAGGCCGAGCAGAGCGACCGCAAGGAGGCCGCCGACCAGGCGCTGCTGGCCCTGCACGAATCCGACCAGGCGCTGGTGTCGATCTACGATCGGCTCGGCCGCCTCGGCGAGACCGCCCGCACCGCCCAGACCGAATGCGAACGCCTGCAGGCACAGCGCGCCGACGCCGAAACCGCGCGGGACGAGAATCTGGAGAAGCTCGCCGAACTCGAGGACCGGCTGCGGCACGTGGAATCCGAACAGTCCGAACTGGATTCGGACGACGGCGCGGGCAGCGAGACGGCGGGGGAGGAGCGCGAGGAGGCCGCCGCCGCGCTCGCCGAGGCCCGCGCCATGGAGGTGGAGGCCCGCCTGGCCGTGCGGACGGCCGAGGAGCGCGCGGAATCGGTGCGCGGCAAGGCGGATTCGCTGCGCCGGGCCGCCCGCGCCGAACGCGAATCCCGCGCCCGCGCCGAACGGGCGCAGGCCGCGCGCCGCCGCGCCGCGGAGGTCGCCGCCGTCGTGGCCGAGTCCGCGGAGCGCGTCGCGGCGGAACTGGAAACCGTTGTGGCCGAGGCGGGTTCGCGTCGTGACGAGCTGGTCCGCCGCCGCACCGAATGCGCCGGGCAGGTCGATCAGACCAAGGAGCGGGTGCGGGCGCTGACCACCCAGCTGACCCAGCTCACCGACGCCGTGCACCGCGACGAGGTGGCCCGGGCCGAGGCCGCGCTGCGCATCGAGCAGCTGGAGCAGACCATCTCCGAGCAGTTCGGCTTGGCCCTCGACGATCTGATCGCCGAATACGGCCCCGATGTGCCGATGCCGCCCACACAGCTCGAGCTGCAGGAGTACGAGCAGGCCAAGGAGCGCGGCGAGGCGGTGAGCCCGCCGCAGCCGATGCCCTACGACCGCGCCACCCAGCAGCGCCGCGCCAAGCGTGCCGAGAAGGACCTCACCACCCTCGGCAAGGTGAATCCCCTTGCGCTGGAAGAGTTCGCGGCCCTCGAGGAGCGCTACAACTTCCTCTCCACACAGCTCGAGGACGTCAAGAAGGCGCGCCAGGACCTGCTGGACGTGGTGTCGGAGGTGGACGCGCGGATCCTGCAGGTGTTCACCGAGGCGTGGGAGGACGTCCGGGAGGAGTTCGTCGGCGTCTTCGCGAAGCTGTTCCCCGGCGGCGAGGGCAGGCTGGTGCTGACCGACCCGTCGGACATGCTGACGACGGGCATCGAGGTGGAGGCCCGGCCGCCGGGCAAGAAGGTCAAGCGGCTGTCGCTGCTGTCCGGCGGCGAGAAGTCGCTGACCGCGGTCGCCCTGCTGGTGGCCATCTTCCGCGCCCGGCCCTCGCCGTTCTACGTGATGGACGAGGTCGAGGCCGCGCTGGACGACACCAACCTGCGCCGCCTCATCGGCCTGTTCGAGCAGCTGCGCGAGAAGTCCCAGCTGATCGTCATCACCCACCAGAAGCCGACCATGGAGATCGCCGACGCGCTCTACGGCGTCAGCATGCGCGGCGACGGCATCACCCAGGTCATCTCGCAGCGCATGCGCGGAGAAAACCTGGTAGGCGCGCCCAGCTGATCGGGGGGAGTCTTCGCCGGTTGCGGCTACCTTGCGGGCGCAGGATCGGGGGACTCTTCCTCGGTTGCGACTACCTTGCGGGCGCAGGATCGCGGGGACTCTTCCCCGATTGCCACTACCCTGCCGGGTATGGATCTTGATGCGACCTTCGAATGGCAGGGTAGGCGTATTGCCTGCGCCAGGGCGGGGAGCGGTCCCGATGTCGTGTTCTGCCACGGCACGCCGTTCTCATCGGTGCTGTGGCGGCCGTTCGCCGAGGCTCTGGCGCGCGATTACACCGTGCACCTGTGGGATATGCCGGGGTACGGCCGGTCGTCCAAGGATGCCGATCACGCGGTCGATTTCGGTGCGCAGGCAACGGCTTTCGCCGCGTTGCTCGAGCACTGGGGGCTGGCGGAGCCGCATGTGATCGCCCATGATTTCGGCGGCGCCGTCTCGTTGCGCGCCCACCTCGTCGAGAAGGTAGCGTACGCGTCGCTGATGCTGGTCGATGTCGTCGCGATCCCGCCCAGCGGTTCCCCGTTCTTCCGGTTCGTGCAGGAGCACCCCGACCTGCTCGGGCAGCTACCGGAGTACATCCACCGGGCGCTGGTGCGCGCGTACATCCAGAATGCCGGTGCGACAGAGCTTTCCGAGCCCGTTCTCGACGCCCTGGTGGAACCGTGGACCGGCGCCGACGGCCAACCGGCGTTCTACCGCCAAATCGCCCAGTACGACGAGGAATTCCTGCGCGAGAACGAGAATCGCCTGGGGGACATGAACATTCCGGTCCACATCGTCTGGGGCGAAGCGGACGGCTGGATCCCCGTCGAGCGCGCCCACCGCCTGCACGACCTGATCGCGGACTCCACCCTGCGGCTGGTGCCCGGCGCCAACCACCTCGTGCACCACGACGCACCGGTCGCGCTGATGCACGAGGTCCGAGCCTGGCTGGACGCGCGCGGCCGAGCGCACGGCGGCTCTGTGTAGCAATCGACCGTCCGAATCTCAGTCGAACGTCCAGATCGGTTGTGTAAGCGTGTATTTCGACCGAACTTGTCGGTACCCCCGCGTACTGTCCGCACCATGCCGTCCTACCTGCACGAGGGTTTGGTTGAGCTTTTCCGGTCGCAGCCGATGCTAGCGGCGTGGTACCTGACACATGTCTTCGGTGAGCGCGTGCCGAACTGCCGACAGGCCCGCGCCGAGCCCTGCGACTTCACGGATGTGGGGCCCAAGGAGTTCCGAGGTGATTCCGCGTTCGCGTTGTACGGGGTGGATGATCGGGCAGTACTCGGAATCGGTGTGGAGGTCCAACTCGGAAAGGATCCGTCGCGTCGATGGAGTTGGCCGGTGTACGTGGCGACGCTTAGGTCGCGCCTGCGGTGCCCGGCCTACTTACTGGTCGTGGCACCCGATCCCGAGGTGGCTGCGTGGTGCCGAGAGCCCATTGAGCTGGGGCATCCGGGCATGGTGCTGAATCCACTGGTATTGGGGCCCGACCGAGTACCGGTGGTGACCGATCCTGTCGAAACGACCGCCGTGCCCGAACTAGGTGTCTTATCGGCGATCGCCCACGGTGCGGGTCCCCGAGCCGATGACATCTTCGCCGCGCTTCTGGCCGGACTGCAGGAAATCGATGATGAGCAGGGCAGAATGTACATTGATGTGGTGCTGACGGCGTTGCCCGCGTCAGCCGCCCGCCGTTTGGAGGAAATCATGGCCACCAGGGAGTACCAGAGCGACTTCGCCCGGCGGTACGTCGCGCAGGGGCGTGAGGAGGGGCGCGAGGTCGGCCGGGCTGAGGAAGCGGCTCGCGTGCTGTTGATGATCCTGACGACGCGTGGTGTGCGGGTGCCGGTCGGTGCCCGGGATCGAATCGACTCCTGTCGTGACACGGATCAGCTCGAGCGGTGGACCCGGCGGGCGCTGACGGTCGACTCCGTGGACGAACTGTTCGACGAGTGACCGGCCGCTATCGGGTCAGCGGCGCAGCAGGTCTATGACGCCGGTGGTGGATTCGTGTGCGCCGCCTGCGGTGGCGCGGCGTTCCATCAAGGTCATGAAGGGGGTGAGGAGTTCTGGGCTCACGTTCTGTTCGGCGGCGGTGCGTAGCAGCGTTCGGTTCGTCGAGACCATCATCGCGAGGTTGGATTCGACGCCCTCGGTGTAATCGCCGCTTGCCAGCTGTCCGGCGGTGCCGAAGGAATATCCGGCCATCGCCTGCTGGTAGGCGACCATGAGGGGTGCGAACTCCACCGGTGAGATGTCCTCCTTGCCGATCAGCGCGAAAGCGTGTGCGGCACCGGCGAACATGCCCCACATCGCGCTGAGCAGGGCGATGTCGTACAGGGCGGCGAACCCGGGATCCGCGCCGACGTAGGTGACCCCGGCGGGCACGGCCAACGCCTCGGCGTGCGTCTCGTGCAGCTCCGGCGAACCGCTGTAGAACACGTACGCGCCCGAATCGGCCGCACCGATCATCGAGGGGACGGCCATGATGCCGCCGTCGAGGAAGCGACCGCCGCGCGCGGTAACCCATTCGGCGAGCCCGCGGGCCTCGCCGGGCGTGCTGGTCGTGAGGTTGACGATGTCGCGGCCGTTCAGCTCGATACCGTCGAGCGTCGCACGAACCGAGGCGTCGTCGAGCAGGCATACGACGACGAGGGTGTTGTCGGCGACGGCCGCGGCGGCGGTAGCGGCAACCGACGCACCCTCCGGGGCGCGCCGGGGACTGCGATTCCAGACGGTGACGGCGTATCCGGCGGTCAGCCACGAACGGATCAGGGCCGAGCCCATATCGCCGAGACCGAGGACGGTGAGTGCTTTGGTCGAATGAACGGACATGATGGTTAGTGTTTGTGTGGCGCCCGGGGCGATCAAGTACGCACACGGAAGTGGGTACGTACCTTCGGGTAAGCGAAAGGGAAGGGGTTGGTCGTGCCGATCACACGCCGACCGGGTGCGTACACGTGCGGACTCGACGCGACACTGTCGGTTTTGAACGGCAAGTGGAAGATGATGATCCTGTGGCCCTTGAGCGAACGCCCCCACCGTTTCGGTGAACTGCGCCGCCAGGTTCCGGGCGTCACCGAGAAGGTCCTCACCACGCAACTGCGTGAACTGGAAGCCGACGGGATCGTCCATCGCGAGGTATACGACGAGGTGCCGCCGCGTGTCGAGTACTCGCTGACCCCGCTGGGCGAGAAGCTCAACGACGCGCTGCTTCCGCTGGAAGCCTGGGGCCGTGCGCATCTCATGGATGAGGCCGTCGCTCCGTCCGGCGAAGGACGATGACTTACCGCACGAAACATTCGGTAGCGCAACATATTCGAATCCCTGTCGGTGACGGCTGCGATAATGGCGGGCATGGCGCGACGGGTACGGGATCACATGCGGGGTGGTAGGTACGTGGCGCCGCACACCAGGCGGGTGCCCAGCGGCCGGGGTTCGCGACTGGGCAGGCACGCCACGATGGATTACGGCGCCATGAAGCGGTACGGAGACATCCGTCCCGCGCGGCCGCCGCGCCGACGTGTACGGCGAATCCCGGTCATGGCCTTGGCGGGCATCGCGCCGGTGCTGGTGCTGGGCGGGCTCATCGTCTTCAGCCTCATAGTGCTCGTCGGGATCATCCTGTTCGGCGACAGGGACCCGTCCGCCCCGGCAACCCCCACGGTCCGGGTCTCCCCACCCGCCACCGAACCCGCCCAACCACCACCCCCACCCCGACGCCCCTGCTACCCATTCCAGCCCGACTGCACACCGACCCCGGCCAGCTGACGGCCTCCAGCTCCGATCCAACGAGGCTGTACGGCAACGGGTTCGTTTGATTACCCGCCGAGTCGGCCGTGTCCCGGTCCTCGATGCCGCCGGGGAACTCGCCGAGTTGCACGAGGAGCGCAGGCGTGCGGCGACGACCACGACGCTGGAGCGAATCGACTGGCATCGGACGAAACTGATGCTGGAGATCGACCGATGGGCTGCGCTGCATCCCCCGGTGCCGCACGGAGGCGCACGCCTGCACGCCGAAACCATCGGCGGCATCGTCGATCGTCTTGCCCAGCTGAGTGTGCAGGCGTACTTGCGCCTGGCCGATCCGTCGGATGACGAATTCGGCCACGCCACGGCCGTTCTCACCGACCTGGCCGATGCCTACCAGGATCTGAAGACGAGGTCGAGCGCGTAAATCGCCGCCTACCGGATACTTTCGATCACTGGTAGGCGGTATCCAAGCTACGTCAGTTGTCCAGCATCGACTTCAATTGCGCCGCACCGGTTTCGGCCAGCCATGTATCGAATGTGTGGAGGCCGGGGTGTATTTCGCGCAGCGCGGGAATGTCGGCCTGCCAGCCGGAGCCGGTCTTCATCAGCTTCTGCACCGTGGTGGCGATCGGCTCGGGCAGGGCGGCGGCCTCCGCTTCGGTGATCTGGCGGTAGCGCACTTCGTGCCCGGTCGTGCGGCTGATCGCCGCCACGGCGTCCAGCGGCGTCACCTCGTCTCCCGCGAGTTCCAGGACCCGGCCGTCGAACCGGTTCGGATCCGCCAGCGTCAGAGCGCCGAGAACGCCCACATCGTCGACGGCGATCACCTGCACGGGGCGGTCCGGCGCGAACGCATGGCGGTTGACGCCGTTGTCGATTCCGTCGAGCAGACCCGTACGCGCCAGGTAGTTCTCCATGAACCGCACCGGGCGCAGCAGCGTGTACCGCATCCCGCTGGCGGCCACCGCATCCTCGATCCGCTTCTTGCCCGTCGACAGGCGCCCCACATCGCCGCGGAAGGAGCCGATCCCGGTGAACACGAAGTGGTCGACGCCCGCGCGCCGGGACAGCTCCACCAGCCGGGTGCCGCGCTCGGCCTCCAGATCGTCGTCCCAGCCGCGCGGGCCGAAGGGGGCGGGCGGAACGGCGAAGACGGCGCGGACACCGGCCACGGCGGCCGCGATGCTGTCGGGAGTATCGAAATCGCCCACGGCCAGTTCCGCACCGGATGCCGCGAGGCGCTGCGCGGCGGTCGACTCCGGATCGCGGACCAGCGCGCGGATCCTGTGCCCGGCGCTGATCAGGTGACGCGCGGTCGCGCCGCCCTGCTGGCCGGTGGCGCCGGTGACGAGGATGAGATCGTGCTGGTCGGACATCGGTGCTCCTTCGGTAGAATCCGGGTTGAATGACCCGTATTCGGACGGTAGGACACCCATTTCCGTTCTGCCAGTAGCGCACAGAGGCTCCGTAACGAAATGAATGCTCCCTCGCCGCCGCGACCGGCCACCCGCGCCGATGCCCGCCGCAACCGCGCGCTGATCCTGACCGCCGCCCAGCGAGCCCTCGCCGAACACGGCACCTCGGTCTCACTCGCCGAGATCGCGCGTCGCGCGGGTGTCGGTACCGGCACCGTGCACCGGCATTTTCCGGCCAAGCTGGACTTGGTGGAAGCCGTTGTCCAGCAACGTATCGACCGTCTCACGGCGCTGGCTCTGAGGTACCGGAATGCGCCCGACCCCGGTGCGGCATTCCTGGAGTTCTGCACCACCGTGGTGACCAGAACACCGGGCAACAAGGCGCTGTGCGACGTCCTCGAATCCGACGACGGATGGCCGCGAGAGCTGCTGCACGACGCAGGGGAGCGGTTCCGCCGAGCCCTGGAGTCGCTCCTGATCGCGGCGCAGCGCGACGGCTCGATCCACGCGGACCTCACACTGCCCGACATCCTGGCCATCTTCGCCGGATGCGTTGCCATGCAGCGAAATTCGGGAGGATCACACACACTCGCCCGGCCGGTCACCTTGCTACTGGAGGCCATGCGCACACCCCCGTCAGGGACCGTAACGAAATCCCGAACCCGCCCCACCCACCGTAACGAAACCACCTCACGTAACGAAACCCGCCCCACCCCCTGCCCCATCTGCGGCACCCCACTCCACCATTCCCCCACCGGCCGCCCCGCCCGCTACTGCTCCCCAGCCTGCCGCCAAAAGGCCCACCGCCGCCGCACCGCAACCACGCGCCATGAGCAGTCGATAGCTACACAGTGAAATATGGTGCGGGCCACAACAGGCCACGCGGCCACAATCGGCTACTTCGGTCGCGCTCGCGGCCGAGCTACTCGTCTCGTTGCTCCTGCTCGATCTCGAACGACCCGACGAACCGGCGGGCGTTCACCGATGTGTTGCCAGCTCGGCGTAGAGGTGTGGGATCAAGGTTGCGTTGGGGAAGCCTGCGACCATCTCCAGCCCTTCTCGTGCCGGGCGGCCGATCGGCTGTAACCAGACCGAGCCGCCGTGCACCGAGACCTCGATGTCGGACCAGGCGTATGCCCGTTTCAGGCGCGGGTAGCTCAATCCCCTTGCGTCCACGGTGTATTCGTTCGCGACGGTCACCGGCTGCCCTGCGCGGATCGCGTCGAGCGTCTGCGCGAGAAGCCGGGGCTGCAGGTGCTGCTGCGCCAAATCGACCAGGCCGCTCCAGATCTCGTCGACCTCCCGGTGGTCGTCGTTGAGGAAGAGGAAGGGGATCTCCGGCCCTTTCGGGATGCCGCGCGACTTCCGGTACGCCCCGCGCCCGACCGTGAATCTGAAGGAACTTCCCACCTCGGAGGTGTGAATCTTGACCAGTCCGTAGAGCCGATGCTCGAAAAACTGACGAGTCAGCGAGTATCCGAACCACTCCACATCCGCCCAGCGCATGCTGTCGTTGCCGTAGGTTATGCCGTGCGCGTCGGCGTAGACGTCCTGTTTGGTGAATCCGCTCCGCAATCGGCCCTGAACGATTCGGCCCGGTGACTCCGTGACCGGTGCAGACCCGTTGTCGGGCACTGGCGGCGCCGCTGCCGCGGTGCGTTGCCGCTAGCCTTGGCGCGTGCGGACCTTCGTGTGGCAGGGGCTCGATGAGCCGCGGATGGAGATCGTTCAGGTCGAGGGCTTGGATCGAGCGCGGGGGACTCAGGTCGGGCTGGTGTACGAATTGCGCTGGGTGCTGGAGGGTTCCGAGCTGATTGTCGATATCGGCGCGGGGCCGGTGCGGCACGGGCTGGGCGGGGCGGACTACTTCGATCTCCAGCATTCGGCGTTCTTCAACACGCTGCCGATCGTGCGGGACGGGCTGCTGTCCGCCGGTGCCGGGCCACGCGACTACACGATGCGGTTCGTCTCGGTCCCGAGCCTCGAGGCCACGCGCACATCCCAGCGGTACGTACCTCAGGGCGGCCGTACCGTCCGGTTCAGCTCGGGTGACTACGAATCGGACATCGACGTCGACGACGAGGGATTCGTCGTCCTCTACCACGACTACCTGGCCCGGGTGCATCCCGCGCCGCAATGACGGGCGGGAGCGGTAGGCGGGTGCCGACCGCGCAATCGCGTTATGCGGGTCGTGCACCAGGCGCGAGACGGCGCCGGACGCGCGGGCTTCAGAGTAGGTCGCTGACGTCGTCGGGGACGTCGACGGCGTACTTGCGCAGCGTGTCCATCGGGACGACCTCGAGCGCGTTCTCGTGGGTGGCGGCCAGCACGACGGGCGCCGCGACGCCGTCCTCGTGGGCGTGCAGCCAGCGCACCGCGACGACACACCAGCGGTCGCCGGGCTGCAGGCCGGGGAAGTTGTTCTCCGGGCGCGGAGTGATCAGGTCGTTGCCGATCGACTTCTGGTGTTCCAGGAATTCCTGGGTCACGACAGTGCACACCGTGTGGCTGCCCAGGTCCTCCGGCCCGGTGCTGCAGCACCCGTCCCGGTAGAAGCCGGTGAGAGGATCGGTGCCGCACTCCTCCAGCGGTCCCCCAAGCACATTTCGATCGGTCACGTCGCCGATCCTATTGTCTAGCTGTCGGATTCGCCGCGCCTTCCGCCGCGTGGTGCGCAGACGAGCAGACCGGTCGGTAGTTGACGGGGTCGACAACCGTCCGTGCGGCGTGTCCTGGCGCTGAGTAACCTCGCGGTGTGTTAGTGGGCGTGGGGCCAACCGTACCCTCGTAGTATGCGGATCGCCTTCGGTACCGATGAATCCACGGATCTGACTCGCTATATGAAGGATTGGCTGACCGCCCAGGGGCACGATCTGGTGGTGGTCGGCGAGGACATCGCCTGGCCCGAGGTCGGCAGCGCAGTGGGGGAGGCGGTCGCGCGGGGCGTCGCCGACCGCGGGGTGGTGTGCTGCTGGACCGGCACCGGAGTCTCGATCGCGGCGAACAAGGTCGCGGGGGTGCGGGCCGCGCTGTGCACCGATCGCGGCACCGCCGAGGGCGCGCGGAAGTGGAACGACGCCAACGTGCTGGCCCTGGGCCTGCGGCTGACCTCGCCCGCCCTCGCCGAGGAAATGCTGGACGCGTTCCTCACCACGTCGCCGGACGAGTCCGAGGCCGGGAACTACACCCGCCTCGGCTGAGTTCACGTTCACGGCGCCACGGACCCGGCGTGTCGACGCGCCACGTCCCCGCCGCCCCGCAGGCGTTACCCCCCGTTCTGAAAGGATGGGGGCGTGACTGCGCAAGCTTGGATTCTGATCGCCGCGATCGCCGCCGTGCTGCTGGTGGCGTTCGTTTCCGGATTTGTCCTGTACAAACGCCGCCGGGTGACGCTGACCCCGGCCGCTCCCGAGAAGGAGCTGACCGACAAGTCGGGCGGGTACAAGGCGGCCGGTGGATTCAGCTTCAGTCAGGGCGGCGCCGGGACGGGCGTCGCGGAGCGGGAGAAGGAACCGGCGCCGCTCGAGCGGACCGACGACGAGGGCCAGCCGCACATCGGCGACGATGCCGCCGTCCCGCGCGACTCGGCGCGCCGCACCATCACCGACGTCCGCCTCCCGGAGCCCACCGCCGAGGCCGCGCTCGAGCAGGAGATCGTCGGCGAGGAGGTCGCCGCCGCCGATGCGCCGACGGACGCCGCGGCTTCGACAGCGACGATCGAGACCGGAACCGCCGCGCCGGAAACCACCACGGGCGACACCGCTGCCCCCGGCGACCGCGCCGGTACCGCTCCCGCCGGAACTGCCGCGCCGGGTGACACCGCCGCCCCCGGCGACCGCGCTGGTACAGCTCCCGCTGGAACTGCTGCGCCGGGGGACACCGCCACGGGTGATACCGCTGCGCCCGGCGCCGACCGCGCCGGGACTGCCGCGTCCGGCGCCGCCGCGCCGGATACCGCTGAGCCGGGCACCGCGCCGGGGCGAACCACCGGCCCGACCGCGCCAGGGACCACCGCATCTGCCGGAACCGCAGCACCCGAGACTGCGCGTCCCGGAACCACCGCACCCGAAACCTCCACGCTCGCACCGGAGCTCGAGGAGATCGAGCCCACGGCAGGGCGCCTCACCCGGCTGCGCGGGCGGTTGTCGCGCTCGCAGAACGCGGTCGGTAAGAGCCTGCTCGGCCTGCTCGGCGGCGGCGATCTCGATGAGGACTCCTGGGAGGAGATCGAGGACACGCTGGTCATGGCCGACCTCGGCACGGCCAGCACCACCGCGATCGTGCAGCGGCTGCGCGAGGAAATGGCCGCGCGCAGCGTCCGCACCGACGAACAGGCCCGCCAGGTGCTGCGCGACGTGCTGGTCGAGGCGCTGCGCCCGGAGCTGAATCGCTCGATCCGGGCCCTCCCGCACGACGACCATCCGTCGATCCTGCTGGTCGTCGGCGTCAACGGCACCGGCAAGACCACGACCACCGGCAAGCTGGCCCGCGTGCTGGTGGCCGACGGCCGCCGGGTCCTGCTCGGCGCCGCCGACACCTTCCGCGCCGCCGCCGCCGACCAGCTGCAGACCTGGGGAGAGCGGGTCGGCGCGGAGACCGTGCGCGGTCGCGAGGGCGCCGATCCCGCATCGGTGGCCTTCGACGCGGTCAGCACCGGTATCGATAACGGCGTGGACGCGGTGCTGGTCGACACGGCGGGCCGCCTGCACACCAAGACCGGCCTGATGGACGAGCTGGGCAAGGTCAAGCGAGTGGTGGAGAAGAAGGCCGCGGTCGACGAGGTGCTGCTGGTGCTCGACGCCACCGTCGGCCAGAACGGGCTCACCCAGGCGCGGGTGTTCGCGGAGGTCGTCGACATCACCGGCGTGGTGCTGACCAAGCTGGATGGAACCGCCAAGGGCGGCATCGTCTTCCAGGTGCAGCACGAACTCGGCGTCCCGGTGAAGCTGGTCGGCCTGGGCGAGGGCGCCGACGACCTCGCGCCCTTCGAGCCCGGCGCCTTCGTCGACGCCCTCCTCGGCTGACATTCCGGTCGGTTCGGTGGGGAGGGCCCGAGCTGAGCGGGCCTCGGATCCGGCGGGTGGTTTTCCCGGATTGCCGGGCTGACCACGGCATACCCGAGTCCGGAAGCTCACAGCCCCGAGTCGATCGCCGCGAGGTCCGTACAGTGGTGAACATCACGAAACGTGATGGCAACAATGCACGTTCATCCGTTCACCCAGCGGAAACATCGCCGCGTCACGGCGGAAACACCGACTGAGGAACCTTCTTGTCAGGCTCGTTCGCCGTAATCGGCCGGGCCCGAGATGAGGAGGAACAAGGTGGCGTTTCCCGTAATCGGTGAACCCAACACCGGGGACACCGCATGGATGCTGGCTAGCTCGGCACTCGTGTTGCTGATGACTCCAGGCCTGGCGTTTTTCTACGGCGGCATGGTGCGCGGCAAGAACGTGCTCAACATGATCATGATGAGCATCAGCGCGATGGGCCTGATCACGGTCCTATGGTCGCTCTACGGCTTCTCGATGGCCTTCGGCGACGACAAGGGCAGCCTGTTCGGCGACCCGACGCAGTACTTCGGCCTGAAGTCGGTCTTCGGCGGCAGTTACCTGGCCACCACCGATCCGGCCGCCCCTGCCTCGGTGCCGATCGCGGGCAGCATTCCCCTGTCGGTCTTCGTGGCATTCCAGCTGATGTTCGCGATCATCACCGTCGCTCTCATCTCGGGTGCGGTCGCCGACCGCCTGAAGTTCGGCTCCTGGCTGCTGTTCGCGGGCGTGTGGGCCACGGTCGTCTACTTCCCGGTGTCGCACTGGGTGTTCTCCTTCGACGGCATCACCGGCGAGCACGGCGGCTGGATCGCCAACAAGCTGAAGGCGATCGACTTCGCGGGTGGCACGGCCGTGCACATCAACGCCGGTATCGCGGGCCTGGTGCTGGCGATCGTGCTCGGAAAGCGCAAGGGCTGGCCCAAGACCCCGATGCGCCCGCACAACCTTCCGTTCGTCATGCTCGGCGCCGGTCTGCTGTGGTTCGGCTGGTACGGCTTCAACGCCGGTTCGGCCACCGCCGCCAACGGCATCGCGGGCGCCACCTTCGTGACCACCACCATCGCCACCGCGGCCGCCATGCTGGCCTGGCTGCTGGTGGAGAAGTTCCGCGACGGCAAGCCCACCTCGCTGGGCGCGGCCTCGGGCATCGTGGCCGGACTGGTCGCGATCACCCCGGCGTGTTCCTCGGTGAATGTCGTCGGTGCCCTGGCCATCGGCATCGTCGCCGGTGCGCTGTGTGCCCTGGCGGTGGGCCTGAAGTTCAAGTTCGGTTTCGACGACTCGCTCGACGTGGTCGGCGTGCATCTGGTCGGCGGCCTGGTCGGCACCCTGATGGTGGGCCTGGTGGCCACCTCGGAGGCGCCCGCCGCGGTCGAGGGCCTGTTCTACGGCGGCGGCTTCGACCAGCTCGGCAAGCAGGCCGTCGGCGCCTTCGCGGTGCTGATCTTCTCCGGCGTGGCCACGGCGATCATCGCGCTGGCGATCAAGTTCACCATCGGCCTGCGCGCGAACGAAGATGCCGAGTTCCAGGGGATGGACGAGTCGGAGCACGCGGAAACGGCATACGATTTCGCTGCTGTGGGTGGCACGGCACGTACGGCCGTCAAGGAGGCATGACGCAATGAAACTGATCACTGCAATCGTCAAACCGTTCACGCTCGAGGACGTCAAGAGCGGGTTGGAGCAGGCAGGCGTGCTGGGCATGACCGTCAGCGAGGTGCAGGGCTACGGGCGCCAGAAGGGGCACACCGAGGTCTACCGCGGGGCCGAGTACTCCGTCGACTTCGTGCCGAAGGTTCGCGTCGAGGTCGTCGTGGACGATGCCTCCGTCGAGAAAGTCGTCGAGGTGATCGTCGAGGCGGCCCGCACCGGCAAGATCGGCGACGGCAAGGTCTGGGTGAGCCCGGTCGAGTCGGTGATCCGGGTCCGGACCGGCGAACGCGGGGCCGACGCGCTGTAGGAACGCGGCACATGATTCGGCGGGAGCGGCAGTTCCGCACGGCCGCGTAGGGCTCGCTCTCGCCGATATCGGCTGCGGCAGGCGACACGCCCCCGCCGCAGCGAACAGCAGCGCACGGCGGCCCCCCCCCGGCCGGACAGGTGGGGGCGGGGCCGCGCGCATGCGATCCGGCCCGCTCCGGGCCGGGCGGATGCACGGGTCGTTCCGCACGCAGGGTGCGGGACATGGATTGGGTGGTGGTTGTGGGTAGGCAGGCGAGAGAGGAAACACCGGGCGGCGCAACGGATCTGGTGCGGGCCCGGGAGCAACTGCTCGACGGCGGCGACACCCGCCATCCGCGCCTGGATGCCGAATCGCTGCGCCAGGCGCTGGTCGACCTGCACGATCTGTGGCTCACGAGCAAGGGCGCCGAACTGGGGATCACCCGCGACAGCGGCCTGGCGGTGGTCGCGGTCGGCGGGCTCGGGCGCCGGGAGATGCTGCCCTACTCGGACCTGGACCTGGTGCTGCTGCACGATGACGTCGATCCCGAGCGCGTGGCCGAGATCGCCGATCGGCTGTGGTATCCGCTCTGGGACGCCCACATCAAGCTCGATCACAGCGTGCGGACGGTCCCGCAGGCGCTGCGGGTGGCCGCCGACGATCTGACCGCCGCCCTCGGCATGCTCGAGGCCCGGCACATCGTCGGCGATACCGAGCTGAGCAACCTGCTGATCGGCGGCGTGCGCCGGGAGTGGCGCACCGGAATCCGTTCCCGCTTCGGCGAATTGGTGGAGCAGGCACAGCTCCGGTGGAAGCGCAGCGGCGAGATCGCCCATCGCGCCGAGCCCGATCTGAAGAACGGCCGCGGCGGGCTGCGGGACATCCAGCTGCTGGACGCCCTCGCCATCGCCCAGCTGACCGATGCCATGCCGGGGCTCGGCCCGGACGTTCCCGGCGGCGGTCTGAAGCAGGCGCACCGCCGCCTGCTGGACGTGCGCACGGAACTGCATCGCGTCGCCCGCCGCTCCCGCGAGCAGCTGCGCGCCCAGGACGCCGACGAGATCGGCGCGGCCCTGCGCATCGGCGACCGGTTCGACCTGGCCCGCACGCTCAGCGACGCCGCGCGCACGGTGGGCTATTCGGTCGATGTCGGATTGCGGACCGCGGGCAATGCGCTGCCGCGGCGCGGCCTGGCCCGGCTGCGCCGCATGCCGGTGCGCCGACCACTCGATGAGGGGGTGGTCGAACACGCCGGCGAGGTGGTGCTCGCGCGCGATGCCCGCCCGCAGAAGGATCCGGGCCTGATCCTGCGGGTGGCCGCGGCCTCGGCGCAGACGGGGCTGCCGATGGCGGCGACCACGCTCAACCGGCTGTCCGAGGACGCGCCGGAGCTGCGCGAGCCGTGGCCGCGGGAGGCGCTCAACGATCTGCTCGTGCTGCTCGGTGCCGGCCGGGGCACGGTGGATGCGGTGGAGGCGCTGGACCGAACGGGGTTGTGGGGCAGGCTGTTTCCGGAATGGGGCGCGGTGCGCGACCTGCCCCCGCGCGATCCGCAGCACACCTGGACCGTGGACCGCCACCTGGTGGAGACCGTCGCCTACGCCAGCGGCCTGAGCACCCGGGTATCGCGTCCGGACCTGCTGCTGCTGGGTGCGTTGCTGCACGACATCGGCAAGGGCCGCCCCGAGGACCACAGCATCGTGGGCGCCGACCTGGCGACGCAGATCGGCCGCCGGCTCGGGCTGTGGCCCGCCGATGTGCGGGCGCTGTCGGCCGTCGTCCGCCACCACCTGCTGCTGCCCGATACGGCGACCCGGCGCGACCTCGCCGATCCCGAGACCGTGCAGCGGGTCGTCGACGCGCTCGGCGGCGACCCACAGCTGCTGGAGCTGCTGCATACGCTGGCCGAGGCGGACTCGCTGGCCACCGGCCCAGGCGTGTGGGGCGACTGGAAGGCCTCTCTGATCGGCGAGCTGGTGCGCCGCTGCCGGTTGGTGATGGCCGGAGAGCCGCTGCCGCAACCGGATCCGATCTCCGGCGACCTGCTGGAGAAGGCGAAGGCCGGTGGCGTGCACGTCGAGCTGGTGCCCGGCGACGGGCGCTACACCCACGTCGTCACGGTTATCGCGCCCGATACGCCCGGCCTGCTGTCCGACGCCGCCGGGGTGCTGGCGCTGCATTCGCTGCGGGTGCTGTCGGCTGACCTGGGCGGTTCCGGGGCCGCCGCGATCGATCGGTTCGTGGTGACACCGATGTTCGGCGATCCGCCGGATCCGGGGCTGCTGCGTCAGGAGCTGATCCGCGCGGTAAAGGGCGATCTGAATCTGGCTGCGGGGCTGGCGAAGAAGGAACGCGATGCGGGTGCGCGGGCGAATCCGTATGCCCAGGCCCGTCCGCGGCTGATCTGGACCGAATCCGGCGCCCCCGGCCAGGTGCTGCTGCAACTGCGCGCCGAGGACCGGATCGGCCTGCTCAGCCGGTTGGCCGCCGCCCTCGCCGGGGCGGGGGTCGACGTGCTCTGGGCGAAGGTGGTCACCATGGGTTCGGCCGTGGTCGACGCGTTCTGCCTGGATCTCGGCGACGAGGATACGGCCGAGCGGCGCGCCGGAATCGAGGCCGCGCTGCTGGCGGTCGTTCCGCAACCGGAACCGGAGAAACCGGCCGAAACGGACAGCGGTGCCGAGTCCTGGGCGATTTACTGATCGATCGCCCCGTTGGGGTTTGCCGGGCAAACCCGATGTTTGCTGGTTAACCAGATCGTTGCGTGCGACTTGCGGCAACCTGTATCGGGTGTGACACGGGCCACTCTAGTATCGGAACCGTTTGGAGTTCTTCCGGCTGTTTCGTCCGTCGCAGTACCTGTCTTGGCGTGAAGCATGAGGGGAGCAGGTCGGTGGCTATTGAAGTCGTATCCGCGTCGATGATGACCAGCGATATGACCCGGCACATCGCGCGCTGCGTCGGCGGAGACCGCTGGGTGGTTTCGTGGCTACCGGGCCGCACGCTCACGGGGCAGCAGGCGGTGACGGCCATGACGATCGCATCGACCGTCACCGACCACGAGCTCACCGCGGCCGAATGGGCGATGCTCGACAATATGGCGCTGGAGCTGGGATTGACCGCCCGCGAGGCGCTGCACATGGTGGCGTCGGAGGACCACGACATCCGGCAGGCCCCGCGGCCGCGACGGCGGTCGCTGGAGTAACGCAACGGCAGCCCGATACCCTGGTATGTCGAGTGACGTCCGTCGAGATACCAGGAGCGCGATCGGTGTTCGAATCCCTGTCCGACCGGTTGACCGGTGCCCTCAGTGATCTGCGTGGCAAGGGGCGTCTGTCACCGGCCGATATCGACGCCACCGCGCGCGAGATCCGCCTGGCCCTACTCGAGGCCGACGTCGCGCTGCCGGTGGTCCGGCAGTTCATCGCCAAGATCAAGGAGCGCGCCAAGGGCGCGGAGGTCTCGGCGGCGCTGAATCCCGCGCAGCAGGTCGTCAAGATCGTCAACGAGGAACTCGTCGGAATTCTCGGCGGGGAGACGCGGCGGCTGCGGTTCGCCAAGACCCCGCCGACGGTGATCATGCTCGCCGGTCTGCAGGGTTCCGGTAAGACGACGCTGGCCGGAAAGCTCGCGAAATGGCTGCGGGGCCAAGGACATACGCCGCTGCTGGTGGCCTGTGACCTGCAGCGGCCGGGTGCCGTCACGCAGCTGCAGGTGGTGGGCGAGCGCGCGGGCGCGCAGGTCTTCGCGCCGCATCCGGGCACCTCGATCGGTGGCGGCGAGAATCCGCTGGGGATCACCGCCTCGGACCCCATCGATGTCGCGCGCGCCGGTGTCGAGGAGGCGCGGCAGAAGCAATACGACGTCGTCATCGTCGATACGGCGGGCCGCCTGGGCATCGACGAGGAGCTGATGCGTCAGGCCGCGGGCATTCGCGACGCGGTGCAGCCGGACGAGACCCTGTTCGTGCTCGACGCCATGGTCGGTCAGGACGCCGTCACCACCGCCGAGGCATTCCGCGATGGTGTCGGTTTCACCGGCGTCGTGCTGACCAAGCTGGACGGCGACGCGCGCGGCGGTGCGGCGCTGTCGGTGCGCGAGGTGACCGGCGAGCCGATCCTGTTCGCGTCCACCGGTGAGAAGCTCGAGGACTTCGACGTCTTCCACCCCGACCGCATGTCCAGCCGCATCCTCGGCATGGGCGATCTGCTCACGTTGATCGAGCAGGCCGAGCAGGTCTACGACCAGCAGCAGGCCGAGGAGGCCGCGCGCAAGATCGGCTCCGGCGAGCTGACCCTCGAGGATTTCCTCGAGCAGATGATGGCCATCCGCAAGATGGGCCCGATCGGCGACCTGCTGGGTATGCTGCCCGGCGCAGGTCAGATGAAGGACGCGCTGGCCCAGGTCGACGACAAGCAGCTGGACCGGGTGCAGGCCATCATCCGCGGCATGACGCCCGCCGAACGGGCCAACCCCAAGATCATCAACGCGTCCCGCCGACTGCGCATCGCCAACGGCTCCGGCGTCACCGTCACCGACGTCAACCAGCTGGTCGACCGCTTCTTCGAGGCCCGCAAGATGATGGCGCAGATGGGCCGCCAGATGGGCATGCCGGGCGGTGGCCGCCGAAATGCCAAGGGCAAGAAGGGGAAGAAGGGCAAGAAGGGCGGCCGCGGGCCCACGCCGCCGAAGATGCGCGGCGGATTCCCGGGCATGCCCGGGATGCCGGGTGGCATGCCCGCAGGCATGCCGGACCTGTCGAGCATGCCGTCGGGGCTCGACGAACTCCCGCCGGGGCTCGAGGGTATCGACCTGTCCAAGCTGAACTTCCCGAAGAATTAGATCCTTTCCCCGGAAGGCGATATGCGACTGCACTTGCGGGGAGTTGTTCTTCCCGGCGACGAGGTCCGTGATCTCTGGGTGCACGACGGCACGATCTCGTTCGAGCCGGTGGGCGATGCCGAAACCCTGTGTAGCAGTGGGTGGATCGTGCCGGGGCTGGTGGATGCGCACTGTCATGTCGGGATCCGGTACGGCGGGGGACACGAGGATCGGGAGGGGGCGGTCGCGCAGGCCGAGACCGAGCGGGATGCCGGGGCGCTGCTGCTGCGCGATGCCGGTTCGCCGATCGATACCCGGTTCATCGACGAGCGCGAGGACCTTCCGAAGATCATCCGCGCCGGTCGCCACATCGCGCGGCCCAAGCGCTACATCCGGGAGCTGGGCATCGAACTCGACGACGAGCGCGACCTGCCGGAGATCGTCGCCGAACAGGCCCGGCTCGGCGACGGCTGGGTGAAGATCGTCGGCGATTGGATCGACCGGTCGGTGGGCGATCTGGCACCGCTGTGGAGCGATGCGGTCCTGAAGGAGGCCATCGACGCCGCCTACCGGGAGGGCGCCCGCGTCACCGCGCACGTCTTCGGTGAGGACGCCCTGCCGGGCCTGCTCGGCGCCGGTATCGACTGCATCGAGCACGGCACCGGGCTGACCGACGAAACGATCGGGATGATGGTGCACCACGGCACCGCCCTCGTCCCGACGCTGGTCAATATCGATACCTTCCCCGAAATCGCCGACAGCGCAACGAAATTCCCGCTGTACGCGGCCCACATGCGCGACCTGCACCGCCGCGTCCGGCAGACGGTCGCCGCCGCGCACGAGGCGGGCGTGCCGATCTACACCGGCACCGACGCGGGCGGCTCGATCCGCCACGGCCGCATAGCCGACGAGATCGACGCGCTGTCCGGTGCGGGCCTGACCCCCGGCGAGGCCCTCGGCGCCGCCTCCTGGGAGGCACGCGCATGGCTGGGCCGCCCCGGCATCGAACCCGGCGCCCCCGCCGATTTCGTCGTCTACGAGGAAGACCCACGCACCGCCCCGCACATCCTCGCCGCCCCGGCATTCGTGGTTCTGCGCGGGCGCGTACACCGCCGCCGCGACCCGGTCACGGGCCACCGCTGAGATTCCGCCCGCGGCTACTCCTTGTCGAGCCCCCGCATCAGCTCCGGAATGTCCCGGCTCTGATGCAACACGCGCCAGACATCCACATGGTCCTCACGCTCGAGATAGAAGACCGTATAGGGAAACCGGGCAAGAGCGCGGCTGCGCAGTCCGGGAATGTCCAGTTCATGGCCGAATCGCGGCGAACCGACTCCCGGGTGCATGCCTATCAGCCGGTAGGTGGCCTGCAGCGCGTCTATCAGTCCCAATGCGGGTGGTTCGGCATCGGTGGCGAGATAGAAATCGATTGCTGCCTCGACATCGAGGGCCGCTCGCGCGCGGGGGATTACGGGTTTGATGGTCATTCCTGTGGCCGCCGTCGGATCCGGCCGCGCAGGTTATCGAAGTATGTCTCATCGGCGGGCTCGGTGAGTTCGGAACCCATCCCTTCGATGAGCAGATTACGCAGCGCCATCCGGTCCTGATCCCGGCGGATCAGGTCGCGCACATACTCGCTGCTGGTGCCGTATCCGCGTTCGGAGACCTGCTGTTCCACGAACGCCTTCAGTGAATCCGGTAGCGAGATGTTCATGGTGCTCATCTTGAAAGAGTATTCGGCTATGGCAAAGATTGTCAACGCCAGATCAGGCGCGCCAGGTGCGGATTTCGTGGGCCCAGGCGCGGAGGCCCGCGGCGAAGCCGTCGCGCTCGGTGGGGGTGAGGGTTGTCAGGGCGTCGAGGAGTGGTTCGGCGCGGCGGGCGACGAAAGTCTCCATGTGGTGGCGTTTTTCGGGGCGCAGGCGGACCAGGGTGCGGCGGCGGTTGGACGGGTCGGGGGTGCGGCTGACCCATTCCGCGCGGTCCAGGTCGCCGACGAGTTCGCTGACCGTGGACAGGGCCAGGCCCATCCGGGCGGCCAGTTCGCCGACGCTCAGCGACTCCTCGGGAACCAGCTGAACGCAGACCGCCCCGTGCCGGTTGGTGAGCCCGGCGAACGCCTCCTCGTACTCGGCGGGCATATCGGCGTGGGCCTTGGCGAAGAACGCCGCGATCAAGGGGAGGAACCCGATGATCTCGGTGATCTCGGTACGGCTGGGAACCCTTGGGGCGCTGGTCTTGTCGGGCACCACCGCATCCTATATCTTCGGATACACAAATAGTTCGTATATCCGAAGTGAGGTTGCGATGACCACGTACCGCGATGCCGTGAACGACGCGCTGGAACGGCTCGACGACCTCGGCTACGAACGCAACCTCGGGGGTGGTGACCTGGCCAACCATGGCCCGATGGCCGCCGAGGCGCTCGCCGTGCTGGGCCACGGCGAGGTGATTCCGGAATGGGTGCGGGTGTATCGCCGCGCGGCCCCGCATCACGAGCCGCCGGTGCCGTATCAGCGTCTCGACGGGGCCGACGAGGCGGATTGGCGTGCGGCGCTGGGGGATATCGGCCGCGCCGGGGATTTCGAGGAGCTGTTCGTGCGGGAGATCGCGGAGCAGGGCTGGCAGGCGGTCCTGACCCGCTGGTGGCCGCGGCTGCTGCCGGGGCCGATGACCGGACTGACGCACGGGCTGATTCGCACCGCCCACGCGGTGCGCGGGCTCGGCGCCACCGACCGGCCGACCCCGCTGCAGGTGCGGGAGCTGGCCCGGGGGCTGGGGTATTGGGCCGCGCGGTTCATCGATGCGCCGGGACGCGGGCGGCTGGTGGGGAAGCTGGCGGTGCCCGCGGCGGTGGCCGCCGTCGGCCGGTTGCCGCAGCCGGTCGGCAGTCCGCAGGAAGGGCTGACCCGCATGCGGAACCCGTCCTCGATGTCCGGATATGCCGAGGCGCTGGACACCCTCGCGCCCGACCACACCGACCGGCTGCTGTCGGATATGACCGCGCACTACGCGGGAGTCTGTGTGGCGCACACGGATTCGTGGTTTCCCATCCCGCTGCTGCACGGTGTGACCGCACCGGCGGCGGCGCGGCTGGTCCTGCCGCACCTGCCACCGGAGCTGCACGAGCCGACGGTCGCCGCGCTGTGGCAGGCCCAGGTCACCCTGCTGATGATGGTCACCACGAGCCCCGCGGGGGAGGACGACGCACTGGACCGCGCGCGACAGGCGCAGCCCCCGGCCTGGGACGAACTGATCGCGCGGGCGGTCGACCACCGCGACGAGCATGTCATCAAATTCACCGAGGCGTGCCTGCGCGAACACGCCCTGCGCCCCGATCCCCGCTACGCCTGGGCCGTCGACATCGCCCAGCAGCGCATCGAGCGCCCGGACGCCGCCGGCGGCTCGGCGGTCGAGGTCAGGTTCCGCGGGGCGACGGCCCGGCAGTAATCCACTGGACCGGAATCCACTGGACCGGCCCGCGTCGGTCCCGGGGCGATTTCTTCGGGTCGGGGGTGGTCTGGCAGAATGGACGACCGTCCTCGTCGGAGCCCTGCGGCTCCGCATCGGGACAGTGTCAGCCCGTCTCCGGTTACGTACCGCGCGGCGGTCACACACTCTACGCAAAACCGGGCCCGCATCCGTGTGGGTCGCTGAATTGCGCCGTGACCAACCGGCCGTCCCCGCGGCGGCCACCACCTGAAAGGCAACAGCCATGGCTGTCAAGATCAAGCTCACCCGGCTCGGGAAGATCCGCAATCCGCAGTACCGCATCGTCGTCGCCGACGCGCGGACCCGCCGCGACGGCCGGGCGATCGAGAGCGTCGGCAAGTACCACCCCAAGGAGGAGCCCTCGCTGATCGAGGTGAACTCCGAGCGCGTGCAGTACTGGCTGGGCGTCGGCGCGCAGCCGACCGAGCCGGTCAAGCGCATCCTCGAGGTCACCGGCGACTGGCAGAAGTTCAAGGGCCTGCCGGGCGCCGAGGGCACCCTGAAGACCAAGGCGGAGAAGCCGTCGAAGCTGGATCTGTTCAACGCCGCGCTGGCCGCCGCCGACAGCGAGCCGGTCGCCGAGGCCACCACGCCGAAGAAGAAGGCGTCGAAGAAGGCCGACGACGCCGAGAAGGCCGAGACCGCTGAGAAGGCCGAGGCTGCCGAGTAATGAGCGCTGTCGTCGCCGATGCTGTCGAGCACCTGGTGCGCGGCATCGTCGCCAATCCCGATGACGTCAGCGTCGAGCTGATCACCAGCCGCCGCGGGCGCACCGTCGAGGTGCATGTGCACCCGGACGATCTGGGCAAGGTGATCGGTCGCGGTGGTCGCACCGCGACCGCGCTGCGCACCCTCGTCGCCGGTATCGGCGGCCGGGGTATCCGGGTCGACGTGGTCGACACCGACCAGTAGATGGAACTGGTAGTCGGGCGGGTCGCCAAGTCGCACGGTGTGCGCGGTGAACTCGTGGTCGAGGTCCGCACCGACGAGCCGGAGCTGAGGTTCGCGACCGGCGCGGTGCTGCGCGGGCGCATGCCGCGGTCGAAGGCGGTACAGGAGTACACGGTGGAGTCGGTCCGGGAGCACTCGGGCCGGCTTCTCGTTCGCCTGCACGGTGTTTCGGATCGCGAGGCCGCGGATGCGTTGCGCGGCACGCTGTTCGTGGTCGACAGCGCCGATCTGCCGCCGTCGGAGGATCCCGACGAGTATTACGACCACGAACTCGAGGGGCTCACCGTGCGGCTGGGCGACGGCACCGTTGTCGGTGAGGTCGCCGAGGTGCTGCATTCGGCTGCGGGAGAACTGCTTTCGGTGCGCGCGGCCGAGGGCGCCGGGGGCACCGCCGGGCGCGAGATCCTCATTCCGTTCGTCACCGCGATCGTGCCGACCGTGTCGGTTGCCGAGGGCGTGATCGTCATCGATCCGCCCGAGGGACTGCTCGACGAGGAGTGAGCGATGCGTAGCGTCGACGAACCCGCCCCGGCGCAGGACGCCGCGCTTCGCCTCGATATCGTCACGATTTTTCCCGAGTATCTCGAGCCCATGCGAACCGCCTTGCTGGGCAAGGCAATCGACAAGGGGCTCGTGGAACTCGGCGTGCACAACCTGCGCCGGTGGACCCACGACGTGCACCAGGCCGTCGACGACGCGCCCTACGGTGGCGGGCCCGGCATGGTCATGAAGCCGACCGTGTGGGGTGATGCGCTCGATGAGGTGTGTCCCGACGACGCGCTGCTGGTCGTTCCCACTCCCGCGGGCGTTCCGTTCACGCAGGAGACGGCCCGGCGCTGGTCCGCCGAACGGCATCTCGTCTTCGCCTGTGGCCGCTACGAGGGCATCGATCAGCGGGTGTTCGACGATGCCGCCCGCCGGGTGCGCGTCGAAGAGGTCAGCATCGGTGACTACGTGCTCATCGGCGGCGAGGCCGCGGTGCTGGTCATGACGGAGGCCGTGGTCCGCCTCATCCCGGGCGTACTCGGCAATCAGCTGTCGCACCAACAGGATTCGTTCTCCGACGGTCTGCTCGAAGGCCCCAGCTACACCCGCCCGGTCAGCTGGCGCGGTCTGGACGTCCCCGAAATCCTGCTGTCCGGCAACCACGCCCGCATCGAAGCCTGGCGCCACGCCCAATCCCTGACCCGCACCCGCCAACGCCGCCCAGACCTCCTCCCGGACAACGACTAGCCCGCCCCGTCCAGCATGCGCGCCATCCTTCCTCGGCGTGCCCGCCTCCATCCATTCCCGCCGAAAGCATGCCGGAAAGACCTGGTGGCGGTGGATGATTCGGCCTAGACGGGCAGGCCGACCAGCCCGGCGCTCGCGGTCCACAGCCGGTCCAGCCGGGCGGTGTCGGTGGTGTGCGGGGCGGTCCGAACGGCCTTGCGGCGCACGAAGAATCGGCCCGTCGTATCCGACAGCTCCGGTGCCGTGGCGAGCCAGACCGGGGTGTCCGCGCCCGCGTCCGGGCCGCCGAGCAGCGGGTTCAGCCATTGCGTCCAGCCGAAGACCCGGAGCAGGCCCGCGGCCGAGTCCCGGCCCAGGCCGGTATTGCGGATGATGCCGGGGTGGGCGCCGTTCACGGTGATGCCGGTCCCCGCCAGCCGCCGGGCGAGGCTGTAGACGAACATCGCGTTCATGTTCTTGGTCCGGCCGTAGGCTACGAAGGGCCGGAAGCTGGGCGCCAGGGCGAACCGCCGCTCGGCCGCGAAACCCAGATCGTCCAGGTCCACCGGCACTCGGCGCAGCGCGGTGGGGGAGGCGCCGACCACCACCAGCCGCGCCGAACGCCCTGTCGCGGAAAGCTTTTCAGCGAGCAGCCGCAGGAGCAGGTACGGCGCCAGATGGTTGGTCGCGAGGGTGCGCTGCAGTCCTTCGGCGGTGTGATCGCCGAGATCCGCGATCACCGCAGCATTGCTGATCACCACGTCGACGGCCGCCGGGTCGAGCCGATCCGCCAGCGCGCGCACCTGCGCCAGCAGCGACAGATCGGCGAGCTCCGATCTCAGGTCGGCCTCCGGTACCGCCGTCCGGATACGGCGCTGCGCCGCCGACAGCCGCTCGGTGTCGCGGCCCACCATCACCACCGTCCAGCCCTGCGCCGCAAGCTGTCTCGCGATCGCCTCACCGATGCCGTTGGTCGCACCGGTGACGACCGCCGTCCGTGCGTCGTGCATTGCCCACTCCCGTTCACTGCCTGGTTGACAACGTCAACCTAGGTCGCCCGGTTGACGTTGTCAACCCCGCCGTAGGATGGGCCGATGCCCCCGACGACCCGCGATCTCCTGCTCGATTCCGCGCTGCGGCTGCTCGACGCGGGCGGGGTCGAGACCGTGACGCTGCGTGAGGTCGGCATCGGCGCGGGGGTGTCGCACAATGCCCCGTACAAGCACTTCGCCAGCAAGCAGGCGCTGCTGGCCGCCGTGGCGGCCCGCGAATTATCCGAGCGCGCAACCGAATTCGCCGCGATCGCACAGCGGTACCCCGACCCCGCGGAGGTGTTGCGGGAGGTGCTGCACAGCTACATCGCGTGGGCGCTGTCCCGCCCGGCGCGCTTCAAGCTGGTCTTCGGCAGCTGGTCGGTCGAATCGCCGGAGTTGGCCGAGGTCGCCCACAACGCGCAGCAGGCGCTGGTGGCGCTGGTCGCCCGGGCGCAGGCCGTCGGAACGGTGCCCGCGGGCGATCCCGAACGTCTCGCCGCGCTGCTGCGGGCGCTGGCGCACGGAGCGGCCGACCTGGCCGCCGCCGGACATCTGTCGGCCGAGGGCAAGGGACACGCCGATCCGGCCGATCTCGTCGACGATCTGCTGGCATACCTGCGCGCCTCGGCCCGCGTCGACTGATCTGCGCTGGTCCCGGCGTGCGACCGTTGTCGCAGTTGAGGTGGGTGCGGCGAGCGTAACAGGGTGCGGCCGAAGGTAGTTCCGGTGCGGCACCCTGGCTGGCTGTCGGGGTACGGCGGTAGTGTCTGCGGGCGTGACGACAGCCCCAGAATCCGTCAGCGCAGCACCCAGCACCGAATCCGCCGGTTCCGTCTCGGCCGATACGCCGGTCGCCGGGACGGTTCGCCTAGCCAGCGTCAGCCGTCGCATCGCCGACGAGCTGAACGTGCGCGACGAGCAGGTGCGCGCCGCGGTGGATCTGCTCGACGGCGGGTCGACCGTGCCGTTCATCGCGCGCTACCGCAAGGAGGTCACCGGCGCGCTCGACGATGCGCAGCTGCGGCTGCTCGAGGAGCGGCTGCACTACCTGCGCGAGCTGGACGAGCGCCGGGCTTCGATCCTGGAATCCATTCGCGGCCAGGGCAAATTGGACGAGGCGCTGCAGCAGCAGATCATGCTCGCCGAGACCAAGGCCCGCCTCGAGGACATCTACCTGCCCTACAAGCCCAAGCGCCGCACCAAGGCGCAGATCGCCCGCGAGGCCGGGCACGAGCCGGTCGCCGACGCGCTGCTGGGCGACCCCACCACCGATCCCGCGCAGTACGACGCCGAACAGCTCGACGGCGCCCGCGCCATCCTGGTCGAGCGCTTCGCCGAGGATGCCGACCTGGTGGGCGAGCTGCGCGAGCTGATGTGGACCCGCGGGCAGATCACTTCCCGGGTGCGCGCCGGTAAGGAGGAGGCGGGCGCCAAGTTCTCCGACTACTTCGATTTCGGCGAGCCGTTCACCAAGCTGCCCTCGCATCGCATTCTGGCGCTGCTGCGCGGGGAGAAGGAGGAGGTGCTCTCCCTGCACCTCGAGCCCGACACCGAGGAGCCGGAAGAGGGCGAGCGCACCATCTACGAGGGCCGCATCGCGCGGCAGTTCGGCATCGCCGAGCAGGGCCGCCCGGCCGACTCGTGGCTGCTGGACACCGTGCGCTGGGCGTGGCGCACCAAGCTGCAGGTGAGCCTGGGCATCGATATCCGGATGCGACTGCGGCAGTCCGCGGAGAAGGACGCCGTGGACGTCTTCGCCGCCAACCTGCGCGACCTGCTGCTGGCCGCGCCCGCGGGCACCCGGACCACGATGGGGCTGGACCCGGGGTACCGCACGGGTGTCAAGGTGGCCGTCGTCGATCCCACCGGCAAGGTCGTGGCCACCGAGACCATCTACCCGCACAAGCCGCAGGGCCAGACCGAGAAGTCCCTGGCCGTGCTCGGCGCCCTGGTCGCCCGCTTCGGTGTCGACCTGATCGCGATCGGTAACGGCACCGCCTCGCGCGAGACCGATGCCCTTGCCGCCGAACTGATTTCGCGGATTCCGGAGAACAAGCCCACCAAGATCGTGGTGTCGGAGGCCGGTGCCTCGGTGTACTCGGCGTCGGCCTACGCCTCCCAGGAGCTGCCCGATCTGGACGTATCGCTGCGCGGCGCGGTCTCCATCGCCCGCCGCCTGCAGGACCCGCTGGCGGAGCTGGTGAAGATCGACCCCAAGTCGATCGGTGTCGGCCAGTACCAGCACGACGTTTCGGAGACGCTGCTGGCCCGGTCGCTGGGCGCGGTGGTCGAGGACGCGGTGAACGCGGTCGGCGTCGACGTCAACACGGCCTCGGTGCCGCTGTTGTCGCGGGTGTCGGGCATCTCCTCCTCGGTCGCGGAATCCATTGTGGCGCACCGCGATCAGAACGGCCCGTTCCGCAACCGCACCGGCCTGCGCGACGTGCCGCGGCTGGGGCCCAAGGCCTTCGAGCAGTGCGCGGGCTTCCTGCGCATTCGCGACGGCGAGGATCCGCTGGACAATTCCGCGGTGCACCCGGAGGCATATCCGGTGGTGCGGCGCATCGTCGACAGCACCGGTCGCGGCGTGCTCGAGATCATCGGCAACAGCGGCGTGCTGAAGTCGTTGCGCCCGGCCGATTTCACCGACGAGACGTTCGGCGTGCCCACCGTCACCGACATCATCGCCGAGTTGGAGAAGCCCGGCCGTGACCCGCGCCCGGAGTTCAAGACCGCGGAGTTCGCCGCGGGCGTGGAGAAGGTCGCCGATCTGCAGCCCGGCATGGTGCTCGAGGGTGTGGTCACCAATGTCGCCGCGTTCGGCGCGTTCGTCGACGTCGGCGTGCACCAGGACGGTCTGGTGCACGTCTCGGCGATGTCGCACAATTTCGTTCGCGATCCGCGTGAGGTCGTGAAGTCCGGCGACGTGGTGAAGGTCAAGGTGCTGGAGGTGGACGTGGCCCGTCAGCGCATCGGCCTGAGCCTGCGGCTCGACGACGAGCCCGGCAAGCCGGACAAGAGCGGCCAGGGGCGCGGCGGCCAGCGCCCGCAGGGCCAGCAGGGCCGCGGTGGCGGCCAGAACCGTGGTGGCCAGGGCGGCGGTCAGAACCGCGGTGGCCAGGGCGGCGGCCAGGGGCGTGGCAACCAGGGGCGCGGTAATCAACAGCGCCGCAATGCTCCCGAGCCCTCCGGGGCCATGGCGGACGCGCTGCGCCGGGCGGGATTCGGCAAGTAGCGACCGGCTGGCGCCCGCAGCCGCACACCGTCGTCATCCGGCATGCTCCGGTTCGGCCGGTCGTCACGTAGTTCCTGCACAATGTGGCAGCGGGTCCGGCACAGCGCGGCGTCCGGATCCGGGTACGGGACCGATCCCGCGGCGACTCCGGAGACGACTGGGACATGGCAGGTATCAGACGGTGGCTCGATGACTCGGTCATCGCGCAGGGACGCCTGCCGCTGCTGTGCTTCCTGCTCGGATTCATCGTCGGATTCCTGCTGATCCGCCTGAGCGTCCGCCTGATCCGCAAGCAGGTGCGCTGGTGGCCGGGCAATCTGCGTGCCGGGGACGTGCACATCCACCACATGGTGTTCGGGGTCGTGCTCGTGTTGTTGTCGGGCATCGGGCTGGTCGCGACGTACGGCTCCGGGGTCGGCACGGTGAGCGCGCTGGCGGCGGCGTTCGGTGTCGGCGCGGCCCTCGTGCTCGACGAGTTCGCGCTCATCTACTACCTGCGCGACGTGTACTGGGAGGAACAGGGCAGGACCTCGGTCGACGCGGTCTTCGTGGCACTGGCGGTGACGGGGCTGCTGCTGCTCGGCTTCCATCCGCTGTGGCTGCTCGAGGTCAACGACATTCGTTACGACGGCAGCAGGCCCGGCCAGATCCTGGGGGCGCTGTTCGCCGTCGTGAACCTGGCGCTGGCGGCGATCGTCATCGCCAAGGGCAAGATCTGGACCGGCCTGTTCGGCATGTTCTTCCTCCCGCTGCTGGTGGTCGGCGCGTTCCGGCTCAGCCGCCCCGGAGCACCCTGGGCGCGCTGGCGCTATGCGGGCCGGGCGAAACTGATGCAGCGGGCGATCCGGCGCGAACGCCGCTACCGCCGCCCGGTGATCCGCGCCAAGATCTTCGTGCAGGACCTGATCGCGGGCAGCCCGGATGTCGTCGCCCACGTGCGCCGCGCGACGGAAGAGGAACTGGCCCGCACGGTGGTGCCCGCGCCCGCGCCGCCGCACCCGCTCCGGGTCGGCAGGAAGGCGGCCGACTGAGCGGCTCGTAGCGGCCATGGGCGGCACTGGCAACCCGATTAACCCTCCGGTCGCGTGGTCTGGCACAATAGCCGGGTTGCCCTGGGCGAGTCCGCCCGGCGCACCGCCCATTATCCGGAGCACGAACCGGTCGAGCGATCGCCGCCAGGTTCCTCTGTTCACGCGAACTTCCAAAGGACGGAAATGAACACCCTCGACTTCGTCGACGAAAAGTCGCTGCGCACCGATGTCCCCGACTTCCGGCCGGGCGACACCATCAACGTGCACGTGAAGGTCATCGAAGGCAACAAGGAGCGCATCCAGGTCTTCAAGGGCGCCGTGATCCGGCGCCAGGGTGGCGGCATCCGCGAGACCTTCACGGTCCGCAAGGTGTCCTTCGGCGTCGGTGTCGAGCGCACCTTCCCGGTGCACAGCCCCACCATCGACCACATCGATGTCGTGACCCGCGGCGATGTCCGCCGGGCGAAGCTGTACTACCTGCGCGATCTGCGCGGCAAGGCCGCCAAGATCAAGGAAAAGCGCTGAGGTAGCGACGCTGCTCGAGACCCCCGGCCGGTCGGCCGGGGGTTTTCCTTTTCCTGCGGCCGGGGGATTTTCCTTTTCTTGCGGCCAGGGGTTTCCTTCCCCGGCCGGGGCGGCACTGCGCGGGCACTCGGCATGCCGGGCTACGCTGTTCGGCGTGGCAGACGAAATCGACTCGGTGCGGGTGTCCGGAGCGGATGACGAACGCGCGGGGGGAACGACGCCGAGGCGGCGGTCGCGGGCCAAGAAGCAGAAGAAGCAGCGCCCGTTCTGGCAGGAGCTGCCGATCCTGATCGTGATCGCCGCGGTGATCGCCGCCCTGGTGGTGACCTTCATCGGCCGTCCGTACGTGATCCCGTCGCAGTCGATGGAGCCGACGCTGCACGGGTGCGCCGGGTGCACCGGCGACCGCATCTACGTCGAGAAGCTCAGCTACGACTTCGGGGACCCGTCGCCCGGCGACGTGGTGGTGTTCGTGGGCCCGACCAACTCCTGGAACAAGGCCTACCGCTCCAACCGCTCCAGCAACGTCGTCATCCGTGGCGTCCAGAACTTCTTCTCGTTCTTCGGGCTCGTGCCGCCCGACGAGAACGACCTCGTCAAGCGGGTGGTCGCGACGGGTGGGCAGACCGTGCAGTGCTGCGACGCGCAGGGCCGGGTGATGGTCGACGGCAAGCCGCTCGACGAGCCGTACGCGCACTACAGCTTCCCGTACCAGCCGGGCCTGCCCTATGCGGCGAATGTGCAGGGCGCACTGCGGATCAACCCGGTGGGCCGGGAGTTCGGGCCGGTCAAGGTTCCCGACGGCAACGTGTGGGTGATGGGCGACAACCGCAACGAATCCGCCGACTCCCGCGCGCACGTCGACGACGAATACTCCGGCACCGTGCCCGTCGACGACATCCGCGGCAAGGCCGTGTTCAAGATCTGGCCGCCGAACCGGATCGGGCCGATCCGGTCGGAGGATCCCCAGACCAACTGACCCGGGTGGCAGCCGGATATCGAACGCGCGGATAATCGAATGGTGGGAACAGTGGCGCGGAACCAGCAGCGCGTCGCCCGCAAGGGTAAGGGCGGCAACGGGATTCGATCCATCGCTGTTCGCAGCGGCGACTGGCCGCCCCGGGTGGTGATGCGCAAGGCCGGTGGTCTGCGCACCCTGGAGGCGGCGCTGATCCGCAGCGGGCTGGGGCCCGTCGCGGGCGTCGACGAGGCCGGGCGCGGATGCTGCGCCGGTCCGCTGGTCGTCGCGGCCTGCCTGCTGGCGCCCAAGGCCTACGATTCGCTGGCCGAACTGGACGACTCCAAGAAGCTCACCGAGGCGACCCGCGAGCGGCTGTTCCCGATCATCAAGCGGCGGGCGCTGGCGTGGCAGGTGGTGGTGATCCCGGCCTGGGAGATCGACGCCATCGGCATCCACGTCGCGAATATCGAGGGCATGCGCCGGGCGGTGGCGGGGCTGGGCGCCGACCCCGGCTACGTACTCACCGACGGCTTCCGCGTGCCCGGCATTCCCGTTCCGTCGCTGCCGGTGATCGGCGGCGACGCGTCCGCGGCCTGCATCGCGGCGGCCAGCATCCTCGCGAAGGTGACCCGCGACCGGATGATGGTGGACCTGGACAAGCGGATGCCCGGTTACGGCTTCGCCGCGCACAAGGGGTACAACACCCCGGAGCATCTGGCCGCCCTGAAGGAACTCGGGCCGAGCAGCGAACACCGCCGGTCCTGGAAGAACGTGCGGCTCAACGGCCAGGCCGAGGAGGCGGGGCCGGACGAGATGGTCGATGCCGCGATGTTCGATGCGGAGGCGGCGATCACCGACCCGGACATGCCCGAATCGAGGCGAGTGGCTACCGGCACCGCCCATGCGAGATGATGTCGGCACACGCATTGTGGCGAGAAGGAGGACATTCCACCAGATGAGTGCAGAGGACCTCGAGAAGTACGAGACCGAGATGGAGCTCTCGCTGTATCGCGAGTACAAGGACATCGTCGGTCAGTTCTCGTACGTGGTGGAGACCGAGCGCCGCTTCTATCTCGCCAATTCCGTCGAACTGCGCCCGCAGAACGCCGACGGTGAGGTGTATTTCGAGGTGCGCATGTCCGACGCGTGGGTGTGGGACATGTACCGGCCCGCCCGCTTCGTCAAGCATGTTCGGGTGATCACCTTCAAGGACGTGAACATCGAGGAGCTGGAGAAGCCGGACCTGCGGTTACCCGAGTAGGTCGCCCCCGGTTGTGCACAGGCTCGCGGTTATCAACAGACTTCTTGTTCGCCCAGGTCGGAGTCGTTGAGCGGGTTGGGGTTTCGGTCACGCTGGACGGGTGGCAGATAATCTGGCGCTCGGCGCGCAAGGGGAAGAGCTGGCCGCGCAGTTCCTGCGCGAGGCCGGAATGGAGATCGTCGAACGGAACTGGCGCTGCCGGTACGGCGAGCTGGACCTGATCGCCCGCGATGCGGAGTTCACCGCGTTCGTCGAGGTGAAGACCCGCTCCGGGTTGGGGTTCGGGGCCCCGGCGGAGGCGGTGACGTTCCGCAAACAACAGCGCATCCGCCGGCTGGCCCTGCTGTGGCTCAACGAGCAGGCGGGGCCGTGGCTGCGGGTGCGCTTCGACGTGGTGTCGGTGCTGCTGTCCCGCGACCGTGAGCCGGTCATCGAACATCTGCGGGCGGTGTTCTGATGGCGCTGGGCCGGGCCCATTCGGTCGCGGTGACCGGCGTCGACGGGCAGCTGGTCGAGATCGAGGCCGATATCGGGCAGGGGCTGCCGTCGGTACATCTGGTCGGGCGGCCCGACACCACGCTGCAGGAATCGCGGGACCGGGTGCGGGCGGCGGTGACCAATTCCGGTGAGAAATGGCCCGACGGCCGGGTCATCCTGGCGCTGTCGCCCGCGACGCTTCCGAAGATGGGCAGCGTCTACGACCTGGCCCTGGCGGCGGCGGTGCTCGACGCGGGGGACGCGATTCCGTCGGCCCGGCTGGCGGGCGCGGTGCTGCTGGGCGAGCTGGCGCTGGACGGGCGGGTGCGGCGGGTGCGCGGCATCCTGCCCGCGGTGCTGGCGGCGCGGGGCGCGGGGCGGTCGACCGTGGTGGTGCCGGAGAGCACGCTCGGGGAGGCGGGTCTGGTGGACGGGATCACGGTGCTCGGCGCGGCGACGCTGCGCGAGCTCGTCGACTGGCTGCGTGGCGACGGCGTCCTGCGCGAACCGGACGGGATCGTTCCGCCGTCGGAGCGGACCACCGGCGACCTCAACGAGGTGGTGGGGCAGGACGAGGCGCGCTGGGCGCTCGAGGTGGCCGCGGCCGGGGGCCATCACCTGCTGCTCACCGGGCCGCCCGGCATCGGGAAAACCATGCTGGCGCAGCGACTTCCGGGCCTGCTGCCCCCGCTGAGCGAGACCGAATCACTCGAGGTGACGGCGATCCACTCGGTGGCGGGCACGCTGTCCGGCGACCACCCGCTGATCACGATGCCGCCGTTCGTCGCGCCGCACCACTCGTCGTCGGTGAGTTCGATGGTCGGCGGCGGTTCCGGCTCGGCCCGGCCGGGAGCGGTCAGCCGCGCCCACCGCGGTGTGCTGTTTCTCGACGAGTGCGCCGAGGTCGGTACCAAGGTCCTGGAGGCCCTGCGCACGCCGTTGGAGGAGGGCGAGGTACGCATCGCCCGCCGCGACGGGGTGGCCCGGTATCCGGCGCGCTTCCAGCTCATCCTCGCGGCCAATCCGTGTCCGTGCGCGCCCGCCCGCGATGTGGACTGCATCTGCGCACCGCTGGCGCGGCGGCGGTACCTCGGCAAGCTGTCGGGGCCGCTGATGGACCGGATCGACATCTCGGTGCAGATGCACGGGCAGGCGGCGGGCGCCTTCGCGTCGTCGGAGGCCGAGAGTAGCGAGGTGGTGCGGGGGCGCGTCGAGCTGGCCCGCCAGGCCGCCGTGCGGCGCTGGTCGGGCCACGGGTGGGTCACCAACGCCGAGGTCCCCGGACACGTACTGCGCCAACGATTCCGGTTGCCGAGGGAGTCGCTGGCTCCGGTGGAGAACGCCCTCCGCCAGGGGCGCATGTCGGCGCGTGGAGCCGACCGGGCCATCCGTGTCGCGTGGACGATAAGCGACCTGCGGGGTGGAGACGTGCCGACCACGCAGGATGTCCTGCAGGCGCTGAATTTCCGGCAGCGGGGTGCGTCGTGAGCGGGGACCGGCGGCGCACGATCGGAGGACCACCGAGTTCTTTTGCGATCGTCCTCGCCACCGCGGCGCGCGCTATTCGGGTGCGCACGTGGGTATTTCGGGTCGCTGCGGCGAAACCGGCCGCCGTTCCTGCGACGCGAGAGTGCAGCCTGCGTACGACGGCTGTGGTCGGCCCCGCCGGGTACCGGCGATTCGGCGGACATCAGGTCCAGGGCCGGGCGAGTGTGTCGGCGAGGGTGCCGGATGACCGCGGGTGAGGTCGATCTCGACAGCGGCGACATGCCGGAGGTCGTTCCCGGTGGCGCGAGCGAACCTACGACCGATGCCGATGCGCGGCGGCTGGCGTGGGTGTATCTGTCGCGGGTGGTGGGAGGTCCGTGTGCGGCGCTGTCGGCGCTGATCGAGCAGGTGGGCGTCGTCGAGGCGGCGCGGGCGGTGCGGGAATGCGATCTGCCGCAGTCGCTGCGCGGGCCCACCGAGACGCGGCGCGGAATCGACTGTGCCGAGCGGGATCTGGAGTCGATGGCGCGGCTCGGCGGGCGCGTGGTGACCCCGGACGACCCGGAGTGGCCCGCCTGGCGGCTGCTCGGGCTGAGCCAGCTCGATCCGGCGCGGGATGCCGGTGCCGCGGTGCCCCTGGTGCTCTGGGCGCGCGGCCCGCTGTCGCTGCTGGACTGCACGGACCAGGCGCTGGCCGTGGTGGGCGCGCGGTGCAGCAGCGGGTACGGCGAGCACGCGACCGCCGATATCGCCGGGGATCTCGCCGGGCGCGGCTGGACGATCGTCTCGGGGGCCGCGTTCGGTATCGACGGCGCGGCGCATCGCGCGGCGCTGGCCGCGGGCGGGTCCACGGTCGCCGTCCTGGCGTGCGGGGTGGATCGGCCCTATCCGGCCCAGCACGCGCGACTGCTCGCCGAGATCGCCGACCTCGGCGTGGTGGTCAGCGAGTATCCGCCCGGGACGGTCGCCCACAAACACCACTTCCTGGCCCGGAATCGGCTCATCGCGGCACTGGCCGACGGTGTGCTCGTGGTGGAGGCGGGCCTGCGCAGTGGTGCCCGCAACACCGTGAAATGGGCTCGGCGCCTGGGCCGTCCGGCGCTGGCCGTGCCCGGTCCGATCACCGCCGCGTCCTCGGTGGGCTGCCATCGCATGATCCGCGACGGCGAGGCGCTGCTGGTGGGCGGCGCCGAGGAGGTCATCGATGAGATCGGTCCGCTGCGCCTGTCACTGCCGGGCACCCCCGCCGCCGACCCCGCCTCCGAGCTGGACGAGGACCTGACGGCGATCTATGCGGCGTTGCCCACGGTGGGCTCGCGTGCCCCCCACGAACTCGCGCACCAGTCCGGCCTCTCACTTCCGTCCGTGCGCGCGGGCCTGCCCGCACTCGAACTCGCCGGGCTGGTCGGGTACGACGAAAGCGGCTGGTACCGAACGTTTCAGGGCCGGGAGAAGTGATGGAGTCGCCGGGGGTGGGCTCGGCGGGGCGGCTTGCCAATGCTCGCACGGCGGGTGACCGTGGTGGGATGGACGATCTGCCCGAGGATCTGGATGCGCTGCTCGCGGAGTACGGGCGGCATCTGCGGCTCGGGCGGAATCGGTCGGCGCATACGGTGCGGGCCTATCTGGGCGATGCCCGGTCCCTGTTGCGGCATCTGGTGGCGCGGTCGGCGGATTCCGGTGTGGCGGAGGTGGATCTGCCGCTGCTGCGATCGTGGCTGGCGGCGCAGGCCAGCGAGGGCGCGGCCCGCACCACGATGTCCCGGCGCGCCTCGGCGGCCCGGACGTTCACCGAGTGGTTGACCCGAACCGGCAGGCTCGCCGTCGATCCCGGGCCCCGGCTGGGATCGGCGAAGGCGCATCGGGTGCTGCCCGCGGTGCTGGGGCGGGAACAGGCGGACACCGCCATGCGCGCCGCGGAATCCGGTGCGGCGCAACACGACCCGATGGCGCTGCGGGACAGGCTGATCGTCGAGCTGCTGTACGCGACCGGGATTCGCGTCAGCGAACTGTGCGGGCTGGACATCGACGACGTCGATCGGGAGCGTCGACTGGTCCGGGTGCTCGGCAAGGGCAACAAGGAGCGCTCTGTTCCCTTCGGTGTCCCGGCCGACCAGGCCCTGGAAGACTGGTTGCGTTCGGGCCGCCCGTCCTTCGCGACCGGCGACTCCGGCCGCGCCCTGCTGCTCGGCCGCCGCGGCCGCCGACTCGACCAGCGCCAAGCCAGAACGGTTGTGCACGAGGTGATCTCGGCGATACCCGGCGCCCCGGACATGGGCCCGCACGGCCTGCGTCACACCGCCGCCACGCACCTCCTGGAGGGCGGCGCCGACCTGCGCGTCGTGCAGGAACTACTCGGCCACGCCAGCATGGCCACCACCCAGCTCTACACCCACGTCTCCATCGAACGGCTGAAAAAGGTCCACGACCAGGCCCACCCGCGCGCCTGAGGGCGCGGCCGTAGGGCTGTCACTGCTCGGGTAAGGCGGCCAGACACGCCACCAGGTCGTCGCGCAGCCGAGTCTTTTCGACCGCGGACAGCGGGGAGAACATCTGCCGTTCGACGGCACGCACGGCCACGCTGGCGGCGTGCAGCTTCTCCTGTCCCGAGGCGGTGAGCCGGGTGGGCAGCACGCGGCCGTGCGGAGCCCGCTCGGGTCGGGTGAGCAGCCCGCGATCTTGTAACCCGCGGAGGACGAGGTTCATCGATTGGCGGGTGACGAACGCGCCACGGGCGAGTTCCGCATTGGATATCCCGGGGAACTGGCCGAGCAGTTCGAGGCAGGCGTATTGCGACACGGTCAAATCCAGCGGTCGCAGCACCGCGTGCATCGCGGAGTGCAGCGTGGCCTGGGCCTGCTTGAGGACATAGCCCACCGACCGCGCGAGTTCGCCGACGGTCTCCTCTTGACTCATGTCAGCATGTTGACACAGACTCTGTATGTCAACATGCTGACATGCCTGAGCCCTGCGCGGAATATGCGCCCGGGTCTGGCTCCACATCCACAACCGCGAGGAGTGACGATGGCCGAGATCCGCAACAGGGCGGACGATATCGATGACATCAATCGGCGAACACGCAGCAAGAAGACGCCTGTCACGATCTCCGGCAGCGATACCGACATCCTCGGCAAGAAGGGCTTCGCGCATGTCGCGTCCCTGGGCCCGGACGGTGCGCCGCAATCACATCCGGTGTGGTTCGACTTCGACGCAGCCCGTGGGCAACTGCTCGTCTCGACCGGCACCGACCGTCAGAAGTACCGCAACATTCAGCGGGATCCGAGGGTGTCGGTCTCGATCCTCGATCCCGACGACCCCTATCGCTACGTGGAGGTCCGCGGCCGCGTCGTCGAGATCGAGCCGGATCCGGACAAGGCGTTCCTGGACCGGCTGGCCCGCAAATACCTGGGACTCGACACCTACCCCTACGAGCAGAGACGGAATGTCGAGCGGGTGATCCTCCGTATCCAGCCCGATCACGTCGTGGCCTGACCCCGCGCCCACGCCTCGCCACGATCTGCGGCGGCTGTCAGCGCGGCCGGATGGCGTCGATGTACTTTCCGGCGATGTAGCGCTGGACGGCGCGGACGAGGGGGCCGCCGAGGCGGGTGTACCAGGCGGCGGGGCGGGAGAAGGAGGCGACTACGCCGTAGACGGAATCGTCGGCCGGATCGTATTCGGCGGCGAACAGTTCCTCGCCGATCTCCGGGTGGCCGGGCAGGGTGCCGTAGGCGAAGCCGCCGCGGTTCGGCTCGTCGAGCACGTAGACGACGCGGCACGGCGCCGTGATGCCGAACGGGCCGGGGCCGAGGCGGACGGTCAGCGCGGTCCCCGGCTCGGCCGTGGGTGTGCTCGCCGAATGGAAGATCCCGGTGCCGTGCTGCATGCGGTAGGCCAGGATCTGCGCGGCCGCGGAATCGAAGACCGCCCGGCCGGATCCGATACGCCGGCGCAGCCGGAAATGGTGGTAGCCGGGCGGGAATTCACCGTTGGTCGCGCCGGTTTCGGCATAGGTAAAGGCGGGGACGCCGGACGGTGTGGACATGTCGCCATCCTGCTCGACATCGGGACGGTACGGAAGATGCCGGGCCGAAGCGCCCGGATGTATCGCGAGCTATCACCGATACTTTCGTGCTACGGTCAGTTAGGTAACCCTAATTATGGAGGTGTCTTCCTTGGCTCGCACCCGTCACAGCTTCGTGGTCCGCCGCACCGAGCGCCTGAACGACCACCTGATCCGGGTTTACCTCGGCGGTCCCGGATTCGCCACCTTCGAACCCAGCGAGTACACCGACTCCTACGTGAAGCTGCTGTTTCCCGGCCCGGACGGCGACACCATGCGCACCTATACGGTGCGGTCGGTGGATGCCGAGGCCGAGGAGATCGCGATCGATTTCGTCTACCACGGAGACGAGGGTGTCGCCGGTCCCTGGGCCGCCGCCGCGCAGCCCGGCGATGCGATCGACCTGTTCGGTCCCGGCGGCGCCTACTCGCCGCGCCCGGACGCCGACTGGCATCTGCTGGCCGGTGACGAGGCCGCGCTGCCCGCCATCGCGACGGCCTGCGCCGCCCTCCCGGCCGATGCCGTCGGCCGGGCATTCGTCGAAATCGCAGGCCCCGCAGACGAACTCGACTTCGACCGCCCCGCCGGAGTCACCCTGACCTGGGTGTACCGCGGCGATGCCGAACCGGGCGAGGCGCTGGTGGCGGCCGTCCGCGCCGAGCCCTGGCTCGACGGACAAGTACACGCGTTCATCCACGGCGAGGCCCAGGCCGTCATGCACAATCTGCGCCCGTACATCCGCAAGGAGCGCGCGGTCCCCGCGGACCGAGCCTCGATCTCCGGCTACTGGCGCCGCGGCCGCACCGAGGAAACCTTCCGCGAATGGAAGCGGGAACTGGCCGAACGCGAGGGCGCGGTCCCCGCAGGCCGCTGAGCCGGGCCCGGCGACGAGCTAGGTTGCGACGGCCGTCCGGGCAATGAGTCGCATGTCGTCGACTACATCCGCGCGGTTCTCGAAAACGCGCTGTCGGGAGGCCGCCGGGCAGGGCACTCACGGGTTTCGCCCGACCGGTTTGAGGCGCAGCGGGCCCGGGCGGATCAGGCCCAGCGGGTCGAGGTACTCGCGGGCGCGCCGGGCTCCCCAGTGCAGGCACGGGGTGGTGCACCCGGCATGGCCGAGGTCCAGGCTGCCGACGGGCTCGCCGCGAAGTACTTTGCGCCCCACCGGGACCGAGGCGCGCACCGGTTCGTAGGTGGTGCGCAGGCCGCCCGGATGGTCGAGCGAGACCACCGGCTTCCCGCCCACCTCACCGGCGAATACCACCACACCGTCACCGGCGGCGAGCACCGGCTGGCCGCGTGCGCCGCCCAGATCCACGCCGCGATGTCCGGGCAGCCAGTCCTGCGGCGGCTTGTCGAAACGGCGCAGCACCGGCGGGCGCGGCTGCAGCGGCCAATCGAATCGACCGCCCGGCGCCGCACCGGCCTCGGGCGCGGGCAGCACGACCGGCAGCAGCAGCCACCCGAGAACGAGAATGATCACCCTGCGCACCCACCCAGCCTGTCCCGCAGCGCACCGCGCCGGAAGCCCGTGGTCGGCGAGTGTGGACAACTTCCATGGTTGTGAACAGGGCATGTCCGCCGCACTCCGTCGCTCGACCACCGATTAGGTCCGAACAGGGCGGGAGCGTAGACTGGCCGGGCGGTTCACCACGTGTGGGCCGACTTCGCGCGCCTGCATCGCACGGTCGCCGGCTGGTCCCGAACGGCTTCGACGCTACGGGTCCGGCGGCCTCGGGCGCCAGGGCGGGGATCGCCGATTCCCGCATCAACCGGCAAACGAAAGAGAGATACGAGAGCCATGGCTGTCGTAACCATGAAGCAGCTGCTGGACAGCGGCGCACACTTCGGGCATCAGACCCGCCGTTGGAACCCGAAGATGAAGCGGTTCATCTTCACCGACCGCAACGGCATCTACATCATCGACCTGCAGCAGACACTGACCTACATCGACAAGGCGTACGAGTTCGTCAAGGAGACCGTCGCCCACGGTGGCACGGTGCTGTTCGTCGGCACCAAGAAGCAGGCGCAGGAGTCCATCGCCTCCGAGGCCACCCGCGTCGGCATGCCGTATGTGAACCAGCGCTGGCTGGGCGGCATGCTCACCAACTTCTCGACCGTCCACAAGCGCCTGCAGCGCCTCAAGGAACTCGAGGCGATGGAGCAGACCGGCGGTTTCGAGGGTCGCACCAAGAAGGAAATCCTCATGCTGACGCGTGAGAAGAACAAGCTGGAGCGCACCCTCGGCGGTATCCGCGATATGGCCAAGGTCCCCTCGGCCATCTGGGTCGTGGACACCAACAAGGAGCACATCGCCGTCGGCGAGGCCCGCAAGCTGAACATCCCGGTCATCGCGATCCTGGACACCAACTGCGATCCCGACCTGGTCGACTACCCGATCCCGGGCAACGACGACGCGATCCGCTCGGCCGCGCTGCTCACCAAGGTCGTGGCCTCCGCCGTCGCCGAGGGCGTGCAGGCGCGCGCCGCGCGTGCCGGTGGCGACGCCAAGCCGGAGGCCGGCGCCGGTGAGCCGCTCGCCGAGTGGGAGCAGGAGCTGCTGGCTCAGGCCAACCCGGGTGCCGAGGGTGCCCCCGCCGAGGCTCCGGTCGAGACCGCGGCCGAGGCCGAGCTGAAGGAAGACCCGGCCGCCAAGACCCCGGCCGACTTCTGAGCGGTGCTTTGACGCTTCTACCGCGTTGCCAGTTGTTGTTCACTGTGCCGACCCTTCCTGTTCGGGAGCGGTCGGCATGGTGTTGCTAAGCGGACTCACACCTAACCCCAAGGAGGCTCGCCAGGATGGCGAACTACACCGCCGCTGACGTCAAGCGGCTCCGCGAGCTCACCGGCTCCGGCATGATGGACTGCAAGAAGGCGCTCGAGGAGACCGACGGCGACTTCGACAAGGCCGTCGAGGTGCTGCGCATCAAGGGCGCCAAGGACGTCGGCAAGCGCGCCGAGCGCGCCACGGCCGAGGGCCTGGTCGCCGCGTCGAACGGCGTCATGTTCGAGATCAACTCCGAGACCGACTTCGTCGCCAAGAACGACGAGTTCCAGAACGTCGCGGGCGATATCGCCGAGGCCGCCGCCAAGGCCCGCCCGGCCGACCTGGACGCGCTCAAGGCCCTCGACGTCAACGGCAAGACCGCCGACCAGGTCGTGCAGGAGCTGGCCGCGAAGATCGGCGAGAAGCTGGAGCTGCGCCGCGTCGTGTCCTTCGAGGGCCCGGTCGCGACCTACCTGCACAAGCGCTCCTCGGACCTGCCCCCGGCCGTCGGCGTGCTGGTCGAGTACCAGGGCGAGGGCGACGCCGCCGCCGAGGCCGCGCGCGCCGCCGCCATGCAGGTCGCCGCGCTGAAGGCCCGCTACGTCACCCGCGACGAGGTCCCGGCCGACCTGGTCGAGAAGGAGCGCGGCATCGCCGAGGCGACCGCCCGCGAGGAGGGCAAGCCCGAGGGCGCCCTGCCGAAGATCGTCGAGGGCCGCCTCAACGGCTTCTACAAGGACGTGGTGCTGCTGGAGCAGCCGTCGGTCACCGACTCCAAGAAGACGGTCAAGCAGCTGCTGGACGAGGCCGGTGTCACCGTGACCCGCTTCGCCCGGTTCGAGGTCGGCCAGGCCTGACCGGTCGATCCGCTCAGCGAAAAGAGCCCCCGCGCAACAGGTTCGGTTGTGCGGGGGCTCTTGCCGTCAGGGCGGCGCCCGCGATCCGCCGCGCGGCGCCGGGGTGACGCTGTCCGATGTGCGCCGCCGGGTCACGAATTCGTGGGTCGGTTCACGTTCGGATGGGGTCGTAGGGCAGGATAGACAGAGCTTTTGTCACCGTCCCGTGTTCCTCCCGACACCGGATGGTCTTTTCGCGCGTGTGTACCAGTCTGCCGAGCAGAAGGAGACCGATGTCGGACCCGGAACCGGCCCGCAAGGGTTATCGCCGAGTGCTCCTCAAGCTGGGTGGGGAGATGTTCGGTGGCGGCAACGTCGGCCTGGACCCGGATGTGGTGCAGACGGTGGCCGAGCAGATCGCCGAGGTGGTGGGCTCCGGCGTGCAGGTGGCGGTGGTCATCGGCGGCGGGAACTTCTTCCGCGGCGCCGAGCTCGAGGAGCGCGGCCTCGAGCGCGCCCGCTCGGACTACATGGGCATGCTGGGCACCGTCATGAACAGCCTTGCGCTGCAGGACTTCCTGCAGAAGCAGGGCGTGGATACCAGGGTGCAGACGGCGATCACGATGGGCCAGGTCGCCGAGCCCTACCTGCCGCTGCGCGCCAAGCGGCACCTGGAGAAGGGCCGCGTGGTGATCTTCGGCGCCGGTATGGGCATGCCGTATTTCTCCACCGACACCACCGCCGCCCAGCGTGCCCTGGAGATCGGCGCCGAGGTGGTCCTGATGGCGAAGGCGGTGGACGGGGTGTACACCGACGATCCGCGCGTGGACCCCGATGCCACCCTGTTCTCCGAGATCACGCACAAGGAAGTGCTCGAACGCGGGCTGAAGGTCGCCGACGCCACCTCGTTCAGCCTCTGTATGGACAACCAGATGCCGATTCTGGTGTTCAATTTACTGGTGAAGGGCAATATCGCCCGTGCGGTGGCCGGGGAGAAGGTCGGCACGCTGGTGCGGTCCTGACCCCCGCGAGCTGCGGGGACCCGGAGTGAGTCCCCGCCGAGCCCGCACCCGACATACGACGAAACGCTGTGGAGGAAACGGTCGTGATTGAAGAAGCGCTCTTCGACGCCGAGGAGAAGATGGAAAAGGCCGTCTCGGTGGCGAAGGACGACCTCGGCGCCATCCGGACCGGACGCGCGAATCCGAGCATGTTCAACAGGGTTGTCGTCGACTACTACGGGGCGCCGACGCCGATCACCCAGATGTCGGGTATCACGGTGCCCGAACCGCGCATGGTCGTCATCAAGCCGTATGAACAGGGCCAGCTACAGGCGATCGAGACCGCGATCCGCAACTCGGATCTGGGCGTGAATCCCACCAACGACGGGCACATCATTCGCGTCGTGGTCCCGCAGCTGACCGAGGAGCGCCGCCGCGAGCTGGTCAAGCAGGCCAAGGCCAAGGGCGAGGATGCCAAGATCTCCATCCGCAACGTGCGTCGCAAGGCGATGGACGAGCTGGGGCGCATCCAGAAGGACGGCGAGGCCGGTGAGGACGAGGTCGGCCGCGCGGAGAAGGAACTGGACAAGGTGACCCACAAGTACGTGGGCCAGATCGACGAACTGGTCAAGCACAAGGAATCGGAACTGCTCGAGGTCTAGGCCCTCGGGCGTTTCCTCGCCGGGCCGGGACGGAGCGGACGACAAGTGAGCGACGGGACAATGGTGGCCGAAGAAGCCGCCGCCGGCGATGCGACGCCGGCGAGCGACGCGACCGGTATGACGCCGGCACAGGAAACGCCGTCGGCGGCGCACGAGGCGCAGCCGCACGGCAGGTCCCAGCGTGCCGGTCGGAACCTACCGGCGGCGCTGGGTGTCGGCTTCGCGCTGGGTCTGTCGCTCATCGCGATCCTGCTGTTCGTCCCGAAGGTGCTCATCGGGGTGGCCGCCGCGGCGATCGCGGTCGCCACCTGGGAGGTCGCCAAGCGTCTGCGCGAGGCCGACGTGCTGGTGCCGCGGATTCCGCTGATCGTGGGCGGGCAGGCGATCCTGTGGCTGGCCTGGCCGTTCGGGGCCGACGGCGTGGCGGGGGCGTTCGCGGCGACGGCGCTGGTGTGTATGGGCTGGCGGCTGTTCGATCACGGTCTGTCGGCGACGCCGCGAAACTTCCTGCGCGACACCGCGATTACCGTATTCGTGCTGGCGTGGGTGCCGCTGCTGGCCGCGTTCGCGGTGTTGCAGCTGCTGCAGGACGACGGCAACCTGCGGGTGCTGACCTTCATGATCCTGGTGGTCTGCTCGGATGTCGGCGGCTATGTGGCGGGGGTGCTGTTCGGCAGGCATCCGATGGTGCCGGCGATCAGCCCGAAGAAGTCGTGGGAGGGGTTCGCCGGATCGCTGGTGTTCTGCATCATCGGCGGCCTGCTCACCGTGACGCTGCTGCTGCAGGCGAATTCGATGATCGGCGTGCTCGCGGGCATCGCGGTGGTGCTGGTGGCCACGGGCGGCGACCTCATCGAATCGCAGGTCAAGCGCGAGCTGGGCATCAAGGATATGGGCACGCTGCTGCCCGGCCACGGCGGCATCATGGATCGGCTGGATTCGATGCTGCCGTCGGCATTCGTCTCGTGGCTGGTATTCACCACGCTTCTATGACCCTTGGTATCCCGGCATGCTTTTGGCCGGGATCACTTCCGCTTGGCCGCGCGGCGCAGCTGCAGGATGCGTCCCCCTCCGACCAGCCCCATCACCAGTGCCCCGGCGATCACCGAGAGCAGGATGGTGATCCCGAGCGGCAGCGAGAACTCCCAGAAGAACAGGGTGACCCGCGCCTGGTCCAGATTCTGGATGATGAAGATCAGCAGGACGATTCCGAGCACCGCCGCGGCGACGAGTGCGACCCAGGTGTAGCCGGTGCGGGTCTTGAGCGATCGCTTGCGCGGTGCCGGGGTGGTGGTGGGGCGGGTGGCCGGTGGCGTCTGCGGGTCCTGCGGCGATTGCGGTCGCGCGGGGGTGTCGGCGTGCGGATCCGGGCCTGAGGTCGGGGCGGCATCACTGGTCATATCTCGATCATTGCCGATGGCTATGGTGAATGCACGCATATTCGGCAGCTCCGCGGGATCGTTTCGCCGTCGCGGCCGGGGGATGTGCGCTACCCGGTGGCAATCGCGCGGGGCCGCCGAATAGCTCAGGAATTGCTCGAAAGGTCTTGCTGCTCAAGGTGTTTCGATGATGTAATGCAGGCACGCCGGATCGGAGGGCCGTGGTCGGGCGACCATGGCGGGGTGATCCGGGCGTTTCCTGTGCCGCACGGTGGCCCGGCCGGTACTGTTGGCGCACAGTCCGTTTACGGAAACTGGGGGTTTGGGCATGGCGCACGTCGATCGTGTGGAGATGCCGGACGGCACGGTCGTCTACGCCAGGCTCGAGGAGGACGTCGCCGAGCAGGGCGGCGTGGATGTCGGTCTGCGCGACCGGTTCAAGCTGGAGAACCTGACTCCCACGATCAAAAGCGTTGCGACATCGGTCCATCAGAGTGTCGAGGGCCTGCGGGCGGATCGGGTATCGGTGGAATTCGGGTTGGAACTGTCACTGGACGCGGGCCGCGTCGTGGCGGTGCTGGCGTCGGGCGGACTGAAGGCGACGCTGAAGGTCAAGCTCGACTGGGATCTGTGAGGGTGTCGTGCCCGCGCACGCCGATATCGAGGAGTTGCTGAAAGGGGCCACCGCCGCGGTCGCGCCGGACCGAGCCGGTGCCGAGCGCGTCGGTACCGCGTTTCGCGTCGCCCCGGGATATGCGGTGACGGCGGCGCACGTCGTCGCCGGTGTGGCGGAGGGCCGCGTGCGGCTGTCGTTCGGCGAGGGCAGCGAGTGCGCCGCCGAGGTCGTCGCCGCCTCCCCGCCGCCGGACGGGGGCGGCCGGTGGGATTTCGACGACCACGCGATCCTGCGCCTCGAGCGCCCCGACCTGGTGGCGGCGCCGTGTGTGCTGATGGGCGAGCCCGCGCTGGCCCCGAGCGACGAATTGCTCATCAGCGCACTGAATCCGAGCTATGTCGAGCGCGTCGTGGAGGTCTATCACGGCTACCGCGTCCGCGACACGCATCTGCCGTCGCGGTTCTTCACCATCGATGGGGACCGGGGCGTCATCCGGGGTATGTCGGGCGGGCCGGTGTGGTCGCTCGCGCACGGCGGGGTCGTCGGTTTCGTCAAGGCGAGCGAGAACATCGCGGCCGCGCAGGGCGGTGCGATCGCCTACCTGCTGGAGGGGCTGCGGCGTCTGCGCCTGCCCGGCCTCTACGAGGAGATCGTCACCGCGCACGACAGCCACCATCGCGACGAGCAGGCGTGGGCGGATCGCCTGGTCGGCCCGGAGGCGATGGTGCGGCGCTGGCTGGTCGAGGTGCACGGCCTGCTGGCCCGGATCGCGATCGCGGCGGAGCGCGGCGTCTCCGGCGCCCTGGTCGGCGAGTTGTTCCGCGACACCTTCCCGCCTGCCCCCGGCCGCCTGGTGACGCTGCGGGACGTGGCCGAGTACGTCGGAACCGAAAGTCAGAACCGGGAATTCGATCTGGCCAGGTTCTGCGCGCTGGCACCGAACCACCTGCCCGCCGACTCCGCGGTGGCCGAGGGGCTGCGGAAGATCCCGAAGAAGATCATCCCACCGCGCGACTACCCGGAGTTCGAGCGGCTGTTTCTGGGCCCGCGCCCGGCGTCGGTGGCGGTCACGCGTCTGTTCGGCGTCATCGTCGCCGAGGAGGGGCCGCGCACGGACGAGTACGCGCCGGTACCGTACCGGTTCGAGGTGGCGCAGAAGTTCGACGATCAGGAGATCATCCCGCTCGGTCAGGGCGGTCGGTATCCCGGATACGAGCACGCCAAGCACGCGTTGAAATCCGCGCTGCACCGGCATCTGAGCAATATCAACGCCCCGCGCGACGCGGTGGAGATCGTCGTGGCGCTGCCGGACGAGCACCTGACCGAGGAACCGCTGTACGAGTGGCTGCGGCCGGACGAGCGGCCGTTCAGCAGCAAGTTCGCGATGCGGCTGCGGCGCAGCTGCACCTGGGAGAAGAGCGACGAGCAGCTCGTGGAACTCGAGGAGCGGTGGAATCGGTTGCGGCAGCGGGAATCCGACGGCCTGCTGTGGCTCGGATGTGACGATCCGCGCGCGGGCCGGCTCGCCACCCTGCAGGAGCTGTTCGCGCCCGACGACGCCGGGGACGGCCCGCACGATGCGCTGGGTGTCACCGAACCGCCGACGGCCCACGTGCTCACCGCGTCGGCGACCAACGCGCTGCCGGTGACGCTGTGGCGCAACGAGCGGTGCGGCGCGCATGCGGCCTGCGGCGCACAGTGCGCGGGCAGCGCGTTCCGCGCCCGCCTGACCCGGCGCCTGGGCGGGCGATCGCCGGTCGACTGGCACGGCGAGATCTGGCGTGCGCAGCGGTCCCGCGAGGAATCCGAGGAGCGGGATCGGTTCTGGCGCAAGGTTGTGTACATAGTCGATATCCCAGGTCAGAGTAGGCGACGTCCGCCTCCGCTCGCGGGCCCGGCGTGATGGGAGGGGAGTGGACATGACGGCACCCGGTTGGCATGTATTCCGCGGGACGAGCGAGCCGCGCCCGAACGCGTGGGACGACGTGCCGCCACCGATGATCTCCCGGACGTTCACCGGGCACCCCCTGCTGCCCTTCCCGCAGGATCAGCCCGATCAGCCCACCCAGATCAGCCGCAAGCTCGGCAGCGGCGGCATCGGCGCGCATCAGTTGCGGCCCGCCGACCTCGACGTGATCAACGCCGCGCTGCTGTGCCGCCGACCGCTGCTGGTCACGGGCGCGCCCGGTCTGGGCAAATCCTCGCTGGCGTATCTCATCGCGCGCGAACTGGAGCTGGGCCCGATCCTGCACTGGCCGATCACCAGCCGCAGCGCCCTGCGGGACGGCCTGTACACCTACGATGCGCTGCGCCGTTTCGAGGAGGCGCAGATCCGCCGGGTCCGCGAGCTCGACGACGAGGAGGTGGGGCTGGCGGATTACATCACGCTCGGCCCGCTGGGCACCGCGCTGCTGCCGTACGCCAAGCCGCGCGTGCTGCTGATCGATGAGATCGATAAGGCCGACGTCGACCTCCCCAACGATCTGCTGCACGTATTCGAGAACGGCGAATATCAGATCGATGAGCTGCGCCGCATCCGCGCACACCGGCCGGAGGTCGAGGTCTTCACCCACGAGGGGCGCGAAAGAGTCGGTGTGCGTGAGGGTTTCGTGCAGTGCAACGCCTTTCCCGTGATCATCATGACCAGTAACGGCGAGCGGGAATTCCCCCCGGCGTTCCTGCGGCGCTGCCTGCAACTGCGGCTGGAGCGGCCCGAGCGCGCCCAGCTGGAGCGGGTCGTCGCCGCGCATCTCGGCGGATCGGTGGTGGACGAATACGGCGATATCATCGACACTTTTATGAGACGACGCAGCGAGCTGGGGACGCTGCCGACCGACCGTCTGCTGATCGCGCTGCACGTGCTGACCCAGGCCACGCGGGCCGACGGCGCCGAGGTGGACCGGCAGCGGCTGGCCGAGCGGCTCATGCAGCCCACCGACACCGGAGGCTGAGGTGGAGAGCCTATCCGAACTCCTCGAGGCGCTGCGCGGTCTGGATGTCGACGGCGATACCGTGGCCGAGGCGCTGTATCTGGCGAAACACATCACCGACCAGCCGGATTCGGCTGTCCCGCAATCGCATTCACCACCGGAGATCGAACCGGAAGCGATACCGCCGCCGCTCCCGGACGCGGGGACGGCGCATGCGCTGCTGCCGCGCGATTCCGGCGCGGTGACGCTGCCGGGAAGCCCCGGTGCCTGGCCCGCCCGTGCCGAAATCGACGTTCCCGCACCGTCGCCGCTGGAGTCGGGGGCGAGCCTGCTCGGTGATCTGCGGCCGCTGGCGCAGCGGCTACCCGATCCCCGCGAGACCGTCTTCGACGAGGACGCGTCGGTGGATCGCACCGCACGCACCGGTGTCGCCTGGCCGGTCACCACGCCGAGGCTGGTGCGGCGGCGCGACGCGGCACTGGTCTTCGACCGCCATCCGTCGATGGCGGCCTGGAGCGGATTGGCCGCCGCGGTGCGCCGATTGGTGGATTCGGTCGGATTCCGTCAGGTCACCGTGTGGTACCTGGACGAGGACGAGGCGGGGACGCTGCGGCTGGCCACCGGCGCCCGCCGCGTCGCCGACCGCCCGCTGTCGGCGCTGGCCGATCCGTCCGGGCGCCGCGTGGTGATGGTGTTCACCGCCTGCCTGGGCGATGCCTGGGGGTGGGGGAGCGCGGCGGCGCAGCTGGAGCGGCTCGCGGCGCTGTCTCCGGTGGCGATCGTGCAGCCGCTGCCCAACAGCCTGTGGCGGCGCACCGGTCTGCAGTGGGGCCACGGACGAATAACTTCCGTGATCCCCGACCGTCCCTCGCCGCTGCGCCTGGCCGCACCCGCGGGCACACCGACCACCGCCATCCCGGTGCTGGAGCTGACGCCCGGCTGGATCCGGCCGTGGGCCGAGCTGCTGGCCGGGCAGCGCCGCACCGCCGGATACCCGCTGCTGCGCCGGGTCGAGCGGCCCGATCCGAACACCGTGAGCACCTTGGCCGTTCGGCAGGACCGGCACCTGGGCCGCCACGCCCTCGAACGAGTGCGGCGCTTCCGGGCGGCGTCGACGCCGGAGGCGTTCCGGCTGGCCGCGAGCCTCGCACAGGTCCCGCTGCTGTTGCCGATCATGCGGCTGGTGCAGCAGGCCGTGCTGCCCGGCAGTAAACCGAGCGTGCTGGCCGAGGTCCTGGCCGGGGGCCTGATCGAGGACACGACGGCCCGCTCCGCGCCGCCGTACACGATCCCCGAGGACAGCAGGGTGTTCGCGTTCCGCCCGGACGTCGCCGAGATTCTGCGCGATGCCATTCCGCGCAGCGAGGCCGCTCGGGTGCTGGCCGCGGCCTCGCAGTTCATCGTGCAGCGCTACGACGTGCCGGGCCCGGTGTTCCGCGCGGCCGTCTCGCAACCGGCCGAGGGCAGCGGCTCCCCGTTCGCCTATCTGTCGCCCGACACGCTGCGGCGCATCGCCCCCAACTTTCCCGACCCGCGCGATCGGCCGCCGACCGAGGAGGAGCAGCTCGGCTACGACGCCGTGGTGCGCGAGGCCGACGCGGCCGCGCGCTCGGGCGACGAGGCGGCGGCGCTGACCGCCGCCCGTCACGCCCTCGAGACCGTGCCCGTGGGACGCCCCGAGCGGGCCGAGCTGCTGGCGATGCTGAGCGGATTGCTGCAGCGCCGCTGGGAAAACCGCGGGGACCCAGCCGATCTCGACGAGGCGATCGCGGTCTCCAAGGCGGCGCTGGACGAACTGCCCGACACCGACGAGCCGACGCCGGTGCTGGTGCGGCTGGGGGATCTGCTGATGCGGCGCTTCACGGCGGTCGGCGGCGGCGAATTCCTCACCGATGCGACCCGGGTGTTGCGCACGGCCCTCGATACGGCCGAGTCCGAGGATCCGATCCGGGCCGACCTGTCCGAGCGGCTCGGCGATGCCACGCTGTGGCGGTCCGAGGTCACCGGGGAGCCGCTGCACGGGTGGGAGGCGGTGGATCTGTACTTGGCGGCGGGGCGGGCGGCCGACGAGAGTACCGGCGCGGGCATGACGAAAGGCGGTGCGCCGCAGGGCAGTATCGCCGGAGGCGGGGGCACCGACGACCGGACCGCGATCCTCATGCTCAAGATCGCCCGGGCGTATCTGGACATCGCGACCCAATCCGCCTATCCCCGTGCCGAACTCGTCGATCGCATCACCGAACAGTTCCGCTACGCGGCCCCGCGACTACCGGCCGTGCCCGCGCCGGAGATCGACGAGGCCCTGCGCCAGGCCGTCACCCGCGTCGTGCACGCGGTGACGACGGATGCGATGCCCCCGGCGATCGCGACCACCCTGTCGAGCATCCTGACGACGGCCCCCGCCACCGCGGCCGTCTCGGAGGCTCGCGCCCTGCTCGACGCCGCCGGTGGCTCCGACGGGCCGCGATGAGCGGCGCCGGGAGATCGCACTCCGGACGATGGGGCGTGCGCTGGGTGGCGCTGCTGCTGGCGGCGGTCGCGGCCGGGCTCGGCGCGGTGGCGCTGCGCGCGCTGCTGGATGTGACCACGCACGGCCTGCTGGGTTCGGTGCTGCCGCTGGAACCGATCGGCGCGGGGCTGTGGTACGCCCCGGCGGAGGCGTTCCTCGACCGCCGCGCCTGGCTGCTGCCGCCGCTCGTCGCGGCGGGCATGATGACCGCGGTGTGGCTGACCCGGCTGGGCGGCCCGCAGGTGAACGGGACCGACGGCGTCATCAAGGCCGTCAACGAGCGGGACACGTCCGGGCTGACCGTGCGGGGCGCGCTGAGCAAGCTCGGCGGCACCGCGGTGACCCTCGGCTCGGGCGGCTCCGGTGGCACCGAGGGGCCGGTCGCCCAGGTGTCGGCGTCGTTGGGCGCCGCGCTCGGCCGTCGGCTGCGGCTGACCGGCGGGGAGGGCGGGCTGGTCGTCACGGCCGCGCTGGGGGCGGGCGTCGGCGCGCTGTTCCAGGCGCCGATCGGCGGTGTACTGCTGGCGGGAGAACTGCTGCGCCGCCGCGGAATCGATTGGGCCGCATCGCTTTTCGCGCTGCCCGCGGTGCCGATCGCGTTCCTGATCTTCGTCGCGGTGTACGGCTACCGGCCGATGTTCGGTGCCGCGGATTTCGGTGCGCTGTGGGATCCGGGTAAGACCGCCCTGCTGGCCGGGGTGGGGCTGGTATGCGCGCTGGTCGCCCGGCTCTACGTGTGGATGTTTCACACGGTCGGCCGACTGGCGGCCCCGGTGCGGCGATGGCCGGTGACCACCGCGGCGGTCGCGGGTGCGGCGCTGGGCACCGTGGGGATCTTCCTGCCGATGACGCTCGGCACCGGCTACGGCGTGGTGTCGATGGGGCTGTCGCAGGTCGCGATCGCGGCGCTGCCGCTGTGGCTGCTGGCCGTGCTGCCGGTGGTGAAGATCGCGGCCACCTCGGTGACGCTGCACACCGGGGGCGTCGGCGGAGTCTTCGGGCCCGCCATGGTGATCGGCGCGACCACCGGGGCGCTGTGCTGGCGGCTGGCGTTCGAGGCCGGGCTGCAGCCCGGGCCGGCGGCGGCGTTCACCGTGACCGGGATGGCGGCCTGCCTGGGCCCGGCCGTGCGCACGCCGCTGGCGGCGATCGTGCTGGCCGTCGAGTCCACTGGCGGGTCGCTGCCGCCGGTGGGGCTGGTGGTCGCCGTCGCGATCGCGGCCGTGTGCACCCGTGACATCACCCTGTTCCGGAGCCAGGCCGAGCGTCAATTCCCAAGGCGCCATCGGCAATTGCGGGTTTCGCGGTGGCATGTTTCGGCTATTTTGAAAGCAGCTGTTACAGGGAAAAGAGCCAGCGTGAGTCCAACGATCGGCGGAATCCGGTCACGGGACCGGGCTCGGTCCGGTTCGCCGGGGGGAGGTTGCGCAATGGAGCCCGAATCCGCAAGGGGCGTACCGGATCTGGCCGACCTGCCGCTCGACGAGCTGCTCGGTGCGCACCGGATCGAGGTGGAGCAGGCGTATCGCACGGCGCTGCACCGCCGCGCCTCGGTGGGGATCATCTTCGCGGGCCACAACGCCGGTGGCGCGTGAGCGCCGCGGCGGAGGCAGCCATGGTGTCGGGGACGGGGCGTGGCGCGGGGGCGGATGTGGTGACGGTTCCCGATGCCGATATCGACGCGCTGGCCGTCCTCGCCGACGAGCCGGGGACAGTGGCGCTGCTGGAGCGCGCCAGGGCCAGCCGCAACCTCGCCTTCTTGGCGGCCGTAGTGCGCGGTGAGTACGACGATCCGCAGCGCCGGATCGTGCGGGCGGGCTTCGAGACCCTCGTCGCGGTGCAGCGGAAGAATCCGGCCGTGGCGCGAAATACGGTGCAGCATCCGCGATTCGGCGCCTGGGTGGCGGTGTGCGCGGCCGGGCTCGACGACGGGGAGAGCACCGGCGAGCAGCCGCCGGTCACGCATCTGGCGTCGTTCGCGGCCGCCGCGGCGATGCGGGCCCGCATCGACTTCGACCTCGAGGTGCCCCAGGTCGGCGACGCCGTGGTGCTGCCGGGCCTGGGCTGCTGGACCGGACCGGCGCAGGCCACCGCGCGGGTGAGCCATCGCGGCACGGCCGGGCCGATACTGGCGGGCCGCCGATGGACGGCGCTGCGCTGGCTGACCGCGCGGTCACCGGCAGGAGCCGTGAGCATCGAGTTCGACGACCTGCCGCCGACGCCGTCGGCCTGGCCGGATATCGCGCCCGCGCACCCCGGGCTGCGCTGGGAACCCTGGAGCGACACCGAATTCCGGACCTGGCAGCGGTTGTTCGACGAGTCCGTGCGGCTGTTGCACGCCGCGGTTCCCGAACTGGCCGCCCCACTGGCACAGGGCTTCCGGGCGGTCCTGCCGCGTTCGCGGGAGACCTGCCCGTTCCGCACCTCGACGCTGGTGGACTCCTTCGGTGCCGCCGCGATGGTGCTGCCCACCGGCACCGTGTCCGCGGCCACCGGGCTGCTGCACGAGTTCCAGCATTCGAAGTTGAGCGCGCTGATGGAGGTCGTGCCGCTCATCGCGACCGACGAGCCGGCCGTGCTGCCCTCTCCGTGGCGCCGCGAGCCGCGGCCGACCAGCGCGGTGCTGCAAGGCGTGTACGCGCACCTGGCGGTGGGGCGACTGTGGCGACGGCTCGCCGACCGCGGGCTCGTCGCATCCGTTCCCGATACCACCGAGGTCCGGGACCAGACCCTCACCGCGTGTGACACCCTGCTCGAATCCGACCGGCTCACCCGGGCCGGTCGGCGTTTCGTGACTCTGATGCGGCGTGCCGCCGTAGCGGATCCCGACGGCCGCGCGGCCGTCCCGACAGCGCGATGGGAGTAGCGACGTGGCGCCCAGTGCACCGCATTCGACCCCGATGACCGAGCCGATCGACATCGTCCACGCCCCCGAGGACACCGTCTGGGCGCTGTGGCTGCAGCAGATCGGTGCCGCGGCCGGATTCGACATCCGGACCCGGCGGGTCACGGCGGAGTCGGATCTCACCGGCGCGGCCGCTGGCGGGTCGGCGATCCTGGTGGTCAGCGGCAGTTTCGTGCATGCCGCCGCGCTCGCGCCCGAGGACTGGGACAAGGTGGGTGCCGACCCGGCCGGGCTGCTCGCGGTCATCGTCGGCACGGCCGCCGAGGTACCGGCCGAGGCGGGCCGGATCGCCGCGGTGGACCTGCGGCTGCTGCCCGACGAGGCACAGGCGCGGTCGAAGGTGTTGCAGGCATTGGGCGCCGATCCCGCCGCGGCGGGGGAGCGGCTGGGGCAGGCCGCGCGCACGCCGGTGCGGTACCCGCGCCAGGAGATGTTCGTCGGCTTCCAGTCGAAGAGCCTGCCCCGCTATCAACCGGCCTGGTTCTACGGCCGCGACCGCGAACTCGACCGCCTCCGCGCCCAGCTCGATACCTCCGGCGCGGCGGTGCTGACGGGTGTGGCGGGGAGCGGGAAGACCTGGCTGGCCGCGGCCTATGTGCACCGGTTCCGGTCGCAGTACGACCTCATCGCGTGGATCTCGGGGGAGAACGGCGCGGTCATGCGCACCGAACTGGGGCAGCTGGCCGAGCCGCTCGGCCTGCCCGACTCGCTGCCGCGCGGCACCCGGCACCACGATGTCGTGGCGGCGCTGCGCCGGTCCGACAAGCGGTACCTGATCGTCTACGACAACGTGACGCCCGACCACTACCGCACGGCGGGCGAGGAGCTGCCGCTGCCGCGCAAACCGGCGCGGCTGTCGGACATGGTGCCCTGGGACGGACCGGGCCACGTGCTGTTCACCTCGAAGGTCTCCGACTGGGACACCCCGCGTCCGGTCCCGGTGCCGATGTTCACCGTCGACGAGGGCTCGAGCTTCCTGCGGCGCCACGTCGACGGCCTGCCGGAGGGGCTGGCGGCGCGGTTCAGCAGCGCTGTAGACGGCAGCCCCGTACTGCTGAACGCGTTGGCGCACCGCGGATCCCGGGGTACCGACGCGGTCGACGAGACGTTGCTCGAGCGGGTGCGGTCCGAGCCGTTCGTGCTGCTGCAGGACGAGCCGGGAGCGTACAAGCGGGCCACCTCGATCATCGGCGATTCGCTGCGGCCGCTGCTCGACGAGCCGGTGGGCTCCGACGCCTGGGCGGCCGGGCACCTGCTGCGGCTGCTGACATGCTTCGCCGCCGATCAGCCGATTCCGTTGGCGCTGTTGATATCCCAGCTGCCGGGCAGCGAACGGCGGCCGGGGGTGCGGCTGCCGGAGGGTCTCGCCGAGGCCCTGGGTAACGAGCAGCGCCGCAAGCGGGTGCTCGATCTGGTGACCCGGGATTCGGTCGCCGAACTCTGCGCCGACCCGCTCACCGACGGCGGCCGGGCGCTGAAGATCCACGCCATCCCCTGGCACGGTATCCGGGAATTCCTGCCCCGTGAGCTCGCCGAGGACAATCAGCATGTCGCCCATCGCGTGCTGTGCGACGCCGACCCGCAGCGGTCCGATGTGCCGGGGCTGTGGAACCGGTACCTGTGGCTGTGGCAGCAGCTGGCGCAGATCGAGGTGCTGTCCTGCCGGAGGGTCGCCGATCCCGGCGACCCGTGCGCCCAGCTGCCGGATCTGATCCGAAATGTCGTGGATGCGCTGCGGGTGCAGGGCGAGCTGACCGCGGCCGCGGGACTGGGGCTGCAGGCCGCCGAGACCTGGTCGGAGTTGCTGGGCGCCGACGATATTCGCGTGATCCGGATCCGGATCGTCACCGGCAATGCGCTGTGGCAGCTGGGGGATTGGGCGCGGGCGCACGATGCCGCAGCGGCGGCGCGTTCCGGAGTCGAGGAGACCCGCGACCGCTTCCCGGAGGAGTACGTCTGGTCCAGCGATCTGATGGCCGCGTGCATGCGGATGGCCGGGAACTGGGCCGGAGCTGTCGGACTCAACGAACAGTCCCATACCTGGGCCCGGGAGTGCCTGGGCGACAACAATATCGAGACGCTGCGTGCCGCCCACAATCTCGCGGTGTCCTATCGCATGATGGGCCGGTTCCCGGACGCGATGGATCTCGACGCGGGCAACTACGAGCGTTTCCGCAGCGACCCGGTGCTGGCCGACGACGCCATCCTGCGGCTGCACTGCGTGAACAACGTCGCACGCAACCACCGGGAACTCGGTGCTTACGAGGCGTCGGTGGCCCTGCAGGAGCGGGTGCTGGCGGAGTTCCGCGAGCTGTTCCCGAATCCGTTGCAGCAGAACATCTTGCGTGCCCGCAAGAACCTGGCGGTGTCCTACCGCAAGGCCGGGCGGCACCGGGAGGCGCTGGAACTGCAGCAGACGACGCTGATCGACCACGTCCGGGTGTACGGCGACGACCATCCCGAATCCGTCGCGGCGCGAACGAATCTCGCGAACGACTACCGGCTCACCGGCAACGCGGGCCTCGCGCTCGCGACCGCCGCCGAGGCCCACCGGCTGTGCGCGGCCGCGCGTCCCGACCATCCGTACACGGCGGCGTGCGCGGTCAACCACGCGGCCGCACTGCGCGTCCGCGGCCGCTACGAGGAGGCCCTGGAGCGGGACCGCGAGGCTGTCGACCTGTTCACCGTCCGCCTGGGCGCCGACCATCCCTACACGCTGGCGGCGCGCAGCGGCGAGGCCTCCGACCTCGCCGGGCTCGGCCGCATCGCCGAGGCCGCCGAACTCGGGGCGGATGTGCTGGAGCGCACCCGCCGGGTGCGCGGCCCGGACCATCCCTACACCCTGCAGTGCGCGATCAATCTCGGCCTCGACCTGCGCGCCCTGGGCCGGATCTCCGAGGCCGACGCGCTCGAGTACGACGCGCTCGACCGGTACGCCGCGGCGCTCGGCCGCGAGCATCCCGAGTTCCGGGCGGCATTCGACCGGGTCCGCGGCACCTGTGACGTGGAGCCGCCGCCGATGTGACCACGGCCTCGTCCACCCGGGGCCGATCCCGCCGCGCCGAGGTGGGACACTGGAACGGTTATGACAACCCCCCTGCCGCTGGTTTTCGATGCCCCGCGTCGCGGTATGCCGCCGCGCCACCTCGCCGATCTCGATGCGGCCGAGCGGCGCCGGGTGGTCGAGGAGCTGGGCCTGCCCAAGTTCCGGGCCGACCAGATCGCGCGGCAGTACTACGGGCGCCTGCAGGCCGACCCGGAGCAGATGACCGACCTCCCGGCGCCGATGCGGGCCAAGGTCGCCGAGGCGCTGTTCCCGCCGCTGCTCACCGAGGTGCGGCACGTGGTGTGCGACGACGGCACGACCCGCAAGTCGCTGTGGCGCGCGGGCGACGGCACCCTGCTGGAATCGGTCCTGATGCGCTACCCGGACCGCAATACGCTGTGCATCTCCAGCCAGGCGGGCTGCGGCATGGCCTGCCCGTTCTGCGCGACCGGCCAGGGCGGCCTCGACCGCAACCTGTCCACCGCGGAGATCGTCGACCAGGTCCGTGCCGCCGCGGCCGCGCTGCGCGACGGCGAGGTGGCGGGCGGCCCGGGCCGCCTGTCCAACATCGTCTTCATGGGCATGGGCGAGCCGCTGGCCAACTACAAGCGCGTGGTCGCGGCCGTGCGGCGGATCACCTCGCCCGCCCCGGACGGCCTGGGTATTTCGCAGCGCAACGTGGTGGTGTCGACGGTCGGCCTCGCCCCCGCGATCCGCAAGCTGGCGGACGAGGGCCTGTCGGTGACTTTGGCTGTCTCCCTGCATACTCCGGACGACGAACTGCGAGACACATTGGTACCGGTCAACAATCGCTGGCCGGTATCGGAAGTCCTCGACGCCGCAAGATATTACGCGGACAAGACAGGCCGCCGAGTCTCCGTCGAATACGCCTTGATCCGCGACATCAACGACCACCCGTGGCGCGCGGACATGCTGGGCTCCAAGCTCCACAAGGCCCTGGGTTCCCGAGTCCACGTCAACCTGATCCCGCTGAACCCGACCCCGGGCTCGAAGTGGGACGCCTCCCCAAAACCCGTCGAACGCGAGTTCGTCCGGCGGGTAGAGGCCCAGGGCGTGCCGTGCACGGTGCGGGATACGCGGGGGCAGGAAATCGCGGCAGCGTGTGGGCAGCTGGCCGCGGAGGGCTAGGGATTCAGCCGACGCGCGGATCGATGTGCTCGAATCACCAGACGCTCCCCGTGGGCCGGCGCCCACTGGCAGGATGGGACCTGTGGAGTTGGAGGTAGCTGCAGTACGGTCCGCTGGAAGGTTGGTACGCCCGGTCGGCGGCTGGTTTCGACGCAGGTACTGGCCGGATACATCGCCTTCTGCTATAAGACAGCGTGCAGATAGACTGGCAGATGAAGTAGGTCGAAGAGAAGACAGAATACTGGGTCAGTTGCGTGGAGCACTGAACACTTGCGCGCGCATCGAGTTCACCGTTGTCGATGCGGGTCAAACGCGGGGGCACTATTCCCGGGATGCACTGTCAGGTCTCGGCCCCTACTTTCGACACCAGCGAGCGAATCGGCTTCTGATACTTGGCGATGTCGGCGCTGGAAAGACCGTGACCGCAATCTACTTGATCCTGAACCAACTCAAATGCAGGAATAGACCTACAGATTCTGAAATAGCTACGTGGTCGGTTCCTGTGCGAATCAACGCAAATGGTTGGGACGGTAGTCAGTCGTTCGTCAGGTGGTTGACGTACCGATTGAAACGTGATTATGGCCTACATGAGAAAATCGCGAGTGAGCTGATCTCGTACAACCTAATTCTTCCAGTAATCGACGGTCTGGACGAGGCCGATACGGAAGAGACAGGGTCAGCCCGCGCAAGAGCTATTCTCGAGCGTCTAAACGCTGATGGCGGGTGGCTTAACCGGCCGGTGATAGTTGTGTGTCGGACTTCCGTTGTCAACAATTTGTGGAGTAGCACATCGCCTATTGGATTGAATTGTGCACCAACCGTTGCTCTGCTGCCTCTTTCGAAGGACGACGTTCGGAGCTATCTTGAGGATTTCAAAGGTCAGAGGAGAGAGCTGTCCGCGGCGGATTGGTCCCCGGTTCTCGATCAACTGACCGCGAATTCAGAGGGCCCTCTCGGCACGACGCTGCGGACTCCCTGGTTGCTCAGTCTGGCGTCGGTGGCACTGAGTCACGGAGGTCACCGCACAGCTGAGCGGTTGGCGACGTGTCGCGACGGTGACGAAATTTGTGACTTGTTGTTCGAGACTCTGATCCCCGCGGCAATCGGTTGTACGCCCGAGTCTAGTCGCCCGTCCCTATACACAGTCGAGAATGTCGAGGCATGGCTGACGACTCTTGCTTGCTATCTTGAGGATCAACGGCAACGGGGGTGCGGCGGTTCCGAATTGGCACTCGATCAGATCTGGGTCCTGGCCGGTGCTCGGCGTTGTCGTGCCTTGCGGACAGCAATCTTCGGCACGGTTGGCGCCCTGGTTTTCGGGACCGTCGGGTGGATGGCTACTGGAGATCTCGTATCGGCTGTCCTGGCTGGATTCGTGGGTGGGTTGGCATTTGGGCCCGGGGGTGGTTATCTGAGTAAGCCGGGTGATGGTTTGTCCGTACGCTTTGCCTGGAAAGTTCCACAGAGGTCTCGATGGCGCAGAGGGCTGGCCAGTGGATGTGTGATCGGGCTCGGTATGTTCGCGGCCGGCGTTATAACCAGCCTGATACCGCCTGGCCCCGGCCCGGATATTCCCAATCGATTTGCTGCCGGTGCGGCACTTGCGATTACGACAGCACTGGTAGTCGGTCTGACTTGCGGATTCGGTACCAATAGCGATGAGCGGCTGATTCTGGGGCATGACGAACGTCGCGCTATCCATGACGATCTCAATGCACTTCTGATTCGCACATTTCTATTTCTGGCGATATCTGTTCTGGTATTCGTCGGTGTAGGTATTGCCATTGGTGGTGCGATCGTTGATTGGCTCACAGGCGGACTGGTTTGCGGAATCTTGATCCCATTTTTTACTGGCCTTGTTTTCGGTTCTATGATTGATAGTCAGTATGGGTCTTGCGGCGGAATGACGGGAGGTTTGTTTGCGGGTATTGCGGCCGAGCAGTATGCGATTGCTTTATTGGTTTTCCGCATTACGGGCGACTTCCCAGCTCGTCCCGAGCGCTTCCTCAACTGGGCTTGCGAAGCGGGTCTGCTCAGAGTAACCGGTATGTCGTATCAGTTCCGTCACGATACTTATCAGCGCTGGCTGGCGCAGCGAAGACGTGGTGCAACGGTTGACCGGCAGAATGCATATGGGGGCAACTCGGGGATGGCCTAATACGTTCGCCTATGTGAATGGCTTGACCTCGGTGGGGTCAAGGCTACGGGCGGTACTTCCGAATCGGCGAGGTATTACTCGAGATAACTCTATCGTTGCGATCGCAGTGTTATCGATGGTCGAGGCGGTTGTCGTAGCGTTCGGCAGATGTAGATGTCGTTGACAGTGCCATAACGACAGGTCGGCCACCCAAAGCCCTACAGCGCCGCGACCCTTTCCTGGAGTAGTTTGCGGGAGCGTTCTGGGGGTTCGGCTTGGACGGTGAGTTGTTCCATTACCTGGCGGTAGCGGTCTAGGTCGTCTTGGCGGTCCAGGTAGGCGGCGCTGGTGAGTTGTTCCATGTAGACCAGGTCGGGGAGTTCAGGTTCGGCGAAGCGGAGGATGGTGAACGAGCTGCCTGCCGCGGGGTGGCCGCCGGCGGCGTAGGGCAGGACCTGGATCGTCACGTTCGGCCTGGCCGATATCTCCACCAGGTGTTCGAGTTGGGCGCGCAGGACGTCGACGCCGCCGATCGGGCGGTGCATGACGGCCTCGTCGAGCACCGCCCACAGGGTGGGGCCGCCGCGGCGGTCGAGAATCTCCTGTCGACGCTTGCGCAGTTCCACTCGCCGCGCGGCCTCGGGGTTGTGGTGGTGGCCGAGCGACACCACCGCGCGGGCGTACTCCTCGATCTGCAGTAATCCCGGAACCAGTTGCCCCTCGAAGGTTCTGATCGACTTCGCCGCGTACTCGAGGCCGAGGTAGGTCTCGAACCACTGCGGCAGCAGATCGCTGTAGCGATGCCACCAGCCGGGTTCGTTGGCCTTGCGGACCAAGCCGAGAAACTCCTCGCGCTCCTGATCGTCGGCGATGCCGTACAGCGTCAGCAGATCCCGGATGTCGCGTTCCTTGAACCCGGTCCGCCCGAGCTCGAGGCGGCTGATCTTGGCATGGGACCCGCGGATGTGGTCACCGGCCGCGTCGCGGGTGATGCCGCGCTGTTCGCGCAGTTTGCGCAGTTGCCTGCCGACCGCTATCCGTAACGCCGTCGGACCGCGCTCGACCACCAGCGGATCCATGCGGTCGATCCGGATCGGTTCTGCCACCATGGGATTCACTCCGAGGTTCGTTAGGCGCCCCGCTGTCACGGCAGCCCGATGCGTCATGACCACGAGTCACTGGACACTCCATGGTAATGCGAATTCATCTGCACACGACAGTCACGAGGCTTTTCACTTTCGCGCGCGTGTGAGGCTGCTTACAACGCCCGACCCCACCTTTACCTTTGCTTTACTCTGAGCCCCGCAGGTAGGTTGCTCGACCGAAGGGATGCTCCATGAACGACGTGATCAAGGTTCTCGCCCGGGACGAGAACTGGGATAAGTGGGTAGCGGCCAACTCGAATTCCGCCGCCAAGGACGGATGTATCTCCAAGGCGGGGTGCATCTCCAAGGCCGGTTGCATTTCCTAGCCGCCACGCGCGAGCCGGGCCGGGCTCCCGGCCCGGCTCCGGGCAGCCAGCCATGACGGAAAGCACCGAAACACGACCCCTTCCGAGCTCGTTCGTCGAGGCCGTTCGCGATATCCCGTTCTATCGGGACCAGGCCGCGGTGAATGCGTTCCCGATCATCACCAAAGCCGATCTGGCGCAGTCGTTTCCCGCGTCGTTCCTGACGCCGGAGGTCGAGTCCGCGCTGGAATCCGGTGCCGCGCAATATGTCTGGTCCACCGGCACCAATCACGCACGCATGCAACTGATTCGGCCTCCACTGTTTCTGCTGCGCACGTACTACGCGGTGTGGCGGGACCATCCGGAGATCGGTGACACCTTCGCCGCCGGGATCCCGCGCGTGTCCGTCACCACCAGGCTGGCCACCGATCACGTGGCGCGGCTCAGCGAGTCCCGAGGCGGCGATGCCTCCGATGTCGCGCGACGCTGGCTCGACGACCGGACCTGCTACGTCAATCAGGACCTGGACCCGGCGCTGTGGCCGACGGCGGCCGTCGACCGGATGCTCGCGGAGATCGACGCGGTCCGGCACGAAAAAGGCGGCGGCAGTTACCATCTCGACTGCTCCTCCTATCACGCCGCGTACCTGCTGCGCGCCGCGGGCACGAGGCTGGCCCGCCCGGCCAGCGCGATTCACGGGTACGAGTTCACGCCGCGCAACGTCCGGCGATTCCTCGAGGAGCGGCTCGGCTGCCGGGTCGTCGAACTGTTCGGGAGTACCGAACTCGGATACCTCTACTACGGCGATACCGAGGGCCGCTACCACCCCCACCTGGACGGGATGGAGGTCGAGCTGGAGCCGATCCCCGGTAGCCGCGGCATTTACAGCCTGGTGGTCTCGAGCATCCGCAATCCGTATATGCCGTTGCTGCGGTACAACACCGGCGACTGCGTGCACACACGCGACGGCTCCGCCGACCCGCGGCAGATCGTCCGCTTCTGCGGCCGGGAGAAGGAACTGCTCGTCAGCGATACCGCGATCACCTCGCAGGCGGAGCTCGACGACGTCATCGCGAATATCAGCACGCGGGTATTCGTCTACCAGCTGCGCGTCGACGGCGCGCGGGCGACGCTGGCCTACACCACATTCGACGGCACGGCCCTGGGCACTGCCGCCGCGAACGACCTGGCATCGGCCGCCTCCGCGCTGACCGGACTGGCCGTCGGTGTCGCGCACCACGACCACATTCCGATCGGCGGATCCGGAAAATACGCCTGGCTCGAGGGGACGGCAGCACGATGACAGCACACGAGACGCTGGGGGAGCTGTACGACGAGACGGTGCGCTATGTGCGGCAGCACAACGACGTCGACGAGCCGACGGCCCGGGTCCAGGTGCGCGAGGCGGTCCGCTATCTGACCCTGGTGTCGGCCCATCCCGACGAACTCGGCGGGCTGTTCCTGCCCGTCGAGCAGGCGATCGACGAGGTCTGGCACTATCTCATCCTGCAGACCCGCGAATACACCGATCTCTGCGAAAACCGGCTTCCCGGAGGGCATTTCATCCATCATCGGTCGATCTCCTACGCCGACTACGGGCGGGAGCAGCCGTCCCGGGAGACCATGATCGAGCAGTCGCTGCGCTGGATTCCGCTGTACTGCACCAGGTTCGGTGGTTTCGACGCCGACGGCGCCAGATGGTGGACGATGGTGCGATTCCTGCACGAGGAGATGGGCTACAGCCTCGACGAGATCTCCGCGCTAGAGGCGGCCGACCCGGCGCACCGAGGCTGACCGCAGACCGGCGGCGATCACCACGGCGGCCAGCAGGATCTGCGTCCCCAGCACCGCGATCATCGCCGTCCGATGCCCCGACGACTGCACGACCTCACCGAAGACGGTCCCGAGCACGGCCGTACCCGCGGCGATCGAGACCTGCTGAGCCGTGAGAAGCACACCGCCGCCCATACCGGCGAACACGGTGGGGACGAGCGACAGCAGATGGGCGTTCATGGCGCCCAGGGCAATTCCCTGACCGGTGCCGATCAGCAACAGCGCCAGGCACATCAGCGGCGTGGACGTGAGGCCGACACCGCCCGCCATGACGGCGAGCCCGATGCCCTGAACCGCCGCCCCCAGCGCAATGGCCCGCACCCCCAGCCGATCTCGGATCCGCGGCACGGTGAACGACGACACCAGGAACCCCAGCGCCATCGGTGCCGTCAGCACACCGGCCGCGAGCGGGGTGTGCCCGAGACCGTCCTGCAGGGTCTGCGGGAGGGCGAACAGGAAGCCACCGGCGCCCGCGAAGAACGGCAGCATGACGACCAAAGCCCAACGGAGGTCCGGGTTTTCGAACATCCGCGCGGGCACAACGGCGCGGATGCCGATCCGCGGCGACCGCCGCAGCCAGGTCCGTCCGGCCAGCACCGCGGCGACGGCGAGGACGATCGCCACGACGCCGGAGGTCGTCGCCAGCGAGGCCGCCAGCAGGAAGGTGAGCACCGTGAGCGACAGCAGGGCGCCGTCGCGCCCGTCGACGGACTGATCGGCATTCGGGCCGGTATCCGGGACCAGCCGGGGGAGCAGCAGCAGAGCGGCGATCCCGACCGGGATATTGATCAGGAACAGCCAGCGCCAGGCGCCGTCGCCGCCGATCACATCCAGCAGCGCACTGCCCCCGATGAGCCCGATCAGCGCCGACAGCCCGCTCATCGACGAGTACCAGCTGATCGCGCGCTCCCGCCGCGGCCCGGCATGGGTGGTGATCAGGCCCAGCACCTGCGGCATGGTGAACGCCGCGGCGGCGCCCTGCGCGATCCGCCCGGCGACGAGCACCGGGAGCGACGGCGCCGACCCGCACACGACGGACGCGGCGAGGAATCCGAAGACCGCCGCCCACAGCACCTTTCGGCGCCCGATACGGTCGCCGACCCGCCCGCCGACGATCAACAGCGATCCGAAACCGGCGAGATAGCCGACCATGACCAGGCCGAGCAGCGCCGAACCCTCCGCGATATCGAAATCGCGCCGGATCCCGGGCAGCGCCACACCCGCGATGAACGCGTCCATCATCGGCACGAACGCGCACGCCAGGATCAGCAGAATCCCTCGTACACCCAACGCCCGGCCGTCCCGTCCCTGAAGATCGAATCCCGGCCATCGTAACGGCGAGGGGCGACCGGGGCTCGGCCGTCAGGGGAGCGTGGGTCGATAGCGCCCCGCGGTCATGTCCAGGCGCAACCGCTGCGGTGGCCGCGCACCGCCCGCCTCGTCCCAGCGCAGCAGGCGCATATCCTCGCCGTCCCAGTGTTTACAGCTCGCCGATTCGATATCGACGGCGAAATAGCGCCAGGAATCCCGCGGCCGCCACCCGCTGCTCGCTTCGATCGCCGCCGCGGTTGCCCCGCGGTGCGCGGTGTCGGATATGTCGTGCACCCGGCCCCGCAGCGCGGCCTCGTCCTCCGGCGCCTCGGACTCGGTGACCGGGGTCTGCACCAGCACCCGCGAATCCCGGTCCAGGTCGTGCACCTTGCGGGTGTGCGGAATCATCACAAGCATCAAATGCCCACCGACACAGTGCCATTCGACCGGACTGAGGCGGGGCGTCCCGTCCCGGCGGATCGTCGCGACCAACGCGAATCCGAACCGCGCGAACGCGCGGCGCACCTGTGCGGCGAGTTCCGGCGCGGCCTGCTCGAATCCACCCCAATCCATACCTCCAGGCTCCACCGCCACGCAGCCGAGTCAAGCCTGTCCCCGTCCGACCGTCGCGTGGCTGCGTCGAGCTTGATCCCGTTCGACCGCCGCGTGGCTGAGGCATGCCTGTCCCCGTTTCACCGCCGCGCCGCCAATTCCAGCTTGTTCCTGCTCTACTGTCGCGTCGCCGATTCCAGCTTGCTCCCGTTCCACTGCCGCGCCGCCCAGTCCAGGCTGTTCCCGGGCGGCTCGACACGCCGAGTGGCCGAAGGGATCTGCCGATCGGCGCGTGGGGTGCGAATCCGCCTCGCAATTCGCTGTGAGATCTACCTCACAGCAATAACATCTTCCTATGTCAGCCCTGCGGAACGTGTCGATGACGATCGAGAGCCGGGTGGAGTACGCGGCGGAGGGTGGGCCGACGGTGACCTTCCGGACCGGAGCCGGGGAACTGCTGGCGGTCGCCGAGCGGGGCACCGAGGCCGGAGTGCGGGGGCGGGTGGCGGGCCTGTTCGGGTCGGCTCGGGTCCGCTGCCGGATCTTCTGCGCGGACGGGTCCACGATCTGGATCGAGTCGAAGGACGCCGCGTGGACGCGGGTGCATCGCGGCGCGGGCGGCGCCGTGGGCGGCATCCTGCACGCCGACACCGCCACGGCGGTCGCCTCGACCGGCGGCACCCTGTTCCATTTCGTCCCGGATCCCGCGCCGAGCCCGGTCCCGGACTCCTCCTGCCTGCTGCTGCTCGACCAGTCGGGCGCGGAGGTCGGGCGCCTCGACCTGTCGCACACGACCGGCGCCGAGTCGGCGAATCGCCTTGCGATCAGCGGTATCCGAGTGTCGGCACCGCACCGCCTCGACCGGGTCGAGCGCGATATCCTGCTCGCCGCCTGTGTGGACATGACACTGGGCGCGCGGCCCTATGGCACATGAACCGGCCGGTGCCCCTGCGGATACGCTTGCCGGAATGAACGGGTTTGCTCCCGGTGCGCTGCGGATCGGTTACGTTCCGGGCGTGACCGTGGCCAAGTGGGCGCGCCGGTGGGCCGAGCGGTTTCCGGACAGCCCGCTGGATGTGATCGGGGTGCCGCAGGCCGATCAGGACGCGGCGCTGCGTGACGGACGGGTCGACATGTGTTTCGTGCGCCTGCCCATCGATCGCGACGGCATGCACGCCATCCCGCTCTATCGCGAGCTGCCGGTGGTGGTGGTGCCCAAGGACCACCCGATCTCGCTGTTCGACGAGGTGACGGCGGCGGATCTGACCGACGAGCGCATGCAGGACGCGAGCGATATCGACGCCCTGGCGGGCACGGTCGAACTCGTGGCGGCGGTGGGCGGCGCCGCGATCATGCCGCATTCGCTGGCGCGGCTGCACCATCGGCGCGACCTGATCTTCCGCACGGTGACCGACGCGCCGGAGACCGAAATCGCCCTGGCCTGGCCGATCGAGTCCGGCTCCGACGCGATCGAGGAATTCATCGGCATCGTGCGCGGCCGCACCGCCCGCAGTTCCCGGTCGCCGAGCGCGAAAGGCGCAGCGGCGGAACAGAAGCGGGCCCCTGAGAGAAAGAGCGGGCAGGGGCAAAGGGGGCAGGTGAAGGGCGGGCAGGGGCAAAAGGGGCAGGTGAAGGGCGGGCAGGGGCGCAGGGGGCAGGAGACGGGCGGGCGGGCGCAAGAGCAAGGGAAAGGTGGGGAGATGCGAACGTGGGGGGGGGGGGGGGGCGCCGGGCGGGAGAAATCGGCCCCCGGCCGGGGGGGGGCCGCCCCCCCCCCGGGGGGGAAAACCCAACCGAAACAAGGTAATTAGGGGAGCCCCCCCCGCCCGAGGCACCCCCCGCCCCACCCCCCCCGCCGCCGCACGAAGACGGCGCGACCCCCCCCGCCCACCCG
>NZ_JARWQD010000378.1 GCF_029869545.1 Nocardia wallacei | reverse complement strand
TGCCACTGGGATTTTCGTCACACCACCGATTTTCGCCCCACCACCCGCCCCGGGCCGTTCCGGCCCGGGCGCAGGTCGGAGGCGGTTGGTGAGATTTCACAATTGCGCCGCACCACCGCCGCCGATGGTTCCGCGGGAAATGCCGAGTATTGCCGCGAATACCTCCGGCCAGCCATCAGCCGAGGTTGAAAAGCGGGCCCGTGATCGTCAATCCGAGATCGGACACATGCGCAAAGAAGGCGAACAGCATCAAGGCCGCACCGGCCAGTGCGAGATCCTTGTTGAATTGGATCATCTCGGTCTGCTTCGCCTGGGCGTCGGATTCCTTCCAGAACGGATGCATCAGCACCGCGGTCGGCACCAGGAACACCAGCAGCAACAGCGCGCCGAGATCCGCCCACACACCGAGCAGGATGCTCAGCGCGCCCAGCACCTGCAGCACGCCCGAACCGACCACCGCCGGTTTCGCGGCGGGCACGCCCTTGCTCTCGGCATAGGGCACCATCGCGTCCGGCTGGGTGAGGTGCCCGAACGCCGAACCGAGGAACAACACGACGAACAGGATCCGTCCGATCAACACCACAACATCCATGGCCAACTCCTCTGATCGTCGGCAGGCCGGCGGTACCCGGCAATGTCTCACCCTGTGAGAATACCGAGGTCCGGGGGTATTTCGCAGCGCCATTCCGACGAACTCGGGCAGGACGGCCGACTCCGCCGCAACCGAGCGGTCAAGACGCAGCGGAGGTACGCGCGTACTCCAGCGGCGCCATCCCGACCTCCCGGGCGAACTCGCGGGAGAAATGCGCCTGGTCGAAGTAGCCGAGGTCGATCGCCAGGGCCGACAGGTCGTCGATGCGGCCGTCGGCCAGCAGTTGGGCGCCGTCCTGCAGGCGGAAGCGGCGCAGCACCCATTTCGGTCCGGCACCGACATACCGGCGGAACAGGCGCTGCAGGGTGCGGATCGGCACCTCGAAGCGCTCGGTTACCTGGTCGACCCGGGTCAGGTCGCGGTCGGATTCCATCGCGGCCACGATGCGCAGCACCGAGCGGTACGACTCGTCGGCGGGAGCATGCGCCGCGGCCTCGGTGAAGAAATCCTCGACGATGTCACGGCGGCCCGCGAGGGTGGGTTCGGACAGGACCTTCTCGCTCAGCCCCACGGCGTCGGGTAGCACCCCGGTGAGTTCGACCGACGTATCCCGGAAGGCGCCCACATCGAGACCGGTGAAGGCACCGAAGCCGCCGACCCGGAACTTCAGGGCGAACGTCTCCCCCTCCCCGGCCAGTTCGCGGGTGAACTTGCTGGTGCACACGCCGGTGACCCAGCCGCCGCAGCGGGTGTGGCTGCGCTCGAAGGTGACGTTGACGCACGGGAACGGCAGCACCTCGGCCACGTACGGCGGGCGGCCGCGCAGATCCCAGCGCGCCGACCAGTACCACTCGACGAACCGCGACATCTCCGGTCCGGCGGGCAGGCGCTCCAGGGTGCGGTGCCGCGCCTGCTCGCGCGGATGCAGGATGCCCTTGGCGACCTCCGGCGGCGGCACCGGGATCAGTTCCGGCGCAAGGCTTTCCGGCCCCTCGGCGATGGCGCCCATCAGCGGCCGCCGCGCTGTCGCGTTCTTACAAGACCCCCGGCCCGCGACCGGCGAGAGTGGTGGCCATGACGAACACAGTGAATCCCATCGCCGAGGGCTACCACTCCATCACCTGCTTCCTGGCCGTCCCCGACGGCAACAAGGCCATCGAGTTCTACACCGCCGTCTTCGGCGCGGAGGTGCTCAGCCGCAACGACATGCCCGACGGGCAGCCGGCGCACGCGGAGCTGCGGATCGGCGACTCGACCATCCAGGTCGGCATGCCGGTGCCCGAGCACGGGGTGCAGGCGCCGAACGGCGAATGGGTGCACACCAGCATCGTGCACTACTGCCCCGACGTGGACGCGGTGGTCGAGCGGGCCCGCGAGCACGGCGCGCGCAGCGCCGACGACCCGCAGACCTTCGTCACCGGCGACCGCTACGGCGCGATCAACGACCCCTTCGGCCACCGCTGGGTGTGCATGACCCGCGTCGAGGAGGTGTCGCGCGAGGAGGCCGAGCGCCGCGTGAACGAGTGGCTCGCCACGCCGAGCTGAGTGACTGTCCACGCCGCTCATTTCAGTCCCGCGGCGTCCATCCCGCGCAGTTCCTTCTTCAGGTCGGCGATCTCGTCGCGGAGGCGCCCCGCCAGCTCGAACTGCAATTCGCGGGCGGCGTTCATCATCTGGTCGGTCAGCTCCTTGACCAGGTCGGCGAGTTCGGCGCGCGGCATGTTCTCGATGTCGCGGCCCTCGTAGACGCCCGCGCTGACGGCGCGCCCGGGCTCGCCCTGGGCGCGCCGCCCGCGGCTGGCATTGCGGCCGGAGCCGCCGACCTCGACCTCGGTCTCGTCGGCCTCCTTGTAGACCTGATCGAGGATGTCGGCGATCTTCTTGCGCAGCGCCCGGGGCTCGATCCCCTTCTCCTCGTTGTAGGCGATCTGCTTGGCGCGGCGGCGCTCGGTCTCCTCGATCGCCTGCTGCATCGAGTCGGTGATCTTGTCGGCGTACATGTGCACCTCGCCGGAGACGTTGCGGGCGGCACGGCCGATGGTCTGGATGAGGCTGGTAGAGCTGCGCAGGAAGCCCTCCTTGTCGGCGTCGAGGATGGCGACCAGCGACACCTCGGGCAGGTCCAGGCCCTCGCGCAGCAGGTTGATGCCGACCAGCACGTCGTACTCGCCCAGCCGCAGCTGCCGCAGCAGCTCGACCCGGCGCAGCGTATCGATCTCCGAGTGCAGATACCGCACCCGCACGCCGAGCCCGAGCAGATAGTCGGTGAGGTCCTCGGCCATCTTCTTGGTGAGAGTCGTGACCAGGACGCGCTCGTCGCGTTCGGTGCGCGCGCGGATCTCGCCGACCAGGTCGTCGATCTGGCCCTTGGTCGGCTTCACGACCACCTTCGGGTCGACCAGGCCGGTCGGGCGGATGACCTGCTCGACGAACTCGCCGCCGGTCTGACCCAGCTCGTACGGGCCGGGGGTGGCCGACATGTAGATGGTCTGCCCGATGCGGTCGGCGAACTCCTCCCAGGTCAGCGGCCGGTTGTCGACCGCCGACGGCAGCCGGAAGCCGTACTCGACCAGGTTGCGCTTGCGCGACATATCGCCCTCGAACATGCCGCCGATCTGCGGGACGGTCACGTGCGACTCGTCGATGATGAGCAGGAAATCCTCGGGGAAGTAGTCGAGCAGCGTGGCCGGAGCCGACCCGGCCGGGCGGCCGTCGATGTGCCGCGAATAGTTCTCGATGCCGGAGCAGAACCCGACCTGGCGGATCATCTCGAGGTCGTACTGGGTGCGCATGCGCAGCCGCTGCGCCTCGAGCAGCTTGCCCTGGCGCTCCAGCTCGGCCAGGCGCTGCTCCAGCTCGGTCTCGATATCGCCGACGGCCCGCTCCATCCGCTCGGCGCCCGCGATGTAGTGGGTGGCGGGGAAGATGCGCAGCTTGTCGACCTTGCGCACCACGTCGCCCGTCAGCGGGTGCAGGTAGTACAGCTCCTCGATCTCGTCGCCGAAGAATTCGATGCGGACCGCGAGCTCCTCGTAGGAGGGGATGATCTCGACCGTGTCGCCGCGCACGCGGAACGAGCCGCGGGTGAAGGCCATGTCGTTGCGGGTGTACTGCACGTCGACCAGCAGGCGCAGCAGCCTGTCGCGCTCGACCTCGGCGCCGACCTCCAGCGGGATGGAGCGGTCCAGGTACGACTGCGGCGTGCCGAGGCCGTAGATGCACGACACCGACGCCACCACCACCACGTCGCGCCGCGACAGCAGGCTCTGCGTGGCCGAGTGCCGCAGGCGCTCGACGTCGTCGTTGATCGAGCTGTCCTTCTCGATGTAGGTATCGGTCTGCGCGATGTACGCCTCGGGCTGGTAGTAGTCGTAGTACGAGACGAAGTACTCGACGGCGTTGTTGGGCAGCATCTCCCGCAACTCGTTGGCCAGCTGCGCGGCGAGCGTCTTGTTCGGCGCCATCATCAGCGTCGGGCGCTGCATCTTCTCGATGAGCCATGCCGCCGTCGCCGACTTGCCGGTACCCGTTGCGCCCAGCAGCACCACGTCCCGCTCACCGGCCGTGAGCCGGTGTTCCAGCTCGGCGATCGCGGTCGGCTGGTCGCCCGCGGGCTCGTGCTCGCTCACCACCTCGAACCGGCCGTCGGCCCGCTCGATCTCACCGATGGGCCGGAACTCCGAATGCGCCAGCGGTGTATTCCCCTCGGCGGGGACTTCGGTTGCGAAAGCCATGCCAACCAGCCTAGGACGAGCCACCGACAACAAACAGCGGAGCGGGCCGTCCAGCGCGACACGCCCGGGAAGCGCACAGCTGCCATATGGAATGGATCACAGCCACCCCGACCGCCGCGCGGTCCGTGCGCGCCGCGCCGACGGAGCAGCAACCGCCGGGGCACATTCCCGGCCCCTCGGCCCGCCGGGCCCGCTCCCGCCCGGCTCCGGCCCCCGGCGACCGCGCCCACGAGACCCCGGACCCGCTGCCCGGCAACCGAACCTGCCCGACGCAGCGCACGGTGGCGCGGGCCGCGCGACCGAAAGCCCGCCGAGATAGCGATTTCCCTGGGCCGTGAGCGGGGATTTGATGGAACGCAGCACAATTCGCTACTCCCGGGCCGGTGGCGACCGCCCCGGCAGCACGGCCGCGGACACCGCATCCGGCGCGCGCGGGGTCGGGTATCCGGCCGCCCGGCGGCATCCGGCGAGCAGCCCGCGGCACCGTTAGCCAGCCCCGGCCGCCATCGCCGTATCCGGCCTCGATCGACCGCGCCGCAGCCGCCGCGGATTGTCCGAATTGTCCGGCGCTGCAAGGATATTCGCAATATGCAGCAAATAGTTGACATGACATTATTCACCAGTGCTGGTTCGTCTACCTGCGGTTGCCCGGGTGTAATCTGATCCGGTCCAAGACGTCGAGAGGACGGGTGTCATGGCCGTTTTGCCTGCACTACGCGTCACCCGGCCCGCGGTCACCGAGACCGCGGAGCCGACCGTGCGCGGCTCGCGCACCACACGTGACGGATCCATCGAGCACGACGGAGTCGCAGCCATTCAGACGAGCAACAGCAAGCCCGATCCGCACCCCGGCGCCACCCCCAACGGATCGGTCCCCGCACACCGGCCCCGCATCGAGTACTTCGACCTCGCCGATCTCACCCTCACCGACCCGCGCGGCTTCGTCCACCCGGTCGAGCGCTATCACACCGAGCCCTGGGGCCTGTACCTGATGCGCTCGGCCGATACGCCGCCGAACCGCTACACCGAGGCGTGGCTGCTGCCGAAGCTGGCGATCCGCGTCGGCATGCAGCACGTCAACGCCGCCCACGACCGCGACCCGCACTTCCACATCCGCCTCGGCGAGTACGCGCGCATCGCGCCGAAGCGGTGGACGGCGCACGACCACTACATCGACCTGGTCGCCCGCAACGGCCGCCCCATCGAGATGCACGGCGTCGCGGATCTGCTCGCCGCCCACGCCGCCCACTGCATCGACGACGAGCAGGCGCAGCACATCATCGAGCGCGCCAACACCGTCGTGGCCGGGATCGCCGCCCACGACCACAGCGTCGAGCGCTGGCTGCGGTCGTACGGCATCACACTCACCTGGTTGTGATCGGCGCGGCCGGACGGCGCCCCTGGCCGCGGGATCCTGGGTAGATTTCGGTACATGACCCAGGCGCATGCGGTGGAACTGCATCGGCCCAAGGTCGAGTACTTCGATCTGGCCGAACTGACCAATACCGACCCGAAGGGGTTCGTCCGGCCGGTCGAGCGGTATCACGTCGAGCCCTGGGGCCTGTACATGGCCCGCACCGCCGACCATCGCGAGTTCCACTATCTGGAGTCCTGGCTGCTGCCGAACCTGTCGATCCGCGCGACGGTGTTCCACTTCAACCCGGCACACCGCCGCGATCAGGATTTCTACCTCGACATCGGCGAGTTCCGCGCGGTCACGCCCGAGCGATGGACGTCCGTCGATCACTACCTCGACATCGTGGTGCGCACCGGCCGCGGCGCCGAACTGCTCGATATCGACGAGTTGCTCGCCGCTCACGGCGCGGGCTACCTGGACCTCGCCGAGAGCCAGCGCGCCATCGCCGCCGCCACCACGGCGATCGACGGCATCGCCAGCCACGGGCACGATTTCGAGCGCTGGCTGCGCTCGCTGGGCCTGGAGTTGAGCTGGCGGTGAGCGGCTACGACCGGTCCGCGACCACGCGCGGGTAGATCTCGTCGAACCAGGGCGTCTTCACGTCGAGGTAGGCCTGGATCGCGGGCTCGCCGGTCAGGCCCGACGCGGCGGCCTCGGCCTTGCGCTTGACGGCCAGGTACTCCTCGCGCGCTGCCGGATCGGCGCGCAGCCAGTCCCGGAAGGCCAAGGCCCACTGCTGATTCGGCCACCCGTCGACCCGCAGGTGGATATTCGCCGCCCGGCCCGGATCGGCGTTGACGTGAACTCGCTTGCCCCACTTCGCCGGATCGGTGCCGGGTTTCGGATCGTCGGCCGTGTAGGCGTCGATGCGCGGAAATCCCGCCGCCTCCAACGCCTCTCGGAGCCCGTCGGCGGCCGCGAGGTCCGCGACGGTGATCTGGATGTCGAGAACGTCCTTGGCCGCGAGCCCCGGCACGGAGGTCGAGCCGATGTGATCGATGCGCCGCGCCTGCGCCCCGCACACGACGGCCAGCCGGGCGATGAGCCGCTGCGCCTGCTCCGACCAGGTCGGGTCCGGACCCACCAGCTGCACCTCGCCGCGCGGGGCCCGCACGCGGTCGCGCAGGTTGCGCTCGAACGGCACCAGCCGGTGCTCCCACAGCGCGTCCACCTGCCGCTCGAGCTCGTCCGGTCCGCCGCCGTTGTCCAGCAGCACGTCGGCGGCGGCCCGGCGCTGCTCGTCGGTGGCCTGTGCCTTGATCCGGGCCAGCGCGTCCTCCCGGGAGATGTCGCGGAACCGCTCGAGCCGGTGCACGCGGGTCTCGACATCGGCCGTCACGACGACCACGAGGTTCATCACGGCCCCGAGGCCGTTCTCCACGAGCAGCGGAATGTCCTGCACGACAACCGCGTCCGCGGGCGCGGCGGCGAACAGCTCGCCGGTGCGCCGGCCCACCAGCGGGTGCACGATGCCGTTGAGAGTCGCGCGGGCCTCGTCGTCGGCGAATGCGCGCGCGGCCAGGGCCGGGCGATCCAGGCTGCCGTCGGCGGCGAGGATGCCGGATCCGAACGCCTCGACCAGCGCGGCCAGCCCCTCGGTGCCGGGCGCCACCACCTCCCGTGCGATCACATCGCTGTCGATCAGCACGGCGCCCCGCTCGACCAACAGCCGCGCCGCCGTGGACTTACCCGCTCCCATGCCTCCGGTGAGACCGATACGCAACATTCGACCAGTTTCGCATCTCCGTCCCGGCGTGCCCGCCCGTGGTCGGGCGTCCAACGGCCGAAGCGCTCAGCTCCGCTGTTTACCCACCGCACCCCTATTTCTCACACCGCCGTCGGCAATTTACTCATTCCGTGATGGCGGCGATATCAATTCGCAACTTTTTCCGGCCGATCCAGACCTGGAGTCGGCAACTTTCCGACACGCCGGGACTAAAGTCGCGCAAAATACGCTGCCCCACACTTTTGTTCCGCTAATGTTTCGCCGCAGGCGATCCAGGCCGCATCAAGCAAGCAAAGGAACACCATTGGGCACGAGAAACATCCAGACGGGTCGCCACCGGCTGGGCACGCCAGGCACGGTGCACTGCATCGAGATCCCCGAGGTAGCACGCGCACTGGCCGAGTTTCGCCGCCCGTGGCTCACCGCCCTGATCAGCCCGGCCCGCCACAGCCTGGCCGCCATCCGCAAGCGCACGGCGGACGCTGCGGCGCAGTGGGTTCCGGCCACCGCCGGTTAGAGTTCTCGCGCCCGCCTACACGATCAGGCCGCTGGGCCGTCGCCTCGTCCCCGGATCCTGCACCGGCATGCTGTTGGGCGGCACCGGATACGGCGCCCCCTGCCCCGCGGTACCCAGCGCGATATTCGGCCCGCATTGCGCCAATGCGGCATCGACACGGGATTTCGGATCCGTGATGCGCGGCGGCGCCGCATCGGGCCCCGCGGCGAAATCGAATACCGTTGTCATATCGCCGGTGACACCGCGCCGCCAGTCCGTCAGATTCGGCACCTCGACACCGAAACGCCGTTCCAGCAAACGCAATTGCGAGGTGTGGTCGAAGGTGTCCGAACACACCAGTCCGCCCCGCGAATACGGCGAGACGACCCAGCACGGCACCCGGTAGCCCAGCCCGATCGGGCCGGTGATGCCCTTGGCGGCGGGCAGCCGGTTCAGGTCGACGGTGAGGAACTCCCCCGGCGTTCCCGGCGGCGGCGTAGGCGGCGTGACGTGATCGAAGAACCCGCCGTTCTCGTCGTACATGACGATCAGCGCCGTCTTCTCCCACACCGCCGGATTCGAGGTCAGGATGTCGAGCACCTGCATGATGCCGACCGCGCCCAGGGCCGGCGGCAGCGCGGGATGCTCGCAGTTGACCAGCGGCGGAATCACCCACGACACCGCGGGCAGGCGATTCGCCGCGACATCGGCGGCGAAGTCCTGTGGGTAGATCGGCGCCTTACCGCGTTGCGCCAGTTCGGAATTCGGGTCGGCGGCCTGCTTGAAGCAGCCCATCATGCCGTCGAGGATCACCGAGGAGATCGGGCCGACATCGCGATTGTTGTAGATCTTCCAGCTGACCCCGGCCTCGGAGAGGTTCTCCGGGTAGGTGCGCCAGCTGTAGGCATTCTGCGGGATCAGCGGCGGCGTCTCGATCAGCGGGCCACCCGCCGCGCCGTCGGGATCGATGGTGGCCGAGACCCAGTACAGCCGATTCGGGTCGGTCGGGCCCAGTACCGAACAGTGGTAGGCGTCGCAGAGGGTGAACGCATCCGCCAGCTCGTGATGCACCGGAATGTCCTCGCGGGTGTAGTAACCCATTGCGGCAGCGGCGTTTCCGGCACCGACGCTCGCGATCGACATGGGCATCCAGCCGTCGTTGCGCCCGCCGTTCCACGCCTCGTGCATGCCCGCCCAGCTGTGGTCGGGATCGTTGACGCATTCGCCGTCGAGTGTCGCGCCCCGGGTGGTGTCGAGGCGGAACGGCAGCTGGTAGCCGTCGGGGGTCGGCCCGATGCCGGGCTCGTAACCGTACTGCTGCCAGGCGGGCGACGGATCACCGAAACCCCGCACCCCCGACATGGTTCCGAAGTAGTGGTCGAAGGACCGGTTCTCCTGCATCAGCAGGACGAAATGCTCGATATCGCCGAGCCCGCCCATCCCGGCCGGGTCGGCGGCATGCGCCCGCTCGATGATCGGGCTCGCCCACGACGCCAGCGCCCCCACGCCTCCGGCGGCCATCGCCTTCGCGAGGAACTCGCGCCGATTGATGCCGTCGAAGAGACCCATGCTGTGTCGACCTTTCCGCCGAGCCCGGACTACTACCAAGTCTGAAAAGGAACAGTTTCAAGAACCTCGCTGAGGATAGCCCACCCGCGGTCACGCACCGGTAGCGCGCCGGACAACACAGCGAAGGGCCCCGTCCCCCCGGGCCGGGGCCGGCAACACCACCCCGAAATAATACCGCATGCCGGCCAGCGTATCAACCCGCCCG
>NZ_JARWQD010000377.1 GCF_029869545.1 Nocardia wallacei | reverse complement strand
GGCAGGCAGATCATGGCGTGTGATCGAAGACAGACGATCGGACCAGGGTCTCTCCGGTGAGCTGGTCGCCGAACTAGGCGTCGTGTCGGTGTCGGTGGACATATTTCTCCTTCACCAGGCCGGTGGGCCGGTCCCGGGGGGGTCGAACATGTTCTCCAGGCATCGAAGACAGCAGCGAAGACCGTGCGATTCGAGCATCGGTATTTCGGCAGCTGTCAGACATGAGGAGTTGTGCAAGATCAACGTAGCGGGCAAGAGCATGGCGAAAGCGGGACATATCGGATGTTTGTGACACCCACTATCCCGACCTTCGGGGTCTTACTCACTGTCATGACATGGCATCGCAATCGAATATCGTGGTGGCGGGCTTCGAATAATTTGCCCGAAATTCGGTCACAAAACAATAGTCGAGATTCTCGTGAATTATCATGACATGCTCGTCCGAGCGACTCCGAGTAATTGTGAATCGTCCCGATGTGCCGTCGAGAGATCTTCTCCGGTAATACAAACTCTCTGAAATTCCTGGAGATTGTCCACTGGGACATGCTCAGATTGAGCCGTCCCAGACCTGGGATATTTCACATGGCACTACCGAGGATGACTGTATGAAATCGAAGATTGTCCGCCCGCTTGCCGTCGCCGCGTTCGCGCTGTCCGCCACCGCTCTCGGTGCCGGGGCAGCCTCGGCGGATGCGCCCACGGCCACTCCGGTCGGGGGCTCTGTGGAGGTGTGTGTTCCGATTCCGGCGCCGACCGGCTCGGGCGAGCTGAGCTTCTGCCTGTAACCGGCTCAGCGAAGGTTGCCCGCGCGGCGGCGAGGCCGTCCATGGTGTGCAAGAGTCGGGGCTCATTCCGGACTCGTCGCCGCGCGCAGCCGGGCACCGCATTCGGCTGATTAGTTGATGCGGAATTGGACCGGCTCACAGATGACGTCTGGGTTGAACTGCTGGCTCCAGAGAAACCAGCGTCACTGGTTCTCTCGACTCAATACATTTATCGCCGGATTTCCCTTGGGTTAGGCCCAAACATGATGGGGATCGGTTTTGGGGGCGCCGGGTCACCGCGACCGTGAGTCGGCATGCTAAGGGGGTAGTTATCGGTGGGGAAGAAGGATTCGGCAATGTCAGGTACTCGATCAGTGCAATCCGGTTCGAGCGCTTCGGGTCGAAAACTAACCTCGCCTCTGAACGATGTCCGGGCCGTATCCCGAAAGATGGTAGGCGTATTCACGGAGAATATCGCTCCTTGCCGGACCTTGCCCGGAGAGCTGCTGAACGGCGATGTCACCTCGGTCACCCGCATGTGCCTGGAGCTGGCGCTCGCCATCGTCGAGGGTGGCGATATTCCCGCGAAGATCACCTGGCTGGAGGACGCCGCCGCGCAGTGGGCACGGGAGGGCATCCCACTCGACACCATCCATTCCGCGGTGCACGAAGGGTTCCGCCTCGGCACCGACCTCGTCCACGCCAAGGCCACCACCGCCGACTTCGCGACGGTGAAAGGGCACTTCCGCCAACTGCTCGACATCCTCGATGTGATCACCAAGACGATGTCACGGGCCTACGTACGGGAACTGCGAGCCGTCGTCGCCGAGCACCACACGGCCGCCCACACCCTCACCTCCGCACTGCTGAGCGGACATACCGCCACCTCCAGCATGATCCGCGAATGCGGCATCGACGTCGTCGACGCCTACCACGTCGTGGCCATAGCGCTGCCCTCCCACCCCGAGGAACAGCTTCCCGGAATCGATGCCAAGGTCGTGGCCCGGCGCAAGCTCCGCCGTGTGCAATCCGCCCTCGCCACCGGCCACCGCGGGCAGACACTGGCCCTGCTGAGCGTCACCGGTGGCACGGTGCTGATCCCGGCCGCACTGCCGGACGGCGATCTCGACGAACTCGTCACCACACTCTCGCGGGCAGGGCAGATCCCGGTCACGGCCGCCACCGTGCCCGCCGACCGCGGCAACATTCCGACGGCGGCGCACCATGCGCACGATCTCCTCGATACGGTCCAGCGCCTGCATCGACCGCCCGGCCTCTACCGGCTCAGTGACCTCGCACTGGAGTATCAGCTCACACGGCCCGGCCCCGGCCTGAACTCCCTCGTCGGCATGCTGAACCCGCTCGACGGACACCCGGAACTACTCCAGACCCTGGAAACTCACCTCGGCAACGGCCTCGACCGCCAGACCACCGCCCGCCGCCTGCACCTGCACGCCAACACCGTCGACTACCGCCTCAAACGCATCACGAAACTCACCGGATACGACCTCAGCCGAGTATCCGATCAGGGACTGCTCCGTGCCGCACTCATCGCCCGCGCCCACGCCAGCGAAACCGCCACCGACCCCGGCGGATCGCCGCGGCGATCGACAGCTCACGAAATCCCACCACGCCGCCCAGCTCGACCCGACCGCTCACAGGTGTGAACGAACACCATGGCTGGGAGCAGCAGATCACCCGGCCCGGTTTGCCTCGGACTCGCTGTCCAGCAGCCGTTACCAATCCGGCCGTCACGTCGGCTCCGACTGCTGGGTGGTGCGCAGTAGTCGCTTGACGACTGCCGGGCACTATCTCGGATACGACCGGTGCCGACAGCGGGCGCACCACGAGCCGCTCCCGCTCGTCGGCACCGGACCGACAAGGTCTTCCACTGGGCTGGGCCCCAGGGCAAGGCGGGGCTGGAACCCATTCGGACACGCTCGTGTCGACGAGTTCTGTCGCGGCGAACTGCCGGGCGGCCGGGGACGGCGTGCTCCCGGATGGGCCGGGGCGGCGGATGTCCGTGTGCGCCGCCCCGGCCCGGATTCGATACTGCTGCCCGGCCCCGCGCCGGGGCATCGGAGGGACCGCGCGGCAGCCGTATCCGGTTCACGACGATAGCGGCGGCGCCGTCGATCGTGAGCCGAATAGTGAAGTGCAGCAGCAGTATTCGAACGGGCGGAAATGCAGGATCCGTGCGTCCGCCCGCATGCCACCATAGCGCCACCGACGACGCTGGTCCCAATCGGAACTGTGGTGTTGGTATGGACCACAACGGATCTCGGTGCCTGCTGACTTCCCTGACATGATCTTGTTACGCGAAACATCGGAACGTGTGGGGCAACAGAGTCCACCAGCGGACGGTATTGGACGTGCCGGGCCAGGGTATGGATGAGCGGTCCTCGATGAGAACGATGTGGAGGAGGTCGGCGTGCTGCAGTCGGGCTAGGTAGCCGAATCTGCGCTCCTGCGGATAATCCTCACGGTCGGCGGCACTTCGGGCAAGGTGATCGGAATCGAACTCCGCGTTATCGACTGCCTGATCGTCCAGCTAGCCCGGGTCGGCGATCCAGTTGCCCATGTTCTGTGTGTCCTCGAGGGCTCGAACCAGGGTAACCGCGACCTGCAGGTTTCGTTCCTGTCGGCGACCCGGAAGCGACGCACGGCTAATAAAAACCTGCTGAACTGCGGAAACGTTCAGCAGGTTGGTGCCCCCGGCAGGACACGCAAAACATGGGCAACCGGAAAACGCCTGGTCATTGTGGGTGTCTACCAGGTTTAGCCGTCGGGTCGCCCGTGCGCCGTGTCTGCATCTGGTCCCATCCTTATGGATCCCCGGGCGGGGCACTATAAGGATAGGACCGGCCGCGAACAGCGGCTTCTTTGGGGGACGTTGACGATCGAAACGAGATACGACAATTCGAAACCAAATTGAACGTGATCGCGACGGGTCAGAAGTCCGAACCACTGTTGTGCAGATGTATCCCCGGGTTCGGCCGTGCCAGATTGCCGGAGTGGGCATCGGTGCAACACCCGCGTCATGATGGCTGGGTGGGGCCAGGCTGGGCAGGCGGCGTACGACGTCGTCCGCCCGACCGGGTCTAGTGCGGCCCGCTCCATCGGCCGGAGGCTTCCGTTCTCGTCTGGCGTGGAATGGGTGTCCCGGTCTGCAATCTTTAGCGGTCGCTGCGGAATGTGCCTATGTCGGTGACGAGAGCGTAGTTTGCGGGTGCCCGGTACAACCTGAATTCACGGTCGAACGAGATGCGAGGTTCGTGCCGACTCAGGATCATTGCTGCATAAGGCGGGAGTTCCGGGTGTCGGTGCGCGCGCCCTTCACCGTGGTCCATGTCTTGTTCGAGGGCCTCGAGTTGTTGCGTCAGCTGGATGTGCCGGGAGTCGTATCGGTGTCTCGCGACCCGAGCTGACTCGGCGGCATCGGCCAGCAGATTCTGGTGGATCTGATCGAGCATGCTGGATGCTCCCGAGGGGTCGGCCAGGTCGCGCATCCTGCTGTCCGATCCGAACAAGCATGACCACGGCATAGCGTGGCGGAGGTATCGAGGGGCGTAGACCCGTTTGGGCTTGTCCTGGTTTCGTGAGTGGAGCGCGGCGACGCGGTAGGTGGACATGGCGGCGCATCCCCACCAGTTGGGCAGTCGTGAGCCGAGTCGGCGGGGGTCGTCGTCGCCTCTGCGGCGCGGTCCGTCTTCGTGGGGGAAGTGTTGGTTGTTTCGCAGGGCTCGCAGGTCCGCGCGATTGTCTCGGAGTTCGCCGAATCGGGTTGCCTCCCAGCCGTTGTAGAACACGTGATAGGGCAGGGTGTACGGGTCTTGGCAGCTGTCGATGAGGGTGTCGTATTGGTAGTGGCCGTCTTGTTCGCCGGGGTGATCGAGTGCGCGGTAGCCGACGTCGTAGATGCGTTTGGCTTGGATGCGCAGGCATAGCCACCCGTCGGTGGGTGAGCCGATCCACCATTCCCAGTCCGCGCCGAGGCGTTTCTCGTGCGCGGGGGTGAGCCGTCGGACCGCGATCTGGGGGAAGCGACGGTGGAGTTCGAGCAGCAGCGCATCGGTCACCGATGTCTCGCCGGGTGCCAATCCAATCGGGTATCCGTCCTCGTAATCCCTCCAGGTCCGCAGCGCGAGCGAGTCCATCGTTCGTTGCAGATCCGACAAGCTGGCCATCTTCCCCCGGCGCGGTTGGCTCTCGTGATGTCTTGACGACGCTCAACTTTCGAATCTGGGACGGTCCCTGTCAAGATCGATGGATCGCTGCGCGGCGAGGAAGCCAGCGACTTCGGCCGGCGTCTCTACCGAGTTCGGGCTGGGGCCTCAGCGGTATTGCAGTGGTTGTCGGCATCTGGGGCACTGTTCGTCGTTCTTGAGGAGTTCCTCTTCGGCTGCTGTGCCGGGGATGATCGCGACGAGGGATTTCCGGCATATGGCGCCGTGCTGGTTGACGCGTCGTATCGGTGGCTGCCGTGTCCATCCGACGTAGTGCGATACGGGGCTGGACACGTCGGCGTCACGGAGGGTGACGGGTTCGTCGAAGCATGCGATGTAGACGTGCTCGGCGTGGTCTCGGCAGTCGTTCGCGCACCGATCGCGGGTCAATGGTGGACGGGCAGCGTAGTCGTACACGAGGAAGGGGTCGCGCTTCTGGGCGGGTAGCTGCGGAAGTTCGGAGACGGGTGCGCCGTCCCAGACTCGGTGCGGGTCGGTGCCGTGGTCAACGAGGTCCTGGATGAGTATGTCGAACCGGTCCCGGTTCTTCTGGCAGGATTCGAGTTGTTCTGTTCGTTGGAGATACTGCGCGATCGCGGCAGCCATTCTCGGCTCCCATTCCGCATCGCCGGATGGCCCGCCCCGGCATCCTACGAAGAGGGGCTCGTCGGGCCCGTACGAGCCTTCGTGGACAGCGATTCGCTGTTTGCAGTTCCGGCACACGACCCCGCGGGGCCTGCGCTTCTGCGACCGGGTCGTGGTGTCGATCACCATGGCGTGGCTGCGCAGACACACCATGCAGCGGCCGTCGACGAGCTGCAGCACCTGTTCGAGCTGGCCGGGGCGGAGCCCGTTTCGCTTGCCCTTGTTCGCCAGGGCGTTCGCCGACAGGCTCGGCATGCACCCGCCGTAGCAATACGGGTGGCTGTCGTTGTCACTCACAGGACCGTCCTGTTATTTCTGCTGGCAGCGGTCATGTTCGGTTGGCGATGATGCTACGCTGCCGGGCGAGCAGGCCGCGCACGCTCACCGTTCAGTTGCCCCGCCCACGCTGGTGGCGACGCCGATGAACCAAGGTCCTCTCCGGGGCCCGCGCTGATCCATCCCTTTCCCGGTCGGCACGATTCGTCACGGCAGGGCGGCGTGGGCACCCTTGCCGGAAACGGACGACGATGCCGAAAAACGGCAGCTCCCGAAACTAGCGCCGCGCCCGGCGCCTCGCGATCGAGCAGAACCTGCGCTACACCGAAGCGTTGCGGCGCAGCGGCATTGGTGGGTGCGAACCGGAGCAGCGTGAGGACAGCCGGGAACCGATCGAGCCGAGTGCGCTGGAAGCGCTGCACACGATCGTGGAGAAGGTGCGGACGACCAGTCCGGCCGATTCGACGACCGCATTGGTGACCATCTACGAAGCGCTGGCTCTCACCGCAGCCGCGAACGGGCTCATCGACCGCGAACTGCTGGAACTCGGTCAGGTGTATTGGCCTGGGGAGAACTTCCTCTTTGGTGCGCGGTGGGGGGCACTTGGAACTGGCCGTGGAACGGCTCGGGTCCGTGCTCCCTGCCCCAATCCAGCTGCCCCGGCACGACCGGACATCGGTGCTGACGCCGCCGGACGTCGAGCCGCAGGTCTACGACCCCTTCCAGCCGGACGGCTGCGACGGGGTGGTTTGCGACCCGGATCAGGATGAGAAGGCCCGCCAACTGCTTCTCTTCCGAAGCCAGGCCGTCGGTTCGGCGAACAAGTCGGTATGGACCGAGGCCCACGCTCTGCTCAGGCGGGTTCTCGGCCACGTCCGAAATCCCCAGGCCCGCAAAGCATGCCGGATCGCAGCCCTGCTCGTGGACGAGATTCTGCACCCGGATGCGGGCAGGGACCGGCGCGATATCAACCAGCGAATCCTCGCGATCGAGGTCGGTCGCCGGGCTGCCGGCGAGCTGGCCGCCGACGAACGACTCATGCAGGTGTTGCACGAGGCGGTAGCGGCAACCGCTCGACCTAACAGCTGGTCCCCGATATCGGCGGTCTCCGCCGCCCTCGAACACGCCGACCCGGACTGGACGCCAGCTCGGTGGGGCTACCTGTCCGACATCAAGCTGATCGCGGCGACCAAGCAGTTCGCGATCCGCAGCCTCCCGCGCAAGGGGCAGCAGGTGATCGAGGTCCGGGCCCGCCGCCGCATCGCGGACCGGCGTTGAACCGTCGCCGGGCTCACCGGGCCGAGAACCGAAGCGTATGCCGGTGCATCACGTTGCCGTCTCGGGTGATTCGGCCCGGTGCTGTAGCGGTCGTTGTGGACGGCCGCGCCAGGGTTCAGGCTCGCGTGCTGGCAGGTTCGTCGGTCTCGGTGCGCTGAATCCCGTACAGACGCCGTGCAATTCGGTGCGAGGGCGCGCCCGGAGCGAGCTGGCGAGTGCAGCGCGCGCAGCGGGACGAGTTGCTATTCACCGTAAGCGGCCCCCGGCGTGCGTAACAAGGCGTACATTCGGGCCCGGCTCGGCTGGCGCATCGAGGGCCTGCACTCCGGTAGCGAGCTTGCTTGCCAGCTGCTCCAACTGGTCGGGCGTGATCTGTTTGCCGAACGCCGCGGCATCCAGCAACTGTCGACGAACCTGGTCTATCTGCTGCCGCGCGAACTCGGCTGTCGGACGTGCAGGCATGCGCGAGACCCTACCATTGGTCGAACATAAGTTCGAATGCAGTGGTAGGCTCGCCGCTATGAATCGTGTAGGTGCCGAGCTCGAGGCGTTGCTGACCGAGGCGGTACGCAACGCGACGCATACGCACAATCGTCCGTACGGCCGGGCGCTACTGATCGAGGAGATTCTGCACATTATCGAGAGGGAACTCGCCGACCCGCGGTACACCAAGCAGGAGCGCCTGAGTGCTCGGCGGATCACGCTCGAAGCCATGAATCACGGCAGGCGACTCTGCGAGTAGTCGTTCGGGTCCAACTATGTTGCAGTGCAGACGATTCCGTGTGCATTCTCGCCGAACCCGTGGGGACGGCGGGAGTACGGTGGCCGCCAGAGGCGGGGTGGTGGAAGGCGATGCAGCATTCGGCCGTGTTCCCGTTCACTTCGATAGTGACCGATTACTGCTGGTAGCTCCAGGCGCGTCCGGTCTGGCGGTATTCGGCGATCGGGATGGGTTCTACGCCGGGGCGCATGCGGCTGGTGTAGAGGATGCCGTCGAGGTGGTCCAGCTCGTGGTGGACGAGGCGGGCGATGCCGTTGCGGTATTCGGTGGTGACGGGTTGTCCTGTGAGGCTGGTTGTTTCGACGATGATTTGGAGTGGCCTGGGGACGATTCCGCGGACGTCGAAGAAGCTGAGGCAGCCTTCGTATTGTTCGTCTTCGTCGTCGGAGTGTTCCACGATGCGTGGGTTCAGCAGGATGATCGGTGCGGCGTCGTTGCCGGGGGGCTGGACTACTGCGGCGCGGCGGCCGACGCTGATCTGCGGGGCGGCGATGCCCATGCCTTTGGCGAACGGGTGGGCGTGTCCGACGCGGCGCATGGCGGATCGGAGGTCGTCGATGACCGCGCGGGCCGCTGAGGCTTCCGATGGGAGGTCGAACGGGGCGGCCGGCTGGGTGAGGATGGTTGCGCCGGTTTGGACGATACCGAGATCGCGCATGGTATCGCTGGGCTTGGCCTCGATCACGGTAGTTCCTTCCCTGCGTGGTGGATTGGGGTCATGAACCGAATCGCCATTCGAGCCGGTATCGGCAGTGGAGTGGTGGCCGGTAGGTGTTCCAGCTGAAGACGGTTGTCCCGTTGTCGTCGTGCCGGATCGGCGGGGTGGGGAGTGGGCGTGCGTCGGCGGTCATGGAGGTTTCGGTTCCCCACACGACGGGTGCGAGGTCTGTGGGGAAGGCGAGCTGGACTTCGAGGCGCTCGGTGGGGAGGCGTACGGCGCGTTGGAACCATCGGCCCCATTTGTCGTCGCTCACACTGTAGTCGTAGCAGATCCACACCGATTGGCCTGGATACAGCGGGAAGCGGCCGTTGTCGTTTTCGAACTGCAGCCAGATCTCCTTGAACGCGTCCTGGTCGTGTTTGACCTCCCATCGCATGGGTTCGTCGCGGCAGGTCGCGTTCAGCGCCAGCTCTTCGAGGGTGAGGGGGTTGTGGCGGTAGTGCAGTTTCGATCGTTCGGGCTCGTCGGGGTAGCGGTTGACGCTGATGCGGATGAGGTAGCGGGTGACGGGTTCGGTGCCGGTGTTGCGGAGCAGCCGCCGCATGGTGAGCCGGTAGGCGGTGCCGTCGTAGTCGAGCCGGGCGGCGTCGTGCTCGACGACCAACTCGGTCCCGGCGTAGCCGGGTGCTGGTGGTGCGGGGGAGGGGGCGATCGGGCGGGGGATGTGGGCTTTGGCGGTTTCGTAGTCGCGCCAGCGTTTCCAGATGGCGTGCCCGGTGTTGAGCGCTGTGTCGGCTTTGCGGGCGAAGTCTTCGGTCGGTTTGTGCCGACCGGCCTCGACGTGGCTGATGTAGGACGGGTCGAATCCCATGTGCGCCGCGAGGGCGCGTTTGGACAGGCTTCTCACCTCGCGCCAGTAGGCCACCTCGGCGGCGAACGCCTCGGCGGCTTGCTCGGCGGTGCTGGTTTCGGACGGCGTGTTCAAGCCCCTTGCTCCCCCGGCTTCGGTGTGTGAGTTGAGTGAAGCGTGAATGAGTCCAGTTCATCATTCCCTCACCCTGTCCGCCACCGTTTCACTGGTCCGGTACCCGTTGGCCCACAAGGCGATCGAAACGAGGACCGGCATGAATAACGCCCTGGCGATCGGCGCCACGCCGAGCCGTCTTCCCCTGGCTCGGCACAAAATCACTCCCGAATCCACGGCTCGTGACATGGCGGCAGCTGAGGCTGCTGCCGCATCGTTCCTGCACGCGCTGGGGATCGACACCTCCAGCCCGTCGTTGCGGGACACGCCTGCCCGGATGGCACGCGCCTACGCCGAGTTGCTGACGCCGCGCGAGTTCGACCTGACGGTGTTCGACAACGACGAGAACTACCAGCAGCTGGTCCTGGTGCAGGGCATCAGCTTCCGGTCGCTGTGCGAGCACCACGGTCTGCCGTTCATCGGCACCGCGCACGTCGGCTACCTGCCGGGCGGGCAGATCATCGGTATCTCCAAGCTCGCCCGGGTGGTGGAGCTGATGGCGTGCCGCCCGCAGACCCAGGAGCGCATGACGCAGCAGATCGCGAAGTGGCTGGTCGATCACCTCGGACCGGAGGGTGTCGGCGTCGTGGTCCGGGCCGAGCATCTGTGCATGACCCTGCGCGGTGTGCAGGCTCCCGGTACGACCACGGTCACCTCCGCCCTGCTGGGGCGGCTGCTCCACGACGCGCGGGCGCGAGGCGAATTCTTCACGCTGGCCCAGTTCACCCACCGATAAGGGACCCCCTCGTGAATAGCGCATTCGAAATCACCAGCGGCGCAACCACTGTTGAGATCGGCGGCAGCGAGTTCCGGTTCCCTGCCGCGCACACCGGATGGCACGCCGGGGAGTTCGAGCCACTGCATGGACACACGTATATTCCGGTGCTGCGGCTGGCCGGTGGCGTCGGGAAAGACGGAATGGTGGCCGACTTCAGCGCCGTGAAGGTGCTGCTGCGCGACGCGATCACACCGTTGCGGCGACGTGTCCTCTTGGCGGCGGACTGCCCGGGAGTGTCGATCGAGCACGTCGACGACACGGTGCGGGTCGCGAGCCCTAGCAAACGGTATGTGTTTCCTGCGGGCGATACCGTGGTGCTGCCGATCACCAACACCTCGACCGAGCAGCTCGCCGCGTACCTGCTCGACCAGATCGTTCCCGCGTTGGTCGGGCACCAGATCGATTGTGCCGAACTGGAATTGGCCGAGGCTCCGGGCACGGCGGCGATCGTTCGCGCGCTGGTGTCGCGCGAACCGAGATCAAGGGAGGGCTGAGGGGTGACCACGGATGTCGACCAGGCGGGGCTGTGCCACCGCGATCGGGTGAAGGCATTGCTGGCATGGGCGTGGGAGCGTCGGCTGTCCCGCCGTGACGCACCGACGCCGCGCCTCACGATGGACAGCGCCTGGGATTCGTGGTGGGTGTCCTATCGTGCCGCGACGAGCGCGCCGGCACTCGGGCTCGGCCTGGTTCCGGCGGTGCAAGGCTGCTCGCAATGCCGCGCCGACGCCTCGGCCCTCGAATGCATGGAGCCTCCCGGGCACCCGGAGATCTTCGGTCCGCGCGACTGCGACTGCCTGGAGAACTGGGCGAAATCGATGCGAGCCCCGTTACCGGACATCGCCTGGCCGACATGGCAATTGAGCTGTGCCATGACCAAGCCGGGCGCCGACATCGACGCCGTCCGCAGCCTGCTGTCCCCGTCCTATCGGATCCTGTCGAGCCGGTCGGTCCGCTTGTCGGCCAGCGATGCGCGGCGACTGTATCCGGACGCCTACGGCGCCGAGTACACCCGCGCTCAGGACGACTACCTGGCCTCCGGGCCGGTCGAGGCGTTCCTCCTGCTCGCCGATGGCGACTCGGGTGCCAGCGCCAAGGACATCAAGGTCGGCATCCGGCGCCAGCTCGGCGGCACGGATGCGCTGCGCAACCACCTGCACATGCCGGACAACCCGGGCGACGCCTGGTGCGACATCGCGCACCTGTTCGGCCGGGATACCCTTGCCGACCTGTATGAGAGGTACGAGCATGACCGAGCAGCCGCCCGCATGGACCGCCACCGGCATCTTCTGGAAGCACAACCAGCCCGCGCTGACGGCCGCTGACCCGTCCGGCGTCGAGCGGCCCCGCCCCCTCCCACTCGCAGCGCCGGTCGGTATCGAGGTGTGCGGGCCGCGGCGCTGCGTCGGGATCTGGCGTCCCGAACTCGGTCACCGCCAGCCGTGCCCGTTCGCCGCACCGATCGCGGGGCAGGCGACTTCGGCTCAGTGCCAGCCGTGTTCGGCCGCCGACGACGGTCACCAGCTGGCCCGGGATCAACTCGCCGACGACGGCCGCGACTACGGCCTGTATCTGGCATGGCTGGGCCCGAACCTGCCCAAGGTGGGACTCACCGCGGGCAGCCGCGGCACCGACCGGCTCGCCGAACAGGGAGCGCTCGCCTACACCTGGTTGACCACCGGCAGCCTCCCCGCGATCCGCGCGATGGAGAAGGCTATCTCCGCGAGCGGGATCGCGGCCGAACGCTACCACCGGCGCACCAAGCTGACCGCTTGGCGGCGGCTGACCGGTACACCACAGCATCGGGCCGAACTCGACGCCGCGCACGCCCGGATCGTGGCGACGGTGCCGTGGCCCGAAGACCTTGTTCTCCAGCCCTGCCGACCGGTCGACAACAGCGAGTTGTTCGGTCTCGATCGACTCCCGACCGGCCTCGTCGACGAGGTCACCGAGCTGCAGTCCGGTGCACGGATCGCCGGAACGGTGCGGTGCCTCGTCGGCCGGGAACTGGTGCTCGACACCGATGATCGGCCCGTCGTGCTGGATGCCCGGCTTCTGGGCGGCTGGCCGATTCGACGGTGCGACGCCACTCGAACCACGGGGGCGGCCCTGGCTTGCCTCGATTTATCCAGGAGCGACGATGCAGACACCGACCAAACAGCATTGTTCTGACCACAGGGAATGGCCGCGGCTCGTGATTGAGGGCATGCCCGGCTCCGGCAAAACCAGCACAGTCAATCTCCTTGCCGCACAAGGCCACCAGGTCGTCGGCGAATACACCACAGCGGCAGGAACCGTCATCCCGGTCGCCGATCACCCCGACGTCGGCGACGACGATGCCCACGAACACAACTACGTGGCCAAACATCGGCAAGCAACGACGCTGGCCGCTACCGGCCCGGTGTTCATCGACCGCGACTGGCTGTCGATGCTGGCCTACGCGCACAGCGCCGACGACCCGGCACTGCTGACGGCCCGAGCACACCGGATATGGGCCCGGCTCGACGCCGGAGCCCTCGCCGTCGCGACTGCCTACACCGTGCTGCACACCACCGCGGACACCAGCCTCCGGCGCCGCCACCACCGATTGACCTCCGGCCACCCGTGGAGTACCGGAGCCGGATTGGAACGGCTGGCAGCGTTCTACGCCGACCCTGTGGGCATCGTCGGCGCAGTCCACCCCAGCCTGGCCCGGAGGCTGTCGACTGCCGCATGGAATCACCTGCGCAACCCGCAGATCGAGATCGCGGCCCGCATCCTCCGCGATCTCGCCCGCACGCTCGACGCCGACAGAACGGCCGCACAATGAGTCGGCCGACAATCGTCGTCGCCCTCCACGACGGCTTCTACGGCTGCGGCACGGGCGCGGGCTACGCCAACAAGATCTTCCTCGAAATCCTCGTCGACCTCCTACCACCCGAGGCGCGACTGACCGTCCTGCCAGTGCAGTTGTCACCGGCGAGCCCCGAGTTCGACCAGGACTGGCACACCGACACGCAACGCCTGCTGGCCAGAGCCGACGCCGAAGTTGTTCCGCTCCACAACGGCACCCACGGCGCAACGCGATTCGGCGGACTGCCACAGTTCCGGCGACTGGCCACCGAAACCGCCGACGCCCTGCACCGCGTGGTACCGACCAGCACCACCGAGTCGATGGTGATCGCCTTCGATGTTCCGTTCTTCGGAGTCGCCCCGCTCCTGCCCCCTGCGCTCGTGTCGAGGATGGTCGTCGTTCCCCGGTCCACTGCGGCGATCCACACACCCGACGACCCGGAACGCCGAGCGTGGGAGTCCTACGGTCTGCACGCGGTCAGCAGCGGCGGCGGCCGGATCGCCGCCATCTCCCACTACATGCGACACCACCTCACCGGGCAGTACTGGCTTCCCGGCGACACCGTGATCGACCTGCAGGACGGGCTCGGGCCCCGGGACTGGCAGATCGGCCGAACCGACGACAACCTGCTGCCCGGCCCCGCCCGCGGAGGCTTCCTGCTCACCATGGGTCGAGCACACCCCTACAAAGGGTTCGATGATCTCCTCGACGCCCTCGTGCTCCTGCGCCGCTCCCGAGACGACGTCCCGCATCTGGTGATGGCCGCGGTCGGTGACGCCCCTGAGCCGAACCGGTACCAGCGTCACCTCACCGACCGCATCGCCGACGAGAGACTGAACGTCACACTGCTGACCACATTCGCCCCGACCATCCGCAGCTGGCTCGCCCACCCAGATCTACTCGGCGTGGTGGTGCCCTCACGAGCGGAACCCTTCGGGCGGATACCGATTGAGGCATACGCAACTCACGCCGGCCCCGTCATCGCCACCACCGCCGGAGGACTCGCCGAGCAAGTCGTCGACGGCCGCACCGGATTCACCACGCCACCCGGCCGCCCAGACGGCCTAGCCGACGCCATCCGCACAGCCCTCACCCTCGATACCACCGGCCGCGACCAAATACTCCGACAGGCAACACAATTCGCCCGCACACACTTCGACCACCCGCGCGCAGTCGGCCGCTTTCTCCGCGACAACGCACCGTGGCTACCGCTGCTCGACCGTCAATCTCTATAGACCGCAGCGCCGTACGACGCTCGTAACCCCCACCTCGCCGAAGCAACTCGGCGCACCGCCGACGCCTGGGTACATCCCGAATGTCCCCACCCCAGCAATGCCGGGGCGTCATCGAGAGGAGCCATCAACCGCCGGAACAATCGACCACCGTCCGGATCCGGTTGACGCGGCAGAAACTCACCGATCCTGCCCGCCATCCTGACGAAGGCAACCGCCCGACCATCACGATGGGCCACTTCGTATCCCAGGTGCACGGCGTCACGCACAGTTACCTGGGATTCCTCCAGCGCTTCCCGTTTCAGCGTCGCCACGGGGTCACCGTGATCTTCGGGCTCGGGAGACCCACCAGGGAGATTGAACCCATCGCCGACATCCTGAATCAGCACGGCGCCCGTCTCATCGACCAGCCACCCGTACACCTGCACCACAGGCACCCCGACAGGAACGCCCCCGGCAATCCATTGAAAGGTCTCGACCGTCACGGCAGCCAACCGTAGCCAGTGCCAGCCCGCTTCCGGTGCCGCCACGCGGCTGCGCACTGGCAACCCGTCTCGACGCTTCTTCGCCGAACCATGGCTAGGCGGGCTCGTCACGCAGACGCAGAAAACCCCAGGCCCACACACGGACCTGGGGTTTGCCTGCCTACTACCGGCTACGCCTGCGGCTGGTTGAACTCGCCCTGCACAACTCCGCCGGTGAAGGCTTCCCATTCGCCGGGTGTGAAGACGAGCGCCGGGCCTGCGGGGTTCTTGCTGTCGCGAACGCCAACCATGCCCTCGTCGAGGAACGCGACCTCGACACATTCTTTTCCGCCTTGGCTGCGGCTGCTCTTGAACCACTTCGCCCCAGACAGGTCAACGTTCACGCTGCTCATGCTCCCTTTGCTACCCGCCTCAGCAGGTTCCTACTCATCGTCTCATCCAAGGCTGCGGCCTTGATGCTCTCGTACCGCCGACTGTAGAGCCTCACGTCATCTTCCTTCTCAAGGTACATGTCGCCGACAGCGCCCTCGAGGAACACCACAGGGGGCTCAACTGGTGCGCCAGCCTGATCTTCGCCGAAGTTGAGGATCACAAACGGCGGCATGGATATCCCGTCAGGGAATCCGGCGTCGAACGGTAGCACGCGAACTGTGATGTTGTCCCGTGTGCTCATGTCGGCGAGATGCCGTCGCTGAGCTGCCATGACGGCGCGGCTTCCGGCAATGCGATGCAGAGCGGCCTCACCGATCACGACATCCAACTCGACCGGCTGGGTCTTCCTGGTGATGATGTTCTGCCGTTGAGTCTTGATCTGGACGCGCTGGTCCCACTGTTCCGGCGTCTCGTCGGGCCAGATCAATCGCACGAGAGATCGGTTGTAGTCAGCGGTCTGAAGCAGGCCCGGAACCAGGTCAGGCTGGTAGGTGATGATCTGCGTCGCTGCCGTCTCAAGTCCGACGTAGACATCGAAGTTCTGGGGAATCATGTCGCCGTACTGATGCCACCACGACTTCACATTCGCTTGCTGCGCAAGACCTTTGAATGCCTCGGCGAGATCCTCGGGGACCCCGTACAGGTCGCAAATGGCTTGGATGACCATGGTCTTGATTCGGCCAGTCTCCCCCTTTTCCAGGCGGTTGAGGCTGGTCGCGCCCATCTCCAAGCGCTGGGCTGCCCCGACTTGAGTGAATCCCGCCTGTTTTCGCCAGTCCACGAGATAGCGGCCAAGCTGGCGTCGGGGAAGTGTTGCTCCTCTGTTACGCGGTGTCTCCGGCACGATGGTCTCCGTTTCGGGGAGGTCTGAATCTCCGTATCGGGGGAATCATCCCACCTGGTGCGGAGAGTTTGCAGGCAGTTTGGAGAATTTTATTCGGAGTCTCCGTTTCGGGGTGACTGTGGTCTGTCGCGGGTGTGTTATGGACCCTGCGCCCGGTTCGGGGAGTTCGACGGAACTCATAACCCGTCAGTTCCGGATCGGACCCTGGCTGGGGCGCATGCAGACATTGCGCCGATGGAAGGCCGGGGATGACCAGCGTGCAGCCGCCGAAGGCGGTGGAAGAGATTGAGAAGCGCATCGCGCAATACAACGCCGCGTTCGGCATACCTTGTCGGATCGACCACGGCGGCCGGATTGTCATGCGACTGACCGACATCGGCGCCGTCAAGATGCCGGTTGCGCTCGGCGAAGCAACGCGCGACCGGATGCGAGTTCTGGGGATCGGGTGTCAGATCGTCGGCGAGGCCGATGCGTGGACGTTTCTCGTTCGGCCGTATCGGATCGACGCGGACCCGGTCCTGGGAGCTATAGCACTCGGCCTCGGAATCGAGGCCATTCGGTGCGGCGAGGCAATTCGACTTCCGTCGCCGGGGGACCAGTCGTGCCGGTGGGTTGCGGGTCCCCGTGATGCATTTCGGCCCTCTGTGGAGACCGTATTGCATGTCGCCGACCTGATCTCTGGCACGCGCCCGGCGATGCGGTTCGAAGCCCACTCGATCTAGGAGGTTCGACGTGTCGACTGCCCTCGCCGTTGTTGTCCTCGTCGGCGGTTTCTGCGCCTGGCTGGGCTATTTCTGTGCCCGGCTGCGGAACTCGTCGCCAGGGCGGCATCGTCCGGAGCGGCGCGAGTGGCTCACCGGGGAGCTACGCCGACCGGACGGTAGCCACACGATCGGCAAAAGTCGCGCAAAGCTGTTGCGTTACAACGTAATTCGCGAGCCGTCCGAGCGGGGCCTATCGCGATGAGCGTGCGGCCGTCGGCGAAAGTCCGGTCTCCTCGACCGGATGAACCCGACGTGCACGTCCGATTCACCTATGGGGGAACGTATTTCGATTTCGCCGCGTGCAGGACGGCGGCGGCCAACTTCATGACCAAGTGGCAGTCCAGCCACAATCCGACCGTTACGGCCACTGTTGTCCGTGACGGACTGACCAGATTCCTTCGATTGCCTTGCGAGGACCTATGGCTCAGCCCGTGACCGCCCACGCCCAGAACGCAATTCGGTGCTGCCTGGACCGGTACAACACCGTGCACGGGTTACAGGCTCAGGTCATCGGCGGCAACGCGATCATCGCCTGGGCGGGGCGGAGTCTGCATGTCGTGTCGATGGATCAGCAGGTGGGTGCGCGGGTGCGCACGGAGATGCGGCTGCGGGATCTGCGGCCGGTGATCATGTGCGGGCACGGGGTGGTGCGGTGGGAGTTCCTGGTGTCCCCGGATCTCGAGCCGCGGGAGCATCGCAGCCTGGCCTACGAGCTGGCCGGCAGTCGCCCGCAGTATCCGGTGGTGATCTCCGAGGCGGGCGCCACGGTGTTCCTGCCGACACCGCCCTACGCCCGGAAGAAGTGGCTGGCAGCGCCGGTCGACGCCGAGTTGCCCGCCCTGTCGGTAGTCTACGAGATCGCGACCCGGCACGCGAGCCCAGCCACCCCGGCCTGGCCCGACAGGCAGTGGCCGGTGCCGCCTCGCCCGGAACCACACCGCACGCACGGGCAGGCGGAATCGGGCGGTGAGGGGTCATGACTCGGCCGCAGATTTGCCTCACCCTGGAGCAGCAGTGGCGTCGGTACAACACCGTCTATCACCTGGAAGCGCAGGTCGACCCGGGCAGTATCTACACGATTGCACGCAACGTGCACGTGGTCGGGATGGATGGCGGTCTCGGGGAGCTGGTGCGGGCCGAGCTGGCCGACCGTGGCATCGAGGCGCCGATCATGGGCACCACGGGTGCGAATCATTGGATGTTCCTGGTCCGGCCCGGCCTCAGCCTCGAAGCCCATATCGACTTGCGCGCGCGGCTCGTGCGGGCTGGGGGCCCGGTCTATGTCTCGGCGCCGGGCGACTACATCTCCTACCCGACACCGGGGAATCCCGCCAGGTACTGGGTCGCGCCGCCGGTGCCGGACGTCGAGCTGCCGCCGATGGCGCTGATTCTCGGTGTCGCTGAGGCGGTCTGCACAACCGTCAACCCAAGGCTCCTGTCCCACAACGTCATTGCGGAACTGGAGACGTGATGGGAGCGACATCGGCATCGACGTTGATCCGGTCCGAGCACCGGAGCCGCAGCGGCCATCACTGGACGGTCGAAGGGCCGGTAACGGTGTCGTGGACGGTCACCGGGCAGGGGCAGGTGCTGATCGGCACGCTCACCGATCGGGCTGCGGTGTGGCCGTCGTACAACTGGCCCCACAGCATCTGGGGGACCGGCGCGACCGGCTTCGTGTATTTCGGGCCCGGATTCACCCTGCCTGCCGCGCAGGACCGGTTGCCGGACTACGCGGCGACATGGGCGGCGGTGCGCGCCGAAGCCGACGCCGCAGCGGGCCCGCTGCCCGCGCAGGACAGCGCTCCGCGCAGGCTGACGGCCGCGGACACGCCCCGTGCCGGTCCGTAGCAGGCTTCCCGCTCCCCAACCCTCCACCAACCCCCCCGGGGAGCGGGGGAGCGACGCCTCCGGCTGTGTGGCCGACCGCCTGGTGCCTCGTGGTGCTCGGGGGCAGCCGGAGGTGCTCGCGCACTCCCTGATGTTGCTCGATTCCCTTCTCCGACTGGAGGACTCACCGTGCCACTGCGTATCCGCTTGTTCCTCTTGACGGCTTCTTTCTCTGCCGCTGGCTTCGGCGGCGCGGGCTGGTTGCTGTGGTATGTGCGGCCTCGCCCGGTGTGTGTCTGGTCTGTCGGGTGGTGGCGCGAGTACCGCGACACCGTGAACGACGTGCTGGACGGCTATGCCGAGATGGTGCGCGCCGTTCATACCGGCAACGCGCACCGTGCCGACACCTTCGACTCGCTCCGGTCCCCGTGCACCGGCGGCTGCACGCCGGGCTGCCGTCCCGGAAGCTGCATCCTCACCCAGCTGTGAACACGCTGACCCACAACACGATTCGCCTATGGAGGACTCCCCGTCATGCTTTCGCGTCACCGTCTGCCTGTCCTCGCCGTTGCCGCGGGCGTCGCCTGTGTCGCGGTGGCCGCCGTCCGGGCGGTCGCCGAGACGATGCCACGTCCGGTCGAACTCTCCGAGCCCGCGTGGTGGTGTCGTTGGGCGGACATGCTCGATCCTCCGCCGCCGGTGGTGTACGAGCACCAAGACCTCTACGACCACCACCTGCTCCACGATGAGAGATGACCGGCGGGTGAGCTGCACCCTTACCCCGCGCCCACGATCGCGGCCTGCGGATCGTCCTCGGAGTGTGGCTCGCCCGGCACCGCGAACCTTTCCCACCTGCCGTCGTGGCCTTGTCCTACCTCGGCACGTTCGGTGTCGTGCTCACGGTCGTCATGGCCGTCGCCGCGTTCGCCCTGCTGCTGCTCTGGCTCGACCGGACAGTCGGGGCCAGACGCACCCACACCCACCTGCTCGTAACACCCACCCACACCCCAGAACAGGAGACCGGACCGTGACAGACCCCGACACCCGCAAGCCGACCATCAGCGCCGCCGTCGTGAAGGCATGGGCGCCATTCCTTCTCGCTGTCGGGCTCACGATCAGCTGGATAGTTCTGCCGTGGCAGGTCGCCCTCGGCCTGACCGCGCTCACGGTGCCCCTGTTTTTCGGGCTGGTGTATGTGGTGGAGACCCGGCTCGCGAATCAGGCACGCGCGCAACAGGAATCGGGGGCGATCGAGTGATGCGCCTCAATATGATCCGGGTCGTTCGGCTGCTCGATGTGATCGTCGGCGTGTGCGCCCTGCTCGGTGCAGTGATCGCGGCGGTCGAGTACGCACGCAGCCGCCGACGGTCATGACACGGCCACCGTTCCTCACTGACATGCAGCGGGTCGCGGCGGCCGAGTTGCGGGTGCTGGATCTGCTGTCGCGGGTGGAGTGGTTGACGACCGCGCAGCTGGCGGCCGAGGCCGAGCTGGACGAGCGGCTGGTGCACCGTGCCGCGATCCGCCTGCACGTGCAGCGCATGGTCGACAAGACCCCCGGCCCCCGCGACGGACGGCGGTGGCAGATCACGCCGCTCGGTGACAAGACCCTCCTAGATGTCCAACGTTCGAGTTCGAAAGGATCGCAAGCCCTGTGATTCCCTGTCCTGTGGTGACTGCGCGCGAGGTTTCGTGCGCCACGATGCTGAACATGTACGGCACGGCGGGTGTGTTTCCGCTGTTCTTCGGATTCGAATACCGCTCAGGCGAACAGGTCCACCTCTACCCGTTCCCGCTGGCGGCCGACCAGCAGCACTCGGCGGCGGTGATGGTGCCGGAGCACTTCGGACAGTTGATCGAGGCCGGTCTCCGCTGCTGGGGCCTCGGCTTGATGGTCGACCGCTCCTCTTCCGTTGAGAAACAAGACAACGGGCAGTATCGGCTGACCTTCGCCGATGTCGGCGACCCGGTGTTCACGGGACTCGTGGTCGACATGGACGGCAACGGCTATCACGCGGTGGTGCCCCGAGGCTCGACCAGCCATATCCGTGTGCATCACATGCCCGCGTCGGGTCATCGCCGGACGGTGCTGTCGGACGACCCGACAGTGATGGCGCTGGAGTCGAGCGCGCGGGCCCTGCCGCAGCTGTGGCGCACGGACGATACAGCTCGTGCACGCCGGAATTGAATCGAACGAGTTATCGCTATGGGAGACAACGCTATCGGCTATATCCGCTCGGACCTGACCGGTGAGCCCGGTGCCGAGGAACGGCTGGTCCGCGACGTCGCCGAGGCGCTCGGTGTGGATATGCCCGAGGTTCTGATCTTCGGGGTCGACGAGGCGCAGCCGCTGCGGAAACTCGTCGAGGCGATCCACCGGAGGGAAGCCACGTTGGTGATCATTCCCGCCGCGCTCCATCTCGAAGACGGCATTCGTGCGGTCCAGCTGGCGGGTGCGTCGATCCATGTCGCCGCAGCGCCCGACGGTACCGGCGCGGAGTGTCCGGCCCGCCGGTCTGTCGACCACTAGTCCTGCAAGACAACGTATTTCGTACCAGGAGGCCACTGACATGCCCACCATTCCCGGGCACGGCAAGAACCAGCAGCAGATCCTCGAATGCCTCACCGAAGGCAACCGGACCAGTACGCAGATTGCGACAGCGACGGGATTGTCGCTGCGCGGCGTGAGCGCCAGCATGGCGCGGCTGCGGGCGGGGAAGTTCGTCCGCGATTCCGGGGACCGTGCCGACCACCGGGCCATTTTGTGGGAGATCACCGAGGCGGGCTGCAACAAGTTGCCGAGCCCGCCGGCCGTGCCTGTGGGCGGGTTGGATAAGCCATGATGCAGGCCACGATTCGGTATACCGCCGTGTTCGCCGATCAGGACTACCCGGTGATGGCGTGGAGCGAGACGGGCGAGGCGTTGATCGTCGACACCGACGCTGGTTGCCTGGTCGCCGCCCGCGAGCGCGCGGGTTTCTCGGGTCTCGAGCGGACCGACGAGTATTGCCGCACCTATCGGTCGTTGATCGCGGCGCAGGGGTGGTGTGCGCATTATCGGCGTGCGGACGGTTCGTTGCGGTCGGTTCCGGTGGTGGCGTGGGCGTTGTGTGCCGATGACCCGGGGGTGGTGGTGCCGCTGGTGAGTACCGCCGACGGGTGTGTCGAGCCCGCCGACCAGTCGGCGCCCGGTCACGAGAGGTTCCACAGCGTCACGGGTCCGATACCGGCGGCGTCGCACGCGCGTCGCGCCAGTCACATGCACATCGCCTGACAAGGGACAGCAGCGATGATCCTGACCCGGCACCAGCGGCAAGCGCTGACGCGGGAGCGGCTGCTGGCCGCAGCGCGAGAACTGTTCGCCGAGCACGGATACGACGGCGCGTCGGTCGATGCAATCGCGGCGGAGGCCGGACTGACTCGCGGGGCGGTGTATTCCGGCTTTCCGAGCAAGCGGGCGTTGTTCGCGGAGGTGCTGGCCTCCGCGGCCGAGGCCGACCGCGACCGAGCACGCGGGCGGCGCGGGCCGGTGACACCGGTGGTGGTGCTGGAACGGTTTGCGGCAGCGGTGCTCGAGTCGGCGGCGCGCTGGTGCGCTCTGCAGGATCTGCTGATGATCGAGCCCGTGCTGCGACCGGCCTATGCGGGCGCGTCAGCGGTCGGTACCGCCGCGCTCGCGGCGACGGTGCAGGCCGCCGCCGGGGACACGGGAGCGCTGGCGGCGCAGCGGTGGGCCGGTGTCGCCGATGCGGCCGTGTCCGTGCTGTATGGCGGGGTGCGGGGCTGGTGGGGTGCCGCCGCTGTCGTTGCCCCGTGTGCCGCCATGGCCGACCTCCACGCGCCCGCAGCGGCCGTGGCGCGGAACGGCCGCGTGAGCGTCGGCCAGGGGCCAGCAGAAGGCGACGACGTGTTATCCGGCCGTCCGGCACGACCGGTCGGCGGCGGACTCGTGGTGTCGGCCGGGCTGGCCGACGGTTCCGCTGTGGCGGCGGCGATCAGGGATCACCCGGACCGGCCGGTGACGGTCCGGCTGTCTGCCACCGTCACCGAGCACGCCGCGATCGCACGATGCGCGCTGGCCGAGATGGGACGCGGCCTGTATCGGGCGGCCCCGCCAGCGCTGGTCCCGATCCAGAGTGTCCTCGACACCGGGTGACACGCGAAACACACTGCCGACCTCGGTCTTTCGATACCTCGCCCTCACTTTCCCATGTCGAACAGAAAAGGACTTCACATGCCCATACGTCCTGGTTGCGGCCCGACCCAGCGGCGGATCTTCGAAAGCCTCGCCGAGGGCGAGAAACGAACGTGCCGGGAGATCGCCGAGGCGTCCGGCATCGATGAGGCCGTCGCCACCCAGACGGTTCGCCGTTTGGACGACCACGGATTCGTCGAGGACAGCGGTGAACGCGGCGGCAAGAACGGCCGCGCCAAGCTCTGGCAGATCACCGCCAAAGGCCGCACCATTCTCGAATCGGAAACCGCTGCGGCGCAATAGAAAAGGGGAGTAGAACAGTGGCGGAAACGTACTCGTTCGGCCAGCTCCGGGTTCTGCATGCGCTGGGTAACGGCCGTCCGCAAACGGTGCCGGGGCTGGTGAAGACCAGCGGTATCGGCCAATCGGGGCCGGTGAAGCACACGCTGCGGTGGCTGCGCGAACGCGGCTTCGTCACCGGCGACGAGTGGTGGACGCGGCCGGACGGAACCCGCGAACAACTGTGGAAACTCACCGACGCCGGGTGCAAGGCCGTCGCCAGCCACCCGGACCGGAACCCGCGGGAACTGTTCACCCGCAACAAGAGACGGATACTCGAGGCCCTGTCGGACGGCCGCCCCCGCAACGCCGAGACACTGACCACCGAACTGCGGCTGCCGCGCCGCGCCAGCACCATGCACGCGATCTACTGGTTCCTCCGCCACGGGTACGTGAGAACACAAGCGCCCGACGGCGTCGATCCGGACGGATACCCATGGGTGCTCACCGAGAAGGGGCGAGCTGCCGCCGCGAACCTCGACTACGGCTACGACCTTCTCAACCCCTGACCACGAAGGTTTCCCGATGTGCACGAACGCGACCAGCAACAGTAGTCAGCCTCCGACCCGACGGACGCAAGCTCCTGTCCATCATGATTCCTCGCTGGTAGCGCGAGAAACATTGGGAGAGATAGAAATTCACTTCAACCACGGAGGGAGGCATTTTCGCGTGTTCGTAAGCTTCGACCCCGACGAGCGCAACGGCGACGGGTCAGGGTATACGACCGCGCAGTAGTAAGAGAGGTCGTCACACAGGGTCGCCCCGTCCACCCCTCACAAGGGCGGGGCGACCCGCACCGCAGCTCAGCGTTACCGGCGTCGGCAATGCCGGGAGTTGCCTGGGCTGGCTGACAGCCACAGATCGGCGTAGGCGCGCCGGGAAGCCGGTGCTGCGCATCACCTCCCCGCGTCGCCTTTCGCGGGGTGTGAACTCCGTTGCCCTGCAATGTGACTCAAGACGAATTGGAGACCCTGATGAGTGGAAACAGCGTGACGACGCGGTGGCGTGTGATCTCCCTTCTCGCCGGGATGGTCGCGGTGGGGTTGATCGTGGCGTCGACCGTGGTGCACGTCGCCTACCAGGCGCCGTGGCCGGTGTGGCTCCCGCTGGAATTGGTGGGGTTCGTCCTCATCGGCGTGGGCGTGAGCCGCCGGAAGAAGACGACCCGCGGCGAGCACACGGAATCGCTGGCGAAGCCATCGTGACCGGCCCCAAGCCCGCCTCGGTAGGCCGAACCCGGCTGATCGAGTCCCGCGTCCAGCTGGCCGGGCTGCCGACCGGCACGATCCTGGTGACCGGCACCGGCTACGTCGGTCTGGTGCACCACGGCCCGCGCGGGCAATGGACCGGTGGCCGCACCCGCATCTACCCGCTCGCCGTGCAGACCGACCTGGTGTTCTACCCAGCCAACTTCGACCTATCCCTGCCCGTGGCCGCGTGGCTGCCGTCCACCGACTACCAGCCCACCATCCGACCGAGATGACCACAGCGCCCCCCGCTCCGAGATGAGTGGGGACGCCGAGGATTTGGAGCACGCAGTGATCGACAGGATTCGCCACCGGTGGCGCGATCGGCAGATGGAGCGCCGGTATCGCCGGGATGTCCTCGAGTGGCTGGATCGGCAGGAGCGTCAGTCGCCGTCCCGTCCACCTGCCACCTGCCTGTGGCGAACGAATTCGGGCGTGAGAAGCCGGACTCGTACGAGGGAGGGCTTCAAGTTATGGAGTGCCTGAACAACGCGCCACCCGGGCTGGATCGAATATCGGCACTGCTGCGGATCTCGGCGAGTCTGTTCGCGCTCAGGTCGGGTGTGATCGCGTCGGCCGGCACAAGTGAAACGACAAGGGAAACTAGCGAACTCGGGAGGCTGAATGTGTACGTTGTGCGATGACCAGTGGTGCCTGACACGCTCGTATGCCACACCGCGTCCGAAACAATCACGGATTCTCGGTACCTGGGACGAAGACGACCACGATGCGCCGACCATGGACGACGTGCTGTGCGACGGTAAACCCGCCGGAGTCGAACCACGCGAACTCGATGACGCCGCATGGTATGTGGGCGCCGGACCCGATTTCGATCCGCATCCGTCACCGATACGCTGGCGCATTGCCGGGCCGCTCGAGTTCCCGGAATACTGTCACGGTGACCGTCCCGGCGTCGTGGTCGGGCCGATCGAAAAGGCGTGGGAGCTGGCGGCATTCGCGGAGCGGCTGATGACCGGCCACGAGCACGACGACGGCGGAACAGTCACCGAATGCCTGATGGGTGCGGTACCGCTGCGCCAGGAACAGCATTGCTGGTTCCTGCCGAATCTGCGGGTGATGGGGCCCGTGCGGCAACGGACCACCGAGGACGGCACGGTGATCGAATACCGGGACGATCTCCCGGCACCGCCCCCGCCTCGCCTGTGAGCCGCCACCCGAACTCAACGGCCCAGGACCCCGAAAGGGCTGGAGCCGCTGATGATTGGAGAATGAAATGATCGATCGTGACGATGATGAAGGGCGGCGACTCGGGGCGAGGCTGCGTGATCTGCGAACGGCTGCCCGCTGTTCCGGGCGGCAGTTCGCGGCCCGGCTCGGGTGGGACCCGTCGCGGATCAGCCGGTACGAGACCGGCCGCCAGGTACCGACCGATTCCGACATCGACCAGTGGTGCGCCGCAGCCGATGCCCGCGCCGAGGCACCCGACCTGACAGCTCTCGCCCGCCGTGTCGCCGCCGCCCGGCGGGACCAGCAGCGCCACGATTTCGGCCGATACCGGCCCACCGCGTACACGCTGCTGCTGTCGCTGGCCTGTGTGCTGGGCCTCGGCGAGGCCACGTCGGCCGTACCCGTGTCGGCGCAGTCGGCGACCGCCGTGACCGCGGAGTGCCCGCAGCGCGACGACGGGCCGGTGTACTCCGGGACCGGACCGGGTGATCGGCGGAGCGGTCCCGGAGTGATCTTCGCGTTCGAGCACGCCTACTTCCAGCAGCGCTCGGCGCAAGCGGCTCGTGAGGTCGTCGCGGACGGTGCCGACGTCCCCTCGGCTGAACACATTCAACGTGGAATCGACCACCTGCCTCTCGGGACCACTTATTGCGTGCAGATCGACGCGACTCCGGTCGCGGTCGATGCGGCTCACCAGCAGTGGGCGGTGGTTCTGACCCAACAGCTCCCCGGCGAGCCCGCACGCACGGCCACCCAGCACATCACCACCGCCCGCGACACCACCGGCCGCACCGCGATCACCGCCATCCGGCAGGCATAACCACCCGGGGGAGGCCGCGCCAGCGCCCGGACAGCCTCCCTTGGTCCCCTTGTAATCCGTTCTGTGACTCCGGCGTTCGTGCACGCGAGGGGTATCCGGGTCACACGCTGCACCCCGTTGCGCGGCGATGGCGCGCCGGGCGCGGGTCGCGCGTGTGGGGTCAGCAAGCGATCGCGGGCTGGTCGCAAAAGCCGTAGGTGACGAGGATGTCGGGGCGGGTGGTCTCGCTGATCGCGAGCGACAGCGGCATCGGTTCGCCGGATCCGGGATGGCGCAGGCTGATCGGGGAGTGCCGGCCGTAGGAGACGAGGAGCGGGTGCTCGGCCCACAGCCGGTTGAAGTCGTTGCTGGCCACCAGTTTTCGCCACAACTGCTGTGCCTGCGGGGTGTCGCGGTAGCGGCCGAACGCTGCGCGCAGGCTTGCGATGCCGTGGACTGCTTCGTGTTCCCAGTGCGGCAGGATCTCGCGGGCGGCCGGTGTGAACAGCCAGAGATGGACGTTGTCGTCGGCGGTGTCGAGGCCGGGGATCGCCTGGCGTAGCTGCTTGTTGGCCAGCAGCACGGTGCCGAGCGGATCGAGATAGATCGCGATCAGCTGGAGGGTGTCGAGGTGGTCGAGGTGTGCGTGGATGGCGGGGCGGTCGAGGTGGTGGCGCAGGTCGTCGGCGGGTGCCAGCGTCGCCGATGTTTTCCACAGGTTGAGGGTGTGGCGGCGTTGCCAGGCGGTGAACCGGTAGACGCGGGCGAGCTGTTCGACGACGGCGCGTTTGGGATGACGATGATCGTCTTCGATCTTGCCCAGCCAGGACGCGCTGAAGTCGGTGTGTGCGGTGGCGGTCTCGCGTGACAGGCCGAGATGGTCTCGCGCAGTGGTTATCCAGTCGTAGAACTCCGGCATCCGGGCTGGTTCGTCGGCACGAGTCATCGCAGCACTCTCGAATCCGCGCCGGGTAGATCGCTCGGGGATGCCGAGCAGGCGGGGACAGCGTCACCTATGGCGGTGGTGTGAGAGCCCGCGGCTGGGTGCGGCCGGGACTCCTGTGGGTGTTGCGCGGTGTCGGCGACTGTCGGGTCGGTGGACTGTGTGCAGGGTGTATGCATGGTCCTTCGCTTACGTCGAGGATTGTCACGCGGACATGGGTGGTCCGGGTGATGCTCACGGGAACGCTTCAAGCGGCATTACATTCGATGCCGGACAGGACCCCGCTGTGAGTAGCGGCAGCGTTGCGCCCGACTCTAGTCGCCGACGGCCTCGGTTCGCAATATTGCGTTCTCCGTAGTGCGTGTCGCGCCCGCGGGGTGATGACCTCGCGCGCCGTGCGCCGGGAGTCGCTGGTAGCGAAATCTGTTGTCAGCCTTCATGTCTGGACGGTTACCGGTGTGCGGTGGCCTCGGGTCGGCGGTTGGGGTGGTTCATGGTCGGTGGGGTGTTGTCGTGTGGTGCAGGGTGAGGAGTGCGGCGGTGGTGGCGTGGTCGAGGGTGATGCGGGTAGCGCGTGCGTCGAGCGCGGTCCAGGTGCCGTCGAGTGCGCGCAGTCGTAGTGGGCCGCGGGGGGGGGGGGGGATGAAGGCGGGGGGGGGGGGGGGGTGGTGGGGGGGGCGCGGGGGGGG
>NZ_JARWQD010000376.1 GCF_029869545.1 Nocardia wallacei | reverse complement strand
CTACTCGCTGCCCGACGATCTGCTCTCCGGCACGGGCCTGCGGGCCGCGTTCTCGGGAATCACCATGGGGATGCCGGTGATCGGCACGTGGCTGCACTGGCTGATGTTCGGCGGCGACTTCCCCGGCGACATCATCATCCCCCGCCTGTACATCGCGCACGTGCTGCTGTTCCCGGCGATCATGCTCGCGCTGGTCGCCGCCCACATCGGAGTGATCTGGTACCAGAAGCACACCCAATTCCCCGGCCCGGCGCGCACCGAGAAGAACGTGGTCGGCGCCCGTATCGTGCCGGTGTTCTCGCTCGATCAGGGCGCGTTCTTCATGTTCACCCTCGGCGTGCTGGCGCTCATGGGCGGCGTACTGCAGATCAACCCGATCTGGAACCTGGGGCCCTACAACCCTTCTCAGGTGTCGGCCGGAACCCAGCCCGATCTCTACCTGATGTGGACCGACGGCTTCCTGCGCCTGTTCCCGCCGTGGGAGGCGTACCTGTTCGGCCACACCATCCCCGCCTCGAATTCGATCGCGGTGCTGATGCTGGTGATCTTCGTCCTGATGATCTACTACCCGTGGATCGAGAAGCGTCTCACCAAGGACCACGCGCACCACAATGTGTTGCAGCGGCCGCGGGATGTGCCGGTGCGCACCGCGATCGGCGCGATGGCGCTGACCTTCTACGCGGTGCTGACGGTGGCCTGCGTCAACGACATCATCGCGCTGCAGTTCGATATCTCGCTCAACGCGACGACGTGGTTCTTCCGCATCGCGCTGCTGGTCGGCCCGCCGCTGGCCTACTTCCTGGCCTACCGAATGTGCCTGGGCCTGCAGCGCAGCGACCGGCAGGTACTCGAGCACGGCATCGAGACCGGCATCATCAAGCGCCTCCCGCACGGCGAGTACATCGAGATGCACCAGCCGCTCGGCCCGATCGACGACCACGGTCATCCGATCCCGCTGGAGTACCAGGGCGCGCCGGTGCCGAAGAAGATGAACAAACTCGGCTGGGCGGGCAAACCCGGCCTGGGCTCGTTCCTCCGCTCCGACCCGCCCGCGCAGGTCGCGGACCTCACCGGCTACGAGCACGAGCAGGAACGCAAACAGCTTGCGGTGCTCCAGGATCACCAGGATCGCAATGGATCAGTCCGTAACGGCCCTGCGCGCAACGGAGGCCACGGAAACGCCCACAACGGAAGCAGCGGATCCGGCCGTCCCGAAGACAGCGGGAGCAACAGCAGAGGAGGCGACCAATGAGACTGCGGCGCAACAGATCCGCGGCGGAACCCGAGGCCGAGGACTACGGCCTGCTGGTCGCCGCCGCCACGGTACCCAGTGACGATGCGGCCCGCACGGTCCGGAACATCCTGCGCGCCAACGGCATCCGCTCCACCACCGGCCCGGCCTTCCGCCACCCGCAACGCCACCATCGCCGCATCCTCGTCTTCGCCGAAGACGCCGCCCGGGCCTACCAGGTGATCTGCGCGCACACGGGGTAGCAGGGCGCGCCGGGACGCGGGCAGAATCACACACCACCCCCATGCGCGCCGCGACCTGCGCGCGCGAACCGGAGAATCGCGCGGTTACCGGACCTTCGTTCGCCAGCCGCTAACTACATATGGTAAATCGGACATATGTCCCACGCGAACCCCATCAGTTCCTGGAAGTCCCTGCGTGACGGCAACGACCGATTCGTCGAGGGCACGCTGCAGCACCCCGGTCAGGGAGCCGCGGACCGCGCCAAGCTCGTCGGCGGGCAGCAGCCGTCGGCGATCCTCTTCGGCTGCGGCGACTCCCGCGTCGCGGCCGAGATCATCTTCGACCGCGGGCTCGGCGACATGTTCGTCGTCCGCACCGCCGGTCACGTCGTGGACTCGTCGGTACTCGGGTCGATCGAGTACGGCGTCGCGGTGCTGGGCGTGCCGCTGATCGTGGTGCTCGGCCACGACAGCTGCGGCGCCGTGCGCGCGACCATCGACGCGCTCGACGGCGAGGGCGTCCCGGGCGGATTCATCCGCAGCGTCGTCGAGAAGGTCACCCCGTCGATCCTGATGGGTAAGCGTGAGGGCCTGACCAGCGTGGACGAGTTCGAGGCCCGCCACGTCGTGGAGACCACCCGCCTGCTGATGCAGCGTTCGTCCATCATCGCCGAGCGCGTCGCCGCCGGCGAGTGCGCGATCGCGGGCGTCACCTACGCGCTGGCCGACGGCAAGGCCCAGCTGCGCGGGGTGATCGGCGACATCGGCGAAACGGCCGTCCCCATCGAGGTCTGATCCCGAAGATCACCTCCACGGGGTGAATCCGGAGCCCGTCGGCGCCCGCAGAATGCGGCGATGCAGTATCTGCTTCCGGACAGTCGGCGCCGCTCGCTGGACGACCTCACCGATCGCCTGGATCTGTCCGTCGGTGACGCACCGGCGAAGCGGTCGGCGTTCTGGATCATGCTGGTGCTGTCGGCGGTCATCGCGATCTCGGGTGTGGCGGGCGATTCCACGGCGACGGTGATCGGCGCGATGATCGTGGCCCCGCTGTCGGTGCCGATCCTGGGCATCGGCCTGGGCATCGCGACGGCTCGCGGCCACCTGATCGGCCGCAGCCTGCTGCTGGTCCTCGCCGGGGTCGGCGTCGTGATCCTGCTGGGGTTCCTGTTCGCGCAGCTGCTGCCCAACCCGGTGTCCGTGCTGTCGAATTCCCAGGTGCAGGGGCGGACCTCGCCCACCCTGATGGATCTCACGGCGGCGCTGGCGACCGGGTTGGTCGCGGCGGTGGCGATCACGCGGCGAGACGTCGGCGACGTGCTGCCGGGCGTCGCCATCGCCATTTCCCTGGTGCCACCGCTGGCGGTGGTCGGCGTCTGCCTGGGATCGCAGGCACCGGCGCTGGCGCTGGGCGCCCTGGTGCTGTTCATGTCCAACGTGGTCGCCATGATCCTCACGACGACCGCGGTGCTCGTGCTCGTCGGATACGGCCGGGAGGCGGGCGCGGCCACCGCGCGCCGCGGCCGGGCATACCTGGTGCTGACCGCGACCCTGGTGCTGGTCGCGCTGCCGATGACGGTCAATTCCCTGACGTCGCTGTGGGCGGGCCAGATCTCCGAGGCCGCCGACGACTGGTTGCGCGACATCTCCGGCGCCGAGGTCACGGACGTGACGCTGCAGAGCGATACCGCGACCGTCTCCGTCCTCGGCCCCCAGCAGCTGCCGCCGATCGGCGAGCTACAGCGTGCCGTCGACGATCTGATGCCGTGGAGCCCGACGGTGGTCGTGGAGCACACGGTCGGCGAGCGGGTCTCCAGCCGGTAGCCGACCTCATCCGCTGCGGGTGAGGCGGGGCGGCCGGGCGGCGGCGGATACTTCGGGTCTGATCTGTCCCTACTCCCCGCGGAGGACAGCGATGGACAAGACAGCGAAACCCTCGATCGTGTCGCGGATCTCGATCACGCAGTGGCTGGCGATCGTGCTGACGGTGCTGGCCGTTCTGTTCATCGTGGCGAACCGGGACCGGGTGGAGATCGATTTCCTGATGATCACGGTGCGTTCGCCGATGTGGCTGATCCTGCTGGTGATGTTCGTGGTGGGATGGCTTGCGGGCATACTGTTCCGGCGCGTGCGCCGCTGATCAGGCGCCGCGCTCCGGGAGATCGGCGACCGCCGCGGAGACGGTCGGGTACACCGCGATCGGGGTGCCCCCGGTCGGCGCGGTGCCCAGCTCGTCGCCGAACTGGCCGATCGAGCGGGCGATGCGGAAGTCGACGCCGCGGCGCGCGAGAGCGTCGCGCAGGCCCGGGTGCGCGCCCGCGGCGGTGACGTCGATGGTCGGCGATGTTTCGGCGTCGAGGACGACGAGCCGGGTGTGCCCGGTACACAGCTGCTCGATCCGCTCGCGGACGTAGTCGGCGTTGGCGAAGAACAGCCCCGACTCGACCCGCACCACCAGCAGATCCGCGCGCCGGGCCAGGCCCGGATGCCGGTCCGCGTCGAGCCACAGCGTCCCCTGCGCGGCCAGCGGCACGACGTGCGGCCGCGAGGTGCGGTACACGAGCAGCAGCATCGAGATGCCGATGCCGATCAGCAGCCCGGGCAGGGTGTCGAACAGCAGGACACCGAGCATCGCCGCCAGCGCCGCGGTGAAGTCCGCGCGGGCCGCCCTACCGTAGATCGCGCCCAGCCGCTCCGTCCACGCCCGGTACAGGCGGCGCAGCGCGGCGACGTCGACCAGCTCGATCACGGCGGCGATGACCACACCCGCCAGCGTCGCCTCGGGCAGCCGCTCGAACAGGCCGGTCAGAAACAGCAGGGTGAGCACGGTCAGCGCGGCGACGACCAGCCCACTCAGCTGCGTCTTCGCACCGGCCGAGCCGTTGACGGCGGTCTTGGACAGGCTGCCGTTGACGACCATGCCCGACGCCAGCCCGGAGCCGAGGTTGGCCGCGCCCAGTCCGAACAGTTCGCGGTTGGCGTCCACCTCGTAACCCGCCTCGGCCGCATAGGTTTTCGCCGCACCCAGCCCCTCGGCGAACCCGATCAGCACCACGCCCACGGCGGGACCGAGCAGGTCGAGGTAGTCGCGGAACCCGACCCCACCCGGCAGGCCGACCGCGGGCAGGCCGGAGTCGATGTGGCCGACGATGTCGACACCCTTGTCGTCCAGACCGAATACCGCCACCGCGGCGATGCCCAGCAGCACCGCCAGCAGCGATCCGGGCACCAGCGGCAGCCACCGCCGCAGCCCCAGCACCACGGCGAGGCTCATCACACCGAGAAGCGCTGTGCGCCAGTGTGTTTCGCCGAGATTCGTCAGCACGCCCCACGCCTGCTCGAAGAAGTCGCCCTCGTGTTTGCCGATGCCCAGCAGCTTCGGGACCTGGCCGACGATGATGGTGAGCGCCAGCCCGACGATGAACCCCTTCAGCACCGGCTCGGAGATGAACGACGCCACGAAGCCGAGCCGGACGAGCCCGGCCAGCAGCCCGGCCAGGCCCGTCACGACGCCCAGCGCGGTGGACAACGCGAGGTACCGGCCGCCGTCGGCCCCGGCCAGCGGCGTCACGATGGCCGCCGACAACGCCGCCGTGGCCGACATCGGGCCCACCACCAGATGCCGCGAACTGCCCGCCAGCGCGTAGAGGACCAGGGCGGGCACCGCGGCGTACAGTCCGGTCACCGGCGGCACCCCCGCGATCGATGCGTAGGCCAGCGCCTCCGGGACCATGACCGCCCACACGGTGAGCCCGGCGATCACATCGGGACGCAACCAGCCCCGCCGGTACCCGCGCAGGGATTCGAAGACCGGCCGGTGCGTCACGGATCCCTCACCCGCTCAACCGGATTCGCCGTCGGTCAGTCCTGCGGGCGCCAGGTGGCGACGGCCCAGATGACCACGACGTCGAGCGCGATCACCAGCACCGACCACCACGGGTAGTACGGCAGCCACAGGAAATTCGCCAGGATCGACACCGCCGCGATGCCGATCGCCGCGCCGCGTCCCCACGCCGTGCCGGTCATCAGCCCGAGCGCGCAGATCACCAGGATCACGCCCAGCACGATGTGGATCCAGCCCCAGGTGGTGACGTCGAATTTGTAGACGTACTCGACGCCCACGACGAACAGATCGTCGTTGGCGACCGCCGAGATGCCCTCGAACAGCGACAGGATGCCGACGGTGATCAGCAGGACCGCGGCGCCGATCGAGGTGCCCGCGGCCAATCCCTGCCGCACGGGATGGTTGTCCGATGAGGTTGACATTTCCGACTCCTTCCGAGCGCAGACGTCTGGGACGACTGTGACGCACCCCCGGGCCGCCGCGCCTCACCCGCGGAGGGTGAGCGGCGGCGATCTCGTCCGGCCGAAGTCATCCCGATCGGATGATGTGGGCGCATCACCCCGCGGCCAGGCTGAATCGCGCGGGCGCACCGCCCGGGACAGCGGCGACACGCAGAGAACCCACGAGGAGGGTGACCGTCCATGTCGGGTGCCGTTCGGTATCAGTTCGTCATCGAGGGTGAACTGTCCGAACGCGCGCGGGCCGCCTTCCCCGAACTCGCGCGCAGCGACCGCTCCACCTCCGGCACCACCACCCTGTACGGCACCGTGCCCGACAGCACCGCGGTGCGGGGCGTGATGGCCCGCATCGATGCGCTGGGCCTCACCCTGCTGGAGATGTCCCGCCTGCCGGATTAGCGCCGGGATACCCGCGATCCTCGAATTCGGCGGCGGGCGCGGGCGATTTGTCGCCGATGAGGACGTTCACCCAGCGCGTCGCCGGGTCGATATCCAGCAGCAGCGCCTTCACCAGCAGCGTCAGCGGCACCGCCAGCAGCGCGCCGAGCGGTCCCAGCACCCACGACCAGAACACCAGCGACAGGAACGTGACGGTGACGCTGAGCCCCACCGAGTCGCCGACGTACTTGGGCTGGATGACCGACTGGATGACGAAATTGATCACGCAGTAGACCACGATGACCCAGATCATCAGCGCCGGACCGCTGTCGAGCAGCGCGAGCAGGGCGGGCGGCACCAGGCCGATGAGGAATCCGATGTTGGGAATGTAGTTGGTGATGAACGACAGCACCGCCCACAGCACGGGCAGCGGCACGCCCAGCCACCACAGCGCGACGCCGTCGAACACCGCCACCACGAGCCCGAAGACCGTCGACACCACCAGGTACTTGCGGGTCCCGGTCGCGAAAGCCGTGAGCGCGTAGGCGATTTCGGGCCGAGTCGCCGAGACGACGGCCATCTTGCGGCCCATGGCCATGCCGTCGATCGCCATGAACAGCAGCAGCGCCGCGACGAAGAACAGATTCGACAGCACCCCGATCAGATTGCGCAGCACATCCTGCAACAGGTCGACGGCCTTGTGCACATCGAATCCGCTGAGCATGTTGTGGATCTGCGCGGTATCGACGCCCGCGTCGGCCAGTGCCGAGCGGACCCCGGCCAGCAGGTCGGTCACCCGGTCGCTGTAGTTCGGAAGTTCGGTCGCCAGCTGTGCCGCGGACACGATCAGCGCGCCGACGAGCAGGATCAGGATCAGCCAGACGGCCACCAGCGCCGCCGCCATACCGGCCCACGCGGGCAATCCCCGACCCCTTACCCACCGCTGCAGCGGCTGCACCGCCACGGTCAGCATCAGCGCCAGGAACACCGGCGCGAGCACATCCGCGAATGCCTTGACCCCGGCGACGGCCACCACGGCGGCCGCCACCGCGAGCACCACGATCAGCCCGCGCGGAATCGACCACGCACCGGCCGTGACGGTCGGCGGCGGCCCCGGGCCCTTGCGGTCCGACCGCGCTCGCACGTCAGTGCGCCGTCGGGGCGAACCGGTACACCGTGGTCGTCTCCGCCGGACCCGGCGCGGGCGCGGCGTCGGCGTGCTCGGCGGTGTAGCGGTAGTCGCCGGTGGTGTCGGTGCGGCAGTTCAGCGTGAGCGAATACCGCACCGGTTGCGGCCCACTGGTGTCGACGCTGTCGAGGACGGCGGTGCCGGGCGCGGGTGAGCTGTAGGTGTAGGTCCCCTCGTGCCAGACGCCGGTGCCGACGACCATGTAGCGCATGGTGTCGGCGCCGGTGAATCGGACCAGCACCAGCGCGTCACCCCGGGCGGCGGCCGGGACGGCGGGGGCGTTGCCGTACAGGATCAGGAACTGCTCGGCGACCTCGGCGGGTACCGAGCAGGTCGGCGGCGGCGCCTCCTGCTCGGGCTGGGCCGACACCATGCCGGTGGCCGGTGGCACCGTGGCCGACAACGCCGCGGCGAGGACGAAGATGCGGGCGACACCCCTCACAACAGTCTCCTTTCGTCACAGCAGTCCGAATACGCTCAAGATGTAGACCACATTGGCGGCGATACTGGTCACGGTGTCGGCCAAGGCCAATGCGGCGGAACCCAATTCGAGCAACCCCGCGGACAACGATGCTGACATGACGACCTCCGATGCGACCGGTGGCTAATTTCGTGACAGTGCTGCGGCGGCTTCCTTCTGCAGATCGGTGAAGGACTCCTTGCCGGTGTCGATCGTGACGCTCCGAATGGTTCCGCCGGTGAAGGTGCCCGGATTCCGGTATTGCTGCGAGACGTTGTCGCCGCTGTCGTATCCGACGCACAGTCCGTCTCCGGCGAGGGTGAACTTGCCGGTCTGGGCGCGCATGGGGCCCTTGTCGACCGATTGATCGTCGACGTAGAGCGTTGTGGTGCCGAGGGATTCGCCGTATTGCCCGCTGCTCTCGCGGGTGAATTCCATGCCGAGGGTGTGTTTGCCCGGCGTCAACGGCGTCGAGGCGACGAAATCCTGCTCCGGCTGGATGCCGAGGAAGTTGTAGACGTAGTGCAGCGTCCCGTCCTTGATGAACAGCGTATGGCCGCCGAAGCGTGAGCCGTGCGCGAAGATGACGCCCTGCGCGTCCGCGGCGAGGTCGACGCTGGCGAGGACCTTGTAGGACTTGCCGCGAATATTGACCGCGACCCCCTCGGGGACGGGCGAGGTGTCCGGGTAGTAGACGTACCGATCGCGCGGGGGTTCGGACTGGGGCCGCTCGTTGCCGAGCTGTTCGACGGCCGTGCGGTCGTCGAGGGGAAGAACGTAGTTGTTCTCGGCCTCCTCGTTCCACGCGTCGATCAGTTCCTTCAGCTTGTCCGGATTCTCCTCGGCGAGGTTCTTCGACTCCGAACGGTCCTCGTCGACGTGGTAGAGCTCCCATTTGTCGTCGTCGAAATGGCCCTTGTCGCTGAGCGCGGCGTGCACCGACGCGGCCTTCCAGCCGCCCTCCCAGATGCCGCGCGTGCCCAGCATGGCGTAGTACTGGCGTTTCTTGGTGGTGGCCGCCTCGGCATCGTCGAAGCTGTACCGCATCGAGACACCGTTGAGCGGATATTGCTCGACCCCGCGAAACTCCTCCGGCATCGGCACACCGGTCACGTCGTAGATGGTCGGCACGATATCGGTGCAGTGATGGTATTGATGCCGCAGCTGCCCCTTGGCCCGAATTCCCTTGGGCCAGTGGATGACCAGCGGGTCGCAGGTGCCACCGGAGAACTGCGCGTAGCGTTTGAACATCTGGAACGGTGTGGAGAACGCCGCCGCCCACCCCGTCGGATAGTGGTTGTAGGTGTCGGGGCTGCCCAGCGTGTCGATGTACTTCATGTTCTCGGCGAGGTCGTCGGGGTAGCCGTTGAAGAATTTGTTCTCGTTCACCGAGCCGTTCGGGGAACCTTCGCCGGAGGCGCCGTTGTCGGCGGCGTAGAAGATGACGGTGTTGTCGAGCTGGCCGGTCTGCTCCAGGAATTCGACGATCCGGCCGACCTGGGCATCGGTGTACTCGGAGAATCCGGCGTACACCTCGGCCATGCGCGAGAACAACCGCTTCTCGTCGGGACTGAGGGAATCCCACGGCCGGACCGCATCGCCCGGCACCGCCACATCCTCCGGTAGCGGATCGAGCGGAGTCAGGGCGGTGCCCTGCGGCATGATGCCCTTATCGATCATGCGGGCCAGCACCCACTCCCGATACGCCTCGTACCCGTCGTCGAACTGGCCCTTGTATTTTTCGGCGTATTCGGTTGGGCTGTGGTGCGGCGCATGGTTGGCGCCCGGGCAGAACCACATGTACCAGGGCTTGGACGGATTGCTCGACCGCTGGTCGCGCAGCATCTTGATGGCGTTGTCGGCCAGGTCCTTCGACAGGTGATACCCCTGCTCCGGCTTCGCCGGCGGATCGACGAACCTGTTGTCCTCCACCAGGTCCGGATACCACTGATTGGTCTCACCGCCGAGGAACCCGTAGAACCGGTCGAAGCCCTTGGCCAGCGGCCATTCCGATTTCGCACCGCCGCTCGAGACATCTTCCTCGGGCACATTGTGGTTCTTGCCGACCCAGAACGTGCTGTAGCCGTTGTCCTGCAGCACCTGCCCGACGGTCGCGCACTGGGCGGGCAGGCGGCCCGCCGCGCCGGGGAATCCGTTGGTGCCCTCGGTGATCGCCGCGAAGCGGTTCACGTGATGATTGCGGCCGGTCAGCATGCAGGATCGGGTGGGCGAACACAGCGCCGTGGTGTGCCATTGCGTATAGGTCACGCCATTGTCGGCCAGGCGCTGCATGACCGGCATATTGATGCGGCCGCCGTACGGCGACCAGGCCGCCATTCCGGTGTCGTCGAAGAGCACCACCAGCACATTGGGGGCGCCCTCCGGCGCCTTCTTCACCTCGAAGGGACCCCAGTCCGGCTTGGAATCGCGAATATCGATTTCGATATCGCCGTCGAAGCCCTCGTTGATCCCGGTGCCGTAACCGGGTGGGCCGTCGCCGTCGTCATTGCCGCACGCGGCCACGAACGGGACGGCGGCGGCGCCGACACCGGCCGCCGCGAAGCCACCGAGAATCGCCCGCCTCGAAAGCTTTCCAGGCGGGCGAAGATGGCCGGATTCGGATGATTCCCCGGAAGACTGCTCGTCATCGCGCGGCTCCATGGAGAGCAGACTAAGCAGTCTTGATCATTTTCCGACTGGAACTACCTCGCCGCATCGACATCGTTGCCGATTCGATAGCAAGAGAGCATTTCCCATGGTCAGTCGGGCAGGACGCAGCGAAAACCGAGGTGGCAGGTGGAGGTGTCCTCCGATTGGCTCTGCCGTGCCGCAGGCCGGTAGCGCAGGCAGTAGTTGGGCGCGCACAGATACGAGCCGCCCTTGATGACCCGGAGCGGAAATCGTTCGCCGGGTTCGGCGGCCGGTGAACAGCACGAGCCCGCCGGTGCGCTGTGATCGCCGCGGTAGTACTCGGTGGTCCATTCCCACACGTTGCCGACCGTGTCGAACAATCCGTACCCGTTGGGCGGGTAGCTGCCCACCTTGGTCGTGCCCGGCCGCGCGGCCTGTCCCTTGCCGGGCACGAATTCCCACGGGAACCGGCCCATCCACGTGTTGGCCATCCGCCGCCCCCGCGGTGCGAATTCCTCGCCCCACGGGAATGTCGCCGCGGGCAGGCCCCCGCGGGCGGCGAATTCCCATTGCGCCTCGCTCGGAAGCGTTTTGCCCGCCCACGCGGCGTACGCGACGGCGTCCGCGTAGGCCACATGGGTCACCGGATGCCGCGTGCGCCCGTCCACCGTGGTGCCCGGCCCCTCGGGATGACGCCAATTCGCGCCGGGAACGTAGGACCACCACCGCCGCCAATCATCCAGGGGCACCGGCCCGGCCGTGGGGCGGAACACCAGCGAACCCGGGACCAGATCGGCCGGATCCGCACCGGGAAAGTCGGCCGGATCGAGTGCGCGCTCGGCCACCGTCACATAGCCGGTTTCCCGCACGAACCGATGAAACGCCGCGTTCGTCACCGGGTGGATATCGATCCAGAACGATCCCACGGCGACCTCGCGCACCGGTCGCTCCTCGGGGAAGAAATCGCGCGAACCCATCGCGAACTCGCCGCCCTCGACCCGGACCATGCCCTTGCGCACGGCCACCGCCGCATCCACTGATGTCATTCGCGCCTCCTACCCTCGACGAGAAGCCCCGATCGTCACCGCGCCGCAGATAATACTGAGCAATTTCCGGAAGGGCTGACAGATCAAGACTCGGAAACATTCATCGACCCATGGCAAATCCCTGGTATACGTTCGGGGGCGGACAGATCAGGCATGGTGCAAGGCTCGACCGAACCGGAATCGTACGGAGGGGCCGTGGTCGGATCAGAACTTTCCGGGGCGGTGCACACCCTGCCCGCCCTCCCGTTCACTCCCCTGCGCCTGCCGGGCCCGGTCCGGAGCCTGGACCGCGCGGTGCGCGCGGCCGACGGGCACACCGTGCTGATCTCCGCACCGGCCGGAAGCGGTAAGACGGTGCTGCTGGCCGACTGGGCGCGGCGGCGGCGCCCCGGCCTCGCGGTCGGCTGGGTGAACCTGGCCGAGTTCGACGCCGACCCCGCCCGCCGGTGGCGGGCGGTGGGCGCGGCGCTGGGCCTGCCCGATTCCGCACGCGCGGGCACGATTCCGGACACGCCGGTCGACGAGGCCGCCGAGATCCTGGCCGCGCTGTCCGACCGCGCCGGGCCCACCGTGCTGGTCGTCGATGACGCGCATCTGATCGGTGACCCGCTGACGCTGGCCGGTCTCGAATACTTCGTCGAACACGCGCCCGAGTCGCTCACCACCGTCATCGCGGGCCGCTACGACCCGCCGCTACGGTGGCACGCGCTGCAGATGACGGCCCGGCTCACCCGTGTCGGCGCCGGAGATCTCGCGTTCGGCGAGGCCGACACCGCCGCCTTGCTGGCCCAGCACGACTGTCATCTCACCGCGGCCGAACTGGCCACCGTGCAGGAGATCACCTCCGGCTGGGCGGGTCTGGTCCGGATCGCCGCCATCCATCTCGCCGCGCACACCGGAGATCGGGACACCGCGATCGCCGCGCTGACCCACGGCCCGCGCGCGGTGGCCGACTTCCTGGTCGGCGAGCTGCTGGCCGCCCTCCCGGCCGAGGCGGTGGAATTCCTGCTGACCACCGCGGTACCGGACGCGTTCAGCCCCGAGCTGGCCGAACACCTGGTCGGCCCGACCGCCCCGCACACGCTGGATCTCTTGCTGCGCAACAACTTTCCCCTCGAGGTCGCCGCCCGCGACGAGACGCTCTGGTACACCTACCACCCGATGCTGCGCACCTACCTGCTCGCCGAGCGCGCACGCACCGACCCCGGCCGATCCGGTCACGTGCATCGCGAGTGCGCGCGGTGGTTCGCCGCCGCCGCGATCCTGCCGAACGCGCTGCAGCACGTGCTCGCCGAGCCCGGGCAGCCCGCACTGACCGAGTTCGTCCGGGATCTGGGACCCCGCATGGTGTTCGAGGGCGACGGCGGTGCCCTGTTCCGGCACCTCGATCGTCTGGAACACCTCGCCGACGACCCGTTCCTGCTGCTGTTGCGCATCGCCGACGCCGTCGAGCACGCCGATCTCGTCCGGGCCTCGGCGCTGGCGGATCTGATCGGTGAACGCGCACATCGGAATTCGGTGTTCACCACCCCGAACCTGTTGCGCCCCTTGGCCGATGCCGTCCTGTGCGACGTCGGCATCGCGACCGGACGCCCACCCGAGCCGCCGGAGCCGCCCGCACCGACGGGACATCCGGACCTCGACTGCTATATCGCCCTGCAGACCGCCACCGCACACACCCTCGCGCCGGACACCCACTCCTGGGGTGAGCCGGAATTGCGCCACGCGCTGGCGCTTTCGGAGCGCGCCCGGCTGCACCGCCTCACCCTGCACGCGCTCACCCGCCTCGCGCTCGCCGCCGGATTGCGCGGCGCGCTGTCGATGATGCGCGAACGCGCCTGCCGGGCCGTCACTTTCGCCGAAGACCACCACCTGAACGACACCGCGCCGCTGGCCCACGCCCGCGTCATGGCCGCCCTGATGTCGTATCTGCAAGCCGAGGACTGCGCGCACGATCTCGAAACCCTCCCGCTCGCACGGCGTTTGGACGGCTCGACCGCCCCCGCCCCCGGCTGGCACGCGGAGGTCCTCGCGCGGCTGTTCGACTTCGACACCGCCCCCGACCGCCACGCCGTCGCCGAGACGCTGCGCAGCGACATGCACCGTCTGCTCGACGAGGCGCCGCAACCGGCCACGACCGGCGGCCTGCTGATCCACGTGGCCTGGGCGCTGCTGCGCATCCGCTGGGGCGAGACCACCCGGCGGCTGCTCGACCGGGCCGTGGCGGTCCTGGGCCCGCGGCCCGAAACGACCCTGGTCGAGGCCGCTCTCGCCGACCGCGGTCAACGCTCGGTCGCCACCGTGGAGCTGGTCGAACCGCTCCTGGAGTGCGACGACCTGCATCCGGTCTCGGCCATCCACGCCCGGCTGCTCTATGCCTCGGCCTGTCACCGGCTCGACCGGCCCACCGCGACCTACGACGCGTTGCATCGCGCGCTGGCGCTCGCCTATGAAGACCGACTGGTCCGTCCGTTCATCGACGTGCCCGGCATCGCGGAACTACTCGACCAATTCGTGGGCAGATTCGGCTATCTCGACGATTTCGTCGACCTCGTCCGGCGCCGCGCACACACCCGCGGCGACGCGCACACCCCGCCGCTGACCAGCACCGAGACCACGGTGCTGCGCCAGCTCCCGTCCGGCATGACGACCCACAGCATCGCCGCCGATATGGGCGTGTCGATCAACACCGTCAAGACCCACCTGCGCGGCATCTACCACAAACTCGGCGTCCGCACCCGCGCCGACGCGATCACCCACGCCCGCACGCTCGGCCTGATCTGACGGCCGTTTCACCCCGATCGGATGAGGCGCGGCGCGCGCGGCTTCGCGACGATCGGGCCATGACCACGTCACTGGACTTCGCCGATACGACCGACTTCGACGACGCCACCCGGGGCTTCATCACCGCCCTCGATCCCGCCGTCATCAAGACGGACGACGGTCGCGTGGTCTGGGACGGCAAAGCCTACGACTTCCTCGACGGCGAATGCCCGCCCACCGCGAACCCCAGCCTCTGGCGGCAGGCGCAACTCTGCAACAAGCAGGGCCTGTTCGAGGTCGCCGAGGGCATCTATCAGGTGCGCAACCTCGACCTGTCCAATATGACCCTCGTCGAGGGCGATCAGGGTGTCATCGTGATCGACCCCCTGATCTCGGCCGAGTGCGCGGCCGCCGCCCTGGCGCTGTATCGCGGTCACCGCGGCGATCGCCCGGTCACCGGCGTCATCTACACGCATTCGCACGCCGACCACTTCGGCGGCGTGCGCGGGGTGATTCCCGAAGGCCACGAACCGGTTCCGATCCTCGCCCCCGCGGGCTTCCTCGAACACGCGGTGAGCGAGAACGTCTACGCCGGAAACGCCATGACCCGCCGGGCGATCTTCATGTACGGCGGCGCGCTCGCCAAGGGACCGCAGGGGCAGATCGGCTGCGGGCTGGGCATGACCACCTCCATCGGCAGCATCGGTCTCGTCCCGCCCACGGTCGACATCACCGAGACCGGGCAGGAGGAGAAGATCGACGGGGTCAGCATGATCTTCCAGCTCACCCCGGGCACCGAGGCGCCGTCGGAGATGAACTTCCTGTTCCCCGACCGGCGGGCATTGTGCATGGCGGAGAACGCCACCCACAACATGCACAATGTGCTCACGCTGCGCGGCGCGCTGGTCCGCGACACCCGCATCTGGGCCCACTACCTCGACGAGGCCATCGCCCTGTTCGGCGACAAGGCCGATGTCGCCTTCGCCTCCCATCACTGGCCCACCTGGGGCGCCGACCGCTGGACCGCCTGGCTGGCGGGGCAGCGAGACATGTACGCCTACATGCACGATCAGACCCTGCGGCTGATCAACCAGGGCCACACCGGAATCGAGATCGCCGAGGAGTTCCGGTTCCCGCCCGCGCTCGACCGGCTGTGGGCCAACCGGGGCTACTACGGGTCGACCAGTCACAACACCAAGGCGGTCTACCAACGCTACATGGGCTGGTTCGACGGCAATCCCGCGCATCTGTGGGAGCATCCGCCGGTCGAACAGGCCAAGCGGTATGTTGCCGACTACGGCGGCGTGGATGCCGTCGTCAGCAAGGGGCTCGCCTACGCCGACCAGGGCGATCTCCGGTTCGCCGCCACCCTGCTCAATCACGCCGTGTTCGCCGACCCGGACCACAGCGGCGCCAAGGACGCGCTGGCCGGGGTGTACGAGCGGCTCGGGTACGGCGCCGAGAACGGGCCGTGGCGCAACTTCTACCTCGTCGGCGCCCAGGAACTGCGGCACGGCACCACTCCGGCCGACCTGGACACCACCGGCGCGGAGATGCTGGGTGCCCTGACCATCGACATGCTCATCGACTCACTCGCCGTGCGCATCAACGGACCTCGCGCCGCCGAGGCCGGAAACCTCACCATGGACTGGGATCTCACCGACGAGGGCCGCACGGTCCGACTCACCCTCTCCAACGGCGCCCTGACCCACCGCACCCATACGGAGAAGGCGCCCCTGCGCGGCGCGGCGGATCTCACCCTCCATCTCACCAAACCCCAACTCCTGCAGGTCATTACCGGTGCGGGGCTCGAGGGCATCACCGTGGACGGCGACCCCCGCGTCCTCGAGACCCTGACCGACCTCCTCGACACCCCCGACCCCCATTTCCGAATCGTCGAGCCCTGACCCGCGGCGGCCGCTCGGGCCACAGCAGTGCCGCCGCGAGGACGGCCGATGGGATTGCGACGGCAGCGACGAAACCCAGTGCGACCCATCCGCTCATCGGCCGGACCTCACCGTCTCGATGTCCGCCCAGCGGTCGAAAGACATTCTCGGACACAATGTTTCGATGCCGCACAGGTGCATGATCGAGTCGAACTCCAGCGCGCTCAGATGGTTCGGCGCCGGGATCAGTACGACATCGACATCCAGGGCACGAACCTGATCGACCACGCGAACCGCAGACTCCTCGCGCCACAGCAGCTCGTATCCGAGCCGACGCGCGAATCGAAGCAATCGCGCCGCATCCCATTCCGGCGAACTCGACACATCGGGGTCGATCCATCCCAGCGCCGTCGGTTGCCACCTCATGACCTACCCCCCGGGCTTGCCGAATTCACATAGTGAATTCGTTCGTGTGGGTGATTCATTCGTTCCTCGCTCTGGTTGTTGTTGCCGCAGAGCATGGTCCGAGCACCCGAGGGCGGACACGGCAACGCAACAAGCTTTCGGAATTCGCGCAAAATGCCAGGACGCGTCACGTAAAAGCCGCTAGCCTTGTCACGCAGCGGTACGAACTTGGCATCCTGCGGGGGACGGGACACTATGACCGATGTGACCGACGCGACCGAGGGCGAGGAAAGCGAAGACACCCGGAGCACATTGCCGCGTCGCCAATTGGGCAGGTTGCTCCGCGAGGCCCGCGAGGCACTGGGAATGACCACCGAGACGGCGGCGCGGGCCATGGGGTGCAGCAAGAACGCCGTGAGCCAGCTGGAACTGGGCCGGGTACAACGGATCCGGGAACGCGATATCCGGGATTACTGCGACCTGTACGGCATCGAGGACGAGAAACGCGATATCGCCATGGAATTGGCCCGGCAGAAACCGGTCCGGTCTTGGCTGCACGGGTACGACGACATCATTTCGTCGAAGTTCAACTTGTACACCCAACTGGAGTCTTCCGCGAGCGAACTCGCGGTTTTCCAATCGCTGATGATCCCTGGCCTCTTGCAGACATCCGACTACGCGACGGCCGTAGGTCGCCGGTTCTACACGGACGAAGCGGATGTCGAACGTAGCGTCAAACTTCGGTTGAAACGGCAGCACCTTCTGACCCGATCCCGAAAACCGTTGCGAGTCAACGCGGTTATCACGGAATCCGTCCTGCGGACGATGGTCGGCAGCCCCTCGGTCATGTCGGCACAGCTCCGTCATGCCGTGGCATTGGCCAACCGCGACAACGTAACCCTGCGGCTGCTGCCCTACCGCGCCGGTCTTCCACTCGGGTACGGAGCTGCGCCGTTCATCGTCCTGACCTTCCCGAAGGACGGTCGCGGTAGGCCGATCGAGCCATCGACGGTCTTTGCCGAGAACGTCGCCACCGGTGACGTCTACTTGGAACGCCGAGAGGACGTTCGGCGCTGCCGTGAGGCGTTCGATAAGCTGTTCAGGGCATCCCTGGATGCAGGTCCGACGCGGGATCTGATGAGAGAGGCAGCAAACAACTATGACCGATTCCGTTGACCTCCCGGGTGCTCAGTGGCGCAAGTCCAGCTTCAGCGGAGGCAACAGTGAGTGCGTAGAGGTCGCATTCGTGAACAACGTTGTCGGCGTGCGGGATTCGAAAAACCCGAACGGCCCGTCCCTCACCTTCACCCCCAACGAATGGGACGCCTTCACCACCAGCATCCGCAACAACGAGTTCAACCACCCTCCCGCCTGACCATCCCCCGCCCGCACTCACCGCTTCGTCTCGTATCTGGTCAGGACCACACCGCCGAGGATCCCCCGCGTCCCACGAGGTCCAGGTTCCCCCAACTATCCAGTGCACCGATGCACGACGCACCCACGGCGCCACGCACCGCACCCGTCATTTCCGGCACGCGTGCTCCCCCTCGTCCGGCACGCGTGCTCCCCTCGTCCGGCATGATTGCTCTCCCTCCTCCGGCACGATTGCTCCCCTCCTCCGGCACGCCTGCTCTCCCTCCTCCGGCACGATTGCTCCCCTCTTCCGGCACGATTGCTCCCCCTCTCCGGCACGCGTGCTCCCCCTCATTTCCGGCATGCTTTTGGCCGGAACCGGTGCGACCGGCAAGGACGTCCCGGTCGAATGCGGGGCGGAGGGGCGGTCGTTAGAGTGCAGGGAATCGGGATCGACGAGAGCGGGCGGATGTACGACGCACAGCTGGTGGCCAATGATGCGTGTTATTACTACCTCGCGCGGTCGGGCCGCCACATCGATTGGCCGATGTGGTGGGTCTTCGAGAATGCGGGCAAGACACCGTCGGCCGCCGACCTCGTCCGCTATGTCACCGATCGCGCCCAGGCGCTGGAACCGTTGCGGCGCAGGATTCACGAGGTGCCCGGCGGGCTCGCCCATCCATTCTGGGGAGTCGACGACAGCCCGCTCGACGACCACGTGACCGTCCACGCCGAAAGCCTGGACTGGAGCGGATGTCTCGACCGGATGGGCGGCGTCCTGGAACATCCCCTCGACGCGCGGGTCAGCGCGTGGCAGCTGCACATCTTCCCCGACGTCTCCGGGATTCCGACGCTGGACGGCCCGGGCACCGTCGTCATGATCCACGTCAGTCACGCATTGATGGCCGGGCCCGCCATGACATCGCTGTCGGAAGCCCTCTTCGCCCCGGGCCCGCCCCCGCTGCGGATCGAAGGACTCGGCCCCGCCGCGCACCGCCCGCCGCTGCGGCGCGCGGCCGTCCGCGGAGCGCTGAGCTGGCCGGTGCAATTGCTGCGCTTCGTCATCGGCGCCCGAGCGGAGAACCGGCGCATCGCGCGGGAGGGCGACGAGGGCGGGCCGAACCTGACGCCACGCAGCACCACCGTCCTGAACCGGCGCATCGGTCCCGGCCGCGCCGTGCGGACCTTCCCCGTGGATCTGCGCACGGTCCGGGCGCCGGGCACCACAGTCACGGCCGTCGGCCTCACCGCGATCTCCCGAGCCATGCAGCGATATCTGGACAAGCGCGGCGAAACCTGCCCGGACGACCTCGCGGCCTTCGTCACCATCGCCGTGCCCGATGCGCCGGTGATGGGCGCCAACCGGGTCGGCGCCGACGTGGTCGACCTGCACCCGGCGACACCGGGCAACGACCGGGCACGCGCCGTCGACACCACCCTGCGGGCCCGCCGCGGCTCGGCCACCAGCCGCCGCGAACTCACCCGCCTGCACCTGGTCGACCAGTTGCCCGCCCGCATCTACCGGTCCGCCCACGGCACGCTCCGGCCTCCCGAATCCGCACCGCCCACGGTCGCCCACACCGTCCTGACCAGCATCCGATGCGAGCCCACCGCCGAATGGACCTTGCTGGACAACCCTTTCCGCTTCGCGGGCATGCTGCCCCCGGTCTACCCGGACATCGCCCTGGCCCACTCGTTCGTCGGCGCGGCCGACACCTTCGCCGTCGCGGTAGTCTGCGACCCGGCCCTCATCGACGACATCGACGACTACTGCGACCTCCTACAGGAATCCTTCGCGGAGATCGCCGCCTCGGCCGAGTAGCTCCTGCGCCGACGCGGAGGAATGTCGCTGGTCGATACCCACGTCGCGATCGCCCGCTCGAGCTCGGGGCAGACGAACCGGCGCAACTGTGGTTAGCTGTGGGGCCATGAGCCAGCGCAGTGAGCCATTCCCGAAACACGATGCGCCCGTGCGCATGCCGGAATCGAACAGCAGCGAGGCGACGGCATGAGCACGACGCTGGCCGACCTTCCCGAGGAGTACCTGCCCCGCGATACCGCGGACGTCGTCCGCACCGTGCGCGACTCCCGGCCGCAGCCGCTGACCGTCCGCGGCGGCGAATACGGCGACCACGGCGAGGACGAGCTCGCCCCGCCGGACCGCCGCGTCGTGCTGTCGCTGCGGCGGATGAACCGGGTGCAGGCCGTCGACGCCGACGCCCGGCTCGTGCGCGTGCAGGCCGGTGCGCGGCTGTCCGATATCGATCGCACGCTGGCCGCGCACGGGCTGGGGCTTCCGATCGTGGGCGACCACCGCGAGATCACCGCCGGCGGGTTCGCGGCGGTCGGCGGGCTCAGCGCCGCCTCGCACCGGTACGGGATGTTCAGCGATAACGTCGTCGCGCTCGAATACGTCGATCCGGACGGCAGATTCGGCACCTGCGGGCGGTCCCACCACGCCGACCGCTTCCGCCGTATTCTCGGCGGTGCCGGGCGCACCGGCATCATCACCGCGCTCACCCTGGAGGCCGTCGAGGTCGACAAGGACCACACCTGGCTGACCTCCGAGGCCCACCGCTTCCTCGACTTCGACACCTTCGTCGAGCATTCGGTCGCCGAGATCGAGCGGCCCGGCGACGCGATGCTCCAGGTGGGCCGCTGGGTCGACACCGCGCCGCTGCGGGTGTCGCGGCCGGTCGGCACCGGGCACGTGCAGCTGGGCACGGTCAGGTTCGGCCAGTGGTCGAGCCTGCACCCCACCACGGCGACGGCCTCCCTGCGGGCCCGCCGCGAACTGGGCACCCGGGCGCGGAAGTCGCTGGGCGCCATCGCCTCCGCCGCGCGCGGCCCCGCCGGAATGCCCGTGCGCAACGCCGCCGCCGGGGCGCTGATGTTCTCGCCGAAGGTGCTGACGCTGCGCGACGCGGAGTATCTCGCCGATACGGTGATCACCTCCGCCGAGCGCGGTCCGGCCTACCGGGTGGCGGTGTTCGCGCCGCTGTCGACGTATACGGCGGTATTCCACCGGCTGCACGACCTGTTCACCGACTACCGCGAGCGCAGCGGCTGCTTCACGGTCATCTCCGCCATGACCTACGGCGTCCGCTCCCCCTACCTGCACGAATTGTCCGGCGAGGACCACGGTTTCCTCACCTTCACCTGCCGCGTGCGCCCCACGGAAACCTACACCGGCAAATCCGGCACCTCCGAGATCCTCCGCGAGATCGACGCCGCCATCACCGACATCTGCCACTCCGAACGCGCCAGGCGCTACGAGACGGATTAGGAACCGAGCCTGGGCCGCACCTCAGAACTGGACCTTGAAGCGATACCAAGGCCCGTCGAGACGTTCGTAACCGATATCGCCGTCCTGGCGGGGGCGGCCCAGGCGAGTATCCGCGCCCATCCCGCACCGATGGAATCTTATTCGTCAGACGACAGACGGGGCGCCCGGCGGGGGGGGACGGGGGGGCGGGTGGGGGTGTGGGGGTTGGGGTTGGGGGGGCAGGCTTGTGGGGTGGGGGTTTGGGGGGGGGGGGGGGGGGTGGGGGGGGACGCGGTGGTGGTTGGTTTGGTCTAAGTTTTTGGGCGAGATATGGTGGGGGCGGGGGGGGGTGCGCGGGACG
>NZ_JARWQD010000375.1 GCF_029869545.1 Nocardia wallacei | reverse complement strand
CGGGGTTTTCTGCTCCGCTCCCCCCCCCCGCCGCGGCCGCCCCCGCGCCCCCCCCCCCCCCCCCCCCCCCGGCAACGGGATCATTTCCGGTACGCGGGTGGGGTCGGTAAGCCCTTGGCCTCCAACGCCTTTCGTCCTCGGTCCGGGTAGTCCGTGATCACCCCGTCTACTCCCGTGTCCAGTTGGCCCTCGATCGTGGCCTGGTCGTTGACCGTCCATGGGACAACCTTCAGGCCCTTCTCGTGAGCCCTGCGGACGTAGTCGGCGTCGGCGGTGAAGGTGAAGCCGGGGTCGGTGATTTTGGTGGGGCTGTTCTCGCCGGGGACGTAGTGCGGGGAGGCGATGTCGGCGCCCAGCGCGACGATCGCCCCGAGCGGGTCGCCGGGGTGCTCCTCGTACCGGATCGGGCCCAGCCAGCGGCTGCCCGCCTTGAAGGTGGTCTCGTCGTAGAGCGCGACGGTGGGAATGTCCGGGTTGCGCCGCTGCACCAGCGGCAGGCTGGACCAGTCGAAACTCTGGATCTCCACCTTGTCGGCGGCGCCCGCGCGGTCGACCTCGTCGAGGACGACGTCGACGAATTCCTGCGGCGGGGCGGTCTGCTCGGGATGTTCGGCCTCGATCTTGGTTTCGATGTTGTAGCGAAGCGTGTCGAATGCGCCCGGATAACTCTTCACCAGATCGAACAGTTCGGGCAGCCGCGCGATCCGATTACCGGCGACGGGCTGCTGTTCGGGAAAGTTCGGCAGCTTCTTCGCGCAATCCAGCGTGCGGACCTGTTCGTAGCGCAGTTCGCGGATCGTCTTTCCCACATAGGGGAATTGCGGATCGCCCGGAAACGCCGGTGCCGTATCGGCGCACTTGTCCGCCTGAATCGTGGCGTCGTGCCAGATCACCGGCACCCGATCGGCGGTCACCCCGATATCCAGTTCCAGCGTGCTGACGCCGAGTTCGATCGAATGCGCGTAGGCGGCGAGGGATTCCTCGGTCCACAGGCCGCGCCCACCGCGATGCGATTGCAGGTCCACCGTGCGATTCGAAGCCGGACCGGTCGGGGTGGACGGGCTCGGGGTCGTGTCCTCGCCGCCGCAGGCGGTCAGCGCGGTCACGGCGAGGGCGCAGCCGAGGGCGGGAATCGCCCACCGGGCGCGGGAGGAGCTGGTTCGGGAAGGCCGCATTCGGGTCACCCTAGCCATCGAAGGGCAACAAAAGTTGACGCGCAGGTGACCGGGGCGCGCCGCACGCGACCGTCTAACCTGTTGCGCATGGGTGCGTTGGTGGCGGTGGAGGGGCTCGACGGCGCGGGCAAGCGCACGCTGATCGACGCCGTCGTCGCGGATCTGCGGACCCGCGGGCTGCGGGTCGAGACGCTCGCGTTCCCCCGCTACGGCCGGTCGATCCACGCCGATCTCGCGGCCGAGGCGCTGCGCGGGCGGCACGGCGACCTGGCGGCGTCGGTCGAAGCGATGGCCCTGCTGTTCGCGCTCGATCGCGCCGACGCGCGCGAGGATCTGCTGAAGTTGTTGGCCGACAACGACATTGTGCTACTCGATCGCTACGTCGCCTCGAATGCCGCCTACAACGCCGCCCGGACCGACCAGTCCGCGGATGGTGAAATGGCTTCGTGGGTCGCGGAATTGGAATTCGGCAGGTTCGAATTGCCGGTACCCGATGTGCAGGTGCTGCTGGATGTGCCCACCGAACTGGCCGCCGAACGTGCCCGCCGCCGCGGCGAACTCGACAGCGCCCGTGCCCTGGACGCCTACGAAAGCGACAAAGCACTGCAGGAACGCACGGCGGCGGTCTATCGTGTGTTGGCCGCATCGCAGTGGCATGGGACCTGGTGGATCCATGCGCCACATGACGATCCGGCAACACTCGCCGCGCGCCTCTCGGAAAAGGTTGCCCGATAGGGTTGGATGTGCGTCGGTAATGTACCAGTGTTGGCGTGGTTGCCCGTTCCGAGCCGGAGAGATGACAACATAGTAGTTATGAAGCCGAAGATTCTGGTCGTCGACGACGATATGGCGCTCGCGGAGATGCTCACGATCGTCTTGCGCGGCGAGGGTTTCGATCCCCACGTGGTCGGCGACGGCACGCAGGCGCTCACCGCGGTCCGGGAATTGCGCCCCGACCTGGTGTTGCTGGATCTCATGCTGCCCGGCATGAACGGCATCGACGTCTGCCGCGTGCTGCGGGCCGACTCCGGTGTGCCGATCGTGATGCTGACGGCCAAGACGGACACGGTCGATGTCGTGCTGGGGTTGGAGTCGGGTGCCGACGATTACATCGTCAAGCCGTTCAAGCCGAAGGAACTCGTCGCCCGGGTGCGGGCCCGCCTGCGCCGCACCGAGGAGGAGCCGGCCGAGCTGCTGTCGATCGCGGACATCGTCATCGACGTGCCGGCGCACAAGGTGACCCGGTCCGGTCAGCAGATCTCGCTGACCCCGCTGGAGTTCGATCTGCTGGTGGCGCTGGCCCGCAAGCCGCGCCAGGTCTTCACCCGCGAGGTGCTGCTGGAGCAGGTCTGGGGTTACCGGCACGCGGCCGATACCCGCCTGGTCAACGTGCACGTCCAGCGGCTGCGCGCCAAGGTCGAGAAGGACCCGGAGAATCCCGAGATCGTGCTGACCGTCCGCGGCGTGGGTTACAAGGCCGGGCCTCCGTGACGGCTGCGCTCGCGAGAACGGCGGAGGCGAGCGCCGACGAGGCGAAGTCGTGATCGATGGCTCCAGAGACCGCCTGGAGCGGTTGCTGGCGGCTGTGGTGGCCTGGTCCAAATCCGTAGGTGAAGCGCTCGGCCACATGTGGCGGCGGTCGCTGCAGTTGCGCGTCGTGGTCTCGACGCTGACGCTGTCCCTGATCGTGATCACGATCCTCGGCGTGGTCCTGACCAGTCAGATCACCGACCGCCTGCTCGACGCCAAGATCAATGCGGCGGTCGAGGAGATGAGCCGCGCCCGCAATACGGTCGAGAATCAGATGACGGGCGTGCACGATTCGGGCACCCAGGCGATCCGTCTGCAGGATGCCCTGGGCGCGCTGTCGTCGGGCTCCAGTTCGCAGACGGTCGGCGCCGCGGGCGGCTATCGGGCGGCGCTGGCCATGGTCGGTGACGGCCAGCGGGAGCTCCCCGCGGGCCCGATCCAGGACGTGCCCGCCGAGCTGCGTCGCTTCGTGCAGCAGAACCAGGTGAGCTATCAGTTCACGACCGTGTCGGATCCCGACTGGTACCGCGGTTCGGCGCTGATCATCGGCAGTCCCAGCGTCGAGGTGCCCACCCTGGAGATCTATCTGATCTTCCCGCTGTCCAACGAGGAACGCAGTCGCGGACTGATGGCCGGCACCATGTTCATCGGCGGCGGTGTCCTGCTGGTGTTGCTGGCCGCGATCACCGCGCTGGTGACCCGGCAGGTGGTGCTGCCGATCCGGTCCGCCGCGCGGATCGCCAGCCGCTTCGCCGACGGGCGGCTCAAGGAGCGGATGCTCGTCCGGGGCGAGGACGATATGGCCCGGCTGGCCATGTCGTTCAACGAGATGGCGGAAAGCCTGTCCAACCAGATCACCCAGCTGGAGGAGTTCGGCAATCTGCAGCGACGGTTCACCTCCGATGTCAGCCACGAGCTGCGCACGCCGCTGACCACGGTGCGGATGGCGGCCGACCTGATCCACGGTTCCAGCGACGAACTGGATCCGGCGCTGGCGCGCAGCGCCGAGCTGCTGGTCACCGAGCTGGACCGGTTCGAGGGTCTGCTCAATGACCTGCTCGAGATCAGCCGCCACGACGCGGGCGTCGCCGAACTGCAGGTGGAGTCGCTGGATGTGCGCATGTGCGCGCGGGCGGCCATCTCCACCGTCCGGCATCTGGCCAAGGAGTCGAGCGTGGAACTCGTGGTGGACCTGCCCGAGGATCCGCTGGTGGCCGAGGTGGACCCGCGCCGCGTGGAGCGGGTGCTGCGCAATCTGCTGGCCAACGCCATCGACCACAGCGAGGGCAAGCCCGTACTGATCCGCATGCGCGGCGACACCGAGGCCAACGCGGTGGCCATCGTGGTGCGCGATCAGGGTGTGGGCCTGCGGCCGGGCGAGGAGAAGCTGGTGTTCAACCGGTTCTGGCGCTCGGATCCCTCGCGGATGCGCCGCTCCGGCGGCACCGGGCTCGGCCTGTCGATCAGCGTGGAGGACGCCAACCTGCACGACGGCAGGCTGGAGGCATGGGGCGAGCCCGGACTGGGCGCCAGCTTCCGGCTCACGCTGCCGCTGGTCCGCGGCCGCAAACTGGGGAGCAGCCCGCTCACCCTGGAGCCGCCCAAACGTAAACTGCTGACCGCGGAATCGGTTGCCCTGCAGGGTGATTCGGATATCGGCGACGCCGCGGCACCGGCGGACGGCACGGAATCGCCGAGCAACGCCGAGCCGACGGGCGGCGCGGAGCGCGACGAGCCGGGTTCCGACGGCGCGCCGCGGGCGTCGGCGTCCGGGGACCACGAGGCACGCGAGGCCGCCGCCGGATCCGGCGATACGAACGGCGCCGCGGCGGCGGGCGAATCGGCGGTCGACTCGAATTCCGCTGGGGTGGAACGGGGTTCGGCGCCGTCCGAGCCACCCGCCGGCTCCGGAAACGGCGCCGGCTCGTCCGATGATTCCGCGCTCGACGACACCGGAGGGCCGAGACAATGACTGTGCCGTCCACAACGCGAAATCACACCGCGGTGCGACCACCCACCCGCCGCTGGCCCGTGGTGCGCGCCGTGCTCGGCATGGCCCTGGCGATGATCACCCTGGCCGGTTGCGCCAACCTTCCGGACTCCTCGCCCCCGCAGGCGCTGGGCACGATCGACCGGGAACCCACATCGGCCGGTCCGCCGCCGCCGACCGCCGGGCGCGACCCGGACCTGCTGCTCCGCGACTTCCTGCAGGCCACCGCGGACCCGACCAACCACCACCAGACCGCCCGCCAGTATTTGACCCCGGAGGAGGCGGAAAACTGGGACGACGCCGCCCGAACGGTGATCGTCGACCGCCCCGATACGCTGCGGCTGTCCAGATCCGCCGACGTGGCGACCTATCAGATTCGGGCGCGCAAGATCGGCGAGTTGGAGGCCGACGGCTCCTTTCGCGCCGCCGACATGACCTTCGAGACCCCGATCGAAATGGCCAGGGTGGACGGCGAGTGGCGCATCAGCGCATTGTCACCCGACCTGGGCGTGGTGATCGACAGCAACGCTTTCGAGAAGATGTACCAGCGCTATTCGGTCTACTTCTCCAATGCGGCGGGTACATCGATGGTGCCCGACCTGCGCTGGAACGCGGTGCGCAAGGATCAGCGCGCGCAGTGGCTGCTGACGCTGCTGTCGCGTGGTCCGCAGGGTGCCCTGGCTCCAGCGGTGCGCAACGTGTTGTCCGGACCGGTGTCCGTACGCGGGCGTCCCACCAAGCCCAACGGGGAAACCGAGGGAGTGGGTATCGGCCTGGGAGGCGTACAGATCGACTTCAGCGGTGCGTCCGGCCTGGACCCGCACAGCAAGGAGCTGCTGGCCGCGCAGGTGGTTTCGACCCTGTCCAGCGCCGAGATCCTCGGACCGTACTTCTTGCTGAGCGACGGCAAGCCCCTCGACGAGCGGTTCGCCACCACCGGCTGGCAGGTCACAGATGTCAATGCCTACAGCCCGACGGCCAACGCGCAGAACAAGATCGGCCTGCATGCGGTGCGCGATGGCGCCCTGGTGAAGGTGACCGATAGCGGGTTCGTGCCGACGCCGGGCTATTTCGGTAGCGCGCGCAACCTGCAATCGGTCGGATTGTCGCAGGACGGGCAGTTGGTGGCCGCGATTGCGGACACCGGCCGCCCCGCTCCCCAGCCCGGCAGGACGCTGGTGATCGGCAACTACGACGGCAATGCCTTCCCGGTCGCGGAAGGCGATTCCTTCACCCGCCCGTCGTGGACCGTCGACGGGGGCTCCGCGTGGACCGTCATCGACGGCGAACGAGTCATCCGTGCTGTGCACGACCGAAACACCGGGACCGTGTCGGTCCAGGACGTCGATTCGTCCGCGTTGTTCGCGCCGTCGCCCTCCCTGTCGGATCCGCCGCTGCGTCTGCCCATCACCGAGCTGCGGATCTCCCGGACGGGCGCCCGGGCGGCGCTCATCGCGGGCGGCCGGGTATTCGTCGCCGTGGTGGTGCCGCGGCCCGATGGCAGGTTCGCGCTGGCCTCGCCGCTGCCGGTGGCCGTCAGCCTGGGCACCTCCGCGGTCTCGCTGGACTGGCTCGGCGGTGACAACCTCCTGATCGGCCGGGAGAATACCGCCGAGCCGGTCGAGACGGCGTTCATCGATGGCTGGCAACCAACTCCCCTGACCAGCCAGAACCTGACCTACCCGATACGTGTGGTGAGTGCGTCGCTCGACGTCCAGTACGTGGTCGACCAGCGCGCGGTGATGCAGTTGCAGTCCCGGGAGCCGAGCAGCGAACGGTTCTGGCGGGAGGTCCCGGGCCTCGGCGCCAATGCCGTGCCCGTGCTGCCCGGCTAGGCCGCTCGTGCGAGTGCCGTTCCTGTGACTCGAACTTGTCGGTGGAAGCGGCCACACTCGACGCCGTGCGGACACTGCTGGATCTGATCCTGCCCCAGGCGTGCGGCGGGTGTGGCGCGCTCGGGGACGGCTGGTGTGCCCGATGTGCGGCGAGCCTGGCGGGGCCGCCGATCCGGGTGCGGCCACGGACCGATCCCGGCGTCCCGTGCTGGGCGCTGGGGCCCTATGCGGGCGCCGGGCGGCGCGCGGTGGTGGCGGCCAAGGAGCGTGGGCGCCGGGATCTGGCCGCGCCGCTGGGGTTGGCATTGGCCAGGGGTCTGGATACACTGCGGTCCCGCGATCGGCGGCTGCTACTGGTTCCGGCGCCGAGCCGGGGTGCGGCCGCCCGGCGGCGCGGCGGCGATCCGGTGGCCCGGACCGCCCGGGTCGCCGCGAGTTGGCTGCCCGATTGCCGGGTCGTGCCCGTCTTGGCCATGCGGCGCGGCGTGCGGGATTCGGTCGGGCTCGGGCCGAGCGACCGGCGACACAACCTACATGGGCGGATCATCGTGCGCAACGGTTCGCTGCCCGCCGCGCTCGCGGATCCGAATGCTGAGGTAGTGCTGGTGGATGACGTCCTCACAACGGGTGCCACGGCGGGCGAGTCGGTGCTCGTGCTCGCGCGCGCCGGGGTCCCCACCCGTTCCGTGGTGGTGACGTGCGCGGCTTGAATCCTTGAAATTTGCGTGAACACTGGCGGACGGATCGCTGGCGTAATAGCGTTGCTGACAGAGCGATCTGACACCCGAACCCAGAGTTTGGAGGTGGCGCCTCGGACGACTTCGTGCCGAGTTTCCGGTGTTCCGTCCCAGTCCTCCGGCCCCAGCTCGGCACGGTTGAATCCCGCCGCACATGACACGGTTGTGCGGCCAGATCCGGGAGGTACGCGTGACGACTTCACGACCTTCAGTGAAAGCAGATCCCTCGGCCCGTTACGGCACTGCGTTCGACTCCGAGCGCAACGGCGCCGAGCAGCCTGCAGCGGACCGGCCCAGGACGCCTCGTGCGGACGTCGTGGTGAAAGGCCGCAACGTCGAGGTCCCCGATCATTTCCGCATCCATGTCGCGGGCAAGCTCTCGCGACTCGAACGCTTCGACCCGTCGATCCACCTGTTCGACGTGGAGCTGTTCCACGAACGCAATCGCCGCCAGCGCAAGAGCTGCCAGCGCGTCGAGATCACCGCCCGCGGTAAGGGCCCGGTCGCGCGCGCCGAGGCGTGCGCCGACAGCTTCTACGCGGCCCTCGAGTCGGCCGTGGAGAAGCTGGAGAGCCGGCTGCGCCGCAGCAAGGACCGGCGGCGGGTGCACTACGGCGAGAAGACGCCGCTGTCGGTGGCCGAGGCCACCGCCACCCTGATGGACGACGCGCTGGTCGGCGCCAACGGATCCGCCGCCCACGACCATCGATCCGATGAGCCGGAGCCGGGCGAGTACGCCGGTCCGGGTCATATCGTCCGGACCAAGGTCCATTCCGCGACCCCGATGTCGGTCGACGACGCCCTGTACCAGATGGAACTCGTCGGTCACGACTTCTTCCTGTTCCACGACCGTGAGACCGACCGTCCCTCGGTGGTCTACCGTCGTCACGCCTTCGACTACGGCCTGATCAGGCTCACGTAGCAGGCGCTCTGTCCGCGTGCGGGCCGGGCGGCGACCTGCCGTTCGGCCCCTTTGCTGTATTCGGGGGACGAATCGCCCTCCGGCGGGACTTGTCTGTGACACCGTGTCTCGATTTTCTTCTTACTTCCAAGTAAGTTTGGTGCCAGGTGGTTCTGTCGAAAGGTGATCCCCATGGCAAGCAAGGGTGCTCGTCGCGCCGTCATCGTCTCCGGAGTGCGGACGCCGTTCGTGCGCGCGTTCACCGACTACACCCGGATGGACTCCATCGACCTGGCCGATGCGGCGGTGGCCGGTCTGCTGGAGCGGACCGGGCTGCCCAAGGATCAGGTGCAGGCGATCGTGTGGGGCGGGGTGATCCTGCCGAGCGCGGCGCCGAACATCGCGCGGGAGATCGCGCTCGATCTGCGACTGGATCCGGGGTGTGAGGGCCACACCGTGACCCGCGCCTGCGCCTCCGGGCTGCAGGCGGTCACCTCGGCCGCGGCGGCCATCGAGCGCGGCGAGTACGACATCATGATCGCGGGCGGCAGCGACTCCACCAGCAACGCCGAGGTGAAGCTGCCGCAGAAGGTGGTGCACGCGGCGGCGCCGCTGGCGCTGGGCAAGCCGAAGCCGAAGGACTATCTTGCCGCGGTGGCGCAGCTGGCGCCGTTCACCGATATCGTGCCGCGGCGGCCCAAGATCGAGGAGCGCACCACCGGCGAGGTGATGGGGGAGTCGGCGGAGAAGATGGCCGGTATCCACGGCGTCACACGTGCCGCGCAGGACGAGTTCGCCGCCCGCTCGCATCAGCGCGCCGCCGCGGCGATCGAATCCGGGCGTTTCGACCGCGAGGTGCTGGAAGTCGTTACGCCGGAAGGGAAGTCGGTCACCCGCGACGGGCTGGTGCGCGCGAATTCGAGCGTCGAGAAGCTCGCCACGCTGCCGCCGGTCTTCGCGAAGAACGGCACGGTGACGGCGGGCAATGCCAGCCCGCTCACCGACGGGGCGTCGGCGGTACTGCTGATGAGCGAGGAGAAGGCGCGGTCGCTGGGCCTGGAACCACTGGCGGCGTTCCGGTCCTGGAGTTATGTCAGCGTGGACCCGCGCGACCAGGTGCTGATCGGCCCGGCCATCTCCATGCCGCGCGCCCTGGACAAGGCCGGAATGTCGCTCGGGGACGTCGATTTCGTCGATATCCACGAGGCATTCGCCGCGCAGACGCTGTCGGTGCTGGCCGCGCTCGCCAGCGACGAGTGGGCCAAGACGCGGCTGGACCGCGACACCGCGGTCGGCACCATCGACCCGGCGATCCTGAACGTGCACGGCGGCTCGGTCTCCCTCGGCCACCCCTTCGGCGCCACCGGCGCCCGCATGGTCACCACCATGGCCAACGAACTCGCCCTCTCCGGCAAGAGCGCCGCCCTGCTGGGCATCTGCGCCGCGGGCGGCATCGGCGCCTCCGCCGTCCTCGAGCGAGTCTGAGGTTCGGGGCTCAGGCGCGGAAGTGCTCCCAGTGGATGGCGTTCTCCAGGGGGCGGCGGGTGCGCCAGCCGAAGCGTTCGAGGTCGGGGACCTCCTGGAATTCGCGGACGGGTCCCACGCACAGCCACGCGATCGGGCGGATGCCGGGTGGGAGCCGCATCAGTTCGGTGAGGAAGGGGGCGTCGTAGAAGCTGACCCAGCCGACGCCGACGCCCTCGGCGGTGGCGGCCAGCCACAGGTTCTGGATGGCGAGAATCGTGGAGTAGAGCCCGGTTTCGGGGACGGTGGCCCGGCCCAGCACCTGCGGGCCACCGCGCTCGTCGTCGTGGGTCACCACGATGCCCGTGCCGCTCTCGGTGATGCCCTCGATCTTGATCGGCTCGAAGGTGCGCGCCCGCTCCGGCGGCAGCGCGTCCCGGAACTCGAGGCGCTTGGCGGCGACGTGGTCGGCGAAGCGCGTCAGCGTTCCCCGCTCGCGCACCACCACGAAGTCCCACGGCTGCGAATTGCCCACACTCGGCGCCCGATGCGCGGCGTCCAGAATTCGCAGCAGCGTCGCATCGTCCACGAGTTCGCCGGTGAACTCCGCGCGCACATCCCGCCGCCGCCGGATCACCTCGTAGATACTCGCCTCCGCAACCACGGCAACAGTCAACCAGGTGGGGGAGGGGACGGCGTCAGCGGCTGAAGCGTCCGGCGAAGGCGCGTAGCGGTAGGTCGGCGCTGGTGATGATGCCCGGGCGGGCCGCGACGACGGAGGCGATCGAGTTCAGGGCGGGGAGGCCGGTGACCGTCATGCCGATCGAGGCGAAGTTGTCGGGGTTCGACAGGTCGAATCCCTTGCGGGGGAAGATCATGTGCTTGCTGTAGATGTTGGGGTCGCCGGTGACCTGAGTGATGTAGCAACCCTTGATATTCCACGCCGGATCGGTGTGCGGCGTCATCTGCCATTCGAGGTGGGTCTCGATGCGCGGCACGCCGCCGACCATGCCCTGATATTTGATGTAGCTGGCGCCCAGCGAGCCCTTGGGCAGCCGATACCAGCCGAGGTCGATGTCCTTGGTGCAGGCGCCGAGTTCGTGGTCGAATCGCACCTCGTCGAGTTCGAGATCGAAGGCATCGGCCATCAGGTGTACGGCGTCGGCGAAGACCGCGGTGTACTTGTAGAGCGAGTCCGGGATATCCGGGTCGTCGACCGGTCGGCCGTATCCGACCGCCTGCCAGGTATCGACGGAGTGGTGGCAGGAGACGTCGACCGATTCGGTGACGGTGATGTTCTCGATCTCGGAAACGTCCGCGGTGTGCACGATTCCGAGGATCTGGCACAGGCCCGGGTTCATGCCGGTGCCGTAGAAGGTCGCGTCACCGCGTTCGCAGGCCGCCTGGATGACCTCGCTCACCTTCCTGCCCGAGGGGTGCGGGTGATTGGTGTCGCGGTGGAAGCCGGTGATCCAGTCCGCGGTGGTCACCACATTGATCCCGGCCTCCAGGACCTTCTCGTAGAGGCCCTCGTCCGGGAACACACCGTGGAAGGTGAGGACGTCGGGCCGCGCGGCGATGATCTCCTCGACCGTGCCGGTGGCGGTGATACCGATCGGGCCGATGCCGACGATCTCCCCGGCGTCGCGTCCGATCTTGTCGGGCGAGTAGCAGTGCAGGCCGACGAGTTCGAGATCGGGGTGATTGCGAATGCGTCCGATCATCTCGGTGCCGAGATTGCCCGTCGCGACCTGGAATACCCGGATCCTGCGGGAGGTGCTCATACTGTCTGCCCTTCGATCATGAATCTGCCGATACGCCTTCGGGATAGAACTGCACCGCCCATTCGCGCAGCGCCCTGAATCCCTCGAATTCCTTGCGCGACAGGGCGGGTGGGTCGGAGTACCGCTGATGCGCCCAGATATTGATGTCGGCCTCGAACTGCTCGATGACGAATTCCGCCATGGTCCGGCCGTAGTCGGTGATCTCCGGGGAGTCGTCGCCGGGTTTGCGTCCGATCCAGACGGTGAAGCGGACATCCGAGGTGCACTCGTCGACCGGCGTGACCGCGGGCATGGTGCGGTTGTCGACCATGCCCCAGCTCTTGGTGATCGAGCAGCCCAGCCCCGCGTTGATCGACTCCACACCGCTGTGGACGTCGTCCGCGGTCACCCCCTCGTCGAATGCGATCGTGAAATCGACATGCGATACCGGCCCGGCGAAGTCGTGCCGGGTGAACTCCGGGACGAACGGCGTCTTGTGGACGTACTTGAAGTGGGCGAAATCGACACCGTTCTCCATGATGTACTGCGGATGCAATTCCAGCCGTTCCCGCAACAGCGTGGCCGCGGGGACCGGCGGATAGTAATCGGCCGCGGTCTTGCCGTCACCGAAGGCCTCGAACAGGTCCGGAACCTCGAAATACGGTGTCCGCCCGTCGATGTCGTGCCAGATCCACACCGCTTCGTTCCGCTCGACCACGGGATAGCTGCGGATCCGCCGCCCCCTGTTCGGGTGGCTCTCGTACGGGATGCACACGTTGCGCCCCTCGCGATTCCACTCCCAGCCGTGGAACGGGCACACCAGATTCTCGCCCTCGACATGGCCGCCGTACCCGAGGTGGGCGCCGAGATGCTCGCAGTAGGCGTCGAAGACCGAGAGCCGGCCGGAGGCCGCGCGCCAGGCCACCATCTCGCGGCCGAAGTACTTCATCCTGTGCACGGCGCCGACGCCGATCTCGGCGCACCACGCCACCTGGAACCAGCCGGTCGGCCGCATCGATAGTGGTGGCTTTGCCATCTCGATCCTCCAGCATGCGAGGCGCCGTCCCCGAAGACTTTAGAACGTGTTCCAGACTACTGTCCAGAAAACTGCCCGGTTCGGGTATCGGGTGGAGATGGGCATACAGATGTACCCCCCTCGCCGGAGGGGGGTACATGAGTGCGGATGCTCAGCCGACGGCGGCGCGGCGCGCGGCGGCGACGCGGCGACGGCCTTCCTTCAGCGCCGTGCGCAGGCCGCGGCGGCGGCCGGTCGACGGGTCGATCGTGGTCGTCCCGCCGAAGGCGCGCTCGGACCTGGTCTCGGGGGCGTCGTCGGTGGTGCGGCGCAGGTACTTGTTGGGCAGCGACAGCTTGATGATGGTGCGCCACGACTTGGCGTACTGCACCGGCAGCGAACCTGTGGTGTAGGGCAGGTCGTACTTGTCACACAGCGCGCGCACCCGCACCGCGATCGAGGCGAGCCGGTTGCTCGGCAGATCGGGGAACAGATGGTGCTCGATCTGGTGCGAGAGGTTACCGGTCATGAAGTGCATGACCGGGCCGCCGGAAATATTGGCGCTGCCGAGCATCTGCCGCAGGTACCACTCGTCGTGGGTCTCGGTCTCGACGTCGTGCTTGGTGAATTTCTCGGCGCCGTCGGGGAAGTGACCGCAGAAGATCACCGCATTGGTCCACACGTTGCGCACGATATTGGCGGTGAGGTTGGCGGTCAGCGTGGACAAGAACGCCGGACCGGTCAGCAGCGGGAAGATCAGGTAGTCCTTCGCGCACTGCTTGCCGACCTTCTTCAGCACCAGGCGCCGGTCCGCCTCGAACTGCTTGCGCTCCGGGCTGTCGGCGGGGTACTTCTTCTTCATCACCTTGCCCAGCTCCAGATGCTGGATGGCGACGCCGTATTCGAAGAACATCTGCAGCAGCAGGTTGTACACCGGCTGGCCGTAGTAGAACGGCGACCAGCGCTGGTCGCGGGTGACGCGCAGCAGGCCGTAGCCGATGTCGTCGTCCATGCCGAGCACGTTGGTGTACTTGTGGTGCAGGAAGTTGTGCGTGATCTTCCAGTGCGCGGCCGGGCCGACGTTGTCCCACTCCCATGACGAGGAGTGGATCTCCGGATCGTTCATCCAGTCCCACTGCCCGTGCATGACGTTGTGGCCGATTTCCATGTTCTCGATGATCTTGGCGGTGCTCAGCAGCGCGGTTCCGGCCAGCCAGGCCGGCGGCAGGAAGCTGGCGAACAGCACCACGCGGCCGGAGATCTCCAGGGCGCGCTGCAGACGGATCACGTTGCGGATGTAGCGGGCGTCGCGTTCGCCGCGCGAGGCCTCGATGTCACGCCGGATGGCATCCAGCTCCGCACCGATGGCCTGTACATCCTCGGGGGTGAGGTGGGCGTATTCCTTGACATCCGAGATGGCCATGGCGGTTACACTACCGTAGGTTACGGCTCCGTAGGTTGTCTCCGGATCGATTCACAACTGTGGCGTACGCCGCATTGTGATCGTGACCAAGGTGTGGTTAAACGGCCCGTCGGCGGCGCACCCGCCAGATCGCGCGCTCGCGCAGCGCCCGCCTCCGCAGCACCTGCTTCTCCTGCCGGGCCTTCTCCTGCAGGGCCTGTTTCGCCTCCTGCAGGGCCTCCTTCTCCTGGCGGGCCTTCTCCTGCAGCGCCACCTTCGCCTCGGCCAGCGCCGATCGCAGCCCGCGGCGGCGGCCGGTCACCGGGTCCACGCCGGGCCAGTGCGGCCGGGCGCCCGCCAGCGACCCGCTCGGCAGGCTCGGCAGCGTGAGCCCGGCGAATTTGCGCTCGGAGGAGGTCTCGGGTGCGTCGTCGGCGGTGCGGCGCAGGAACCGGTCCGGCAGCGCCAGCTTGTGAATGGTCCGGAATGCCAGCAGATACTGCTTGCCCAGCGAACCGGTCGTGTAGGGCAGGTCGTACTTGTCGCACAGCTGCCGCACCGCGACCGCGATCTCCGGGTAGCGGCTGCTGGGGATGTCGGGGAACAGGTGGTGCTCGATCTGGTAGCAGAGGTTGCCGCTCATGAACGCCATCGCCGGTCCGGCCTGGAAATTGGCGCTGCCCAGCATCTGCCGCAGGTACCACTCGCCCCGCGTCTCGTTCTCGAAATGTTCCTCGGTGAATTTCTCGGCGCCGTCGGGGAAATGGCCGCAGAAGATCACCGCGTATGCCCACAGATTGCGGATCAGGTTGGCGGTGGCGTTGGCCTTCAGCGTCTGCTTCCAGGCCGGGCCGGTGAGCGCCGGATAGATCACGAAATCCTTGGCCACCTGCCGACCGGCCTTGCGGAAGAACGCCTTGTTCGGCTCGGACAGCACCTGCATGCGCGGCACGCCCAGCTGTTCCTTCTCGGCCGACAGGTCGTGCAGGGCGATGCCCCACTCGAACGTCGCGGCGAGGATGAGGTTGCCGATCGGCTGGAACAGGTGAATGGGCCGCCACTGCTCGTCGCGGGTCATCCGCAGGATGCCGAAGCCCAAGTCCTCGTCCTTGCCGAGCACGTTGGTGTAGGTGTGGTGGGAGTAGTTGTGCGCGCGCTTCCACTGCCCGGACGTGCCGGTCATATCCCACTCCCAGGTGGTGGAGTGGATCTCCGGATCGTTCATCCAGTCCCACTGCCCGTGGCTGATGTTGTGCCCGAGCTCCATGTTCTCGATGATCTTGGCCACCGACAGCATGGCGGTACCGGCCACCCACGCCCACCGGTTCTTCCCGGCGAACAGCGTGGCCCGCGCGGCCGCCTCCAGCACGCGCTGGGCGCGGATGGTCCGGCGGATGTACTTGGCGTCGCGTTCGCCGAGCGATTGCTCCACGGTCCGGCGAATCGTGTCGAGTTCCTGCCCCAGGGTCTCGATATCGGCCGCCGTCAGATGGGCGAACGCCTTGATATCGGTGATGGCCACCGCGTCTCCCTGCTCTCGACTTCTTGCGAGGGTATCGGGTTTCTCCGAACCCGCGTTTACGGACCGTGGTGCGTTGGATTACACATCGAGGGTGCAGTTGCCCGCGGCGGCGGAGATGCAGGTCTGAATCTTCTCCCCGGCCTGGTGCTCCGCGCCGTTGCGCAGATCGCGCACGTGCCCGTCGGTGAGGGTGACCACGCAGGTCTGGCAGATGCCCATGCGGCAGCCGAACGGCATCTGCACCCCGGCGTCCTCACCGGCCTGCATCAGCGTGGTGGCGCCGTCGATCTGCGCGCTGCGGCCGCTGCGGGCGAAGGTGACGGTGCCGCCCTCGCCGACCGCCGAACGTTCCACCTCGAACCGTTCGACGTGCAGGTGGTCGCTCAGACCCGCTGTCGCCCAGTGCTTTTCGATATCGTCGAGCATCGCCAGCGGGCCGCACGCCCAGGTCTCGCGCTCGCGCCAGTCCGGGAACAACGCGTCCAGGTCGGACAGGGCGAACTTGCCGTGCTCTCCGGTCAGGTGCAGGTGCGAGGTGAAGTCGGGATGCTTGTCGTGCAGGGTGCGCAGCTCACCACCGAACATCACGTCGTCGGCGGTGCGCGCCGAGTGCACGTGCACCACGTCGGGCCAGTTGCCGCGCCGGTCCAGCGTGCGCAGCATGCCCATCACCGGCGTGATGCCGCTGCCCGCGGTCAGGAACAGCACCTTCGCGGGCGGCGGCTCCGGCAGCACGAATCCGCCCTGCGGCGCGGCCAGCCGGACGACGGTGCCCTCGGGGACGCCGTTGACCAAGTGGCTGGAGAGGAATCCCTCCGGCATCGCCTTGACCGCGATGGAGATCAGGCGCTTGGCGCGGCTGTCCGCATCCTCCCAGTCCGGTGGGCAGGTCAGTGAGTAGGAGCGCCAGTGCCAGCGCCCCTCGATGAGCACGCCGATGCCGATGTACTGACCCGGGGTGAACTTGAAATCGAAGCCCCAGCCCGGCCTGATCACCAGCGTGACCGAATCGGCGGTCTCCTTGCGCACCGAGACGATGCGCCCGCGCAGCTCGCGGGCCGACCACAGCGGATTGATCAGGTGCAGGTAGTCGTCGGGCAGCAGCGGGGTGGTGACGCGGGCCGCCGCGCCGCGCAGCGCGTTGAGCCGGGTCCGCCCGGCCATCTTCGCCTCGGCGACCGGGGCCTCCAGCCACTCCCGGACGCCTTGTACCGATTTCAGGACCATCGTGCGGATGCTCATTTCCCTGTGTTGAACGATGCTCACGCGCCAGTGGCGCAACCTCTGACCCAAGGTTACGGCATCGTAGGTTAGCGCGGGGCGGCTGGATCGGGGGTCACATCAGCTCGAGCAGGAAGGGCAGCTCCTGGGTGGCGTACCAGGCCAGTTGATGGTCCTCGGCGTCGCCCAGGACGAATTCGGCGTCCTCGTCGCCCAGGTCGGCGGCGTCGACCACGTCGACGGCCTTGGCCACGGCCGGTTCCGCCTCGGCCAGGTCGACGTGCACCGAGGCGATCTGGTTGTAGGCGATCGGGGCGGACAGCCGGACCACGGCGTCGTCGAGGTCGGGGCGCAGCGTGGTGCCCGAGACGTCGGCGGCGATCACGGCGCGCCGGTACAGGGGGGCCGAATAGGGGGTGTCAGGGGTGTCCTCGTCGGCGTGCAGGGCCGCCGCCTCGCGCTCCTCGGCGAGCAGGCGCAGCGACGCGCGGGCGGCCTCACCCATGGCGACCTCGGCGAGTTCCTCGTCGTCGCCGGAGGCGTAGGCCTCGCGCAGGGCCGGGGTCACCGCGAACGCGGTGTCGTTGAGCGCGCGGATCTCCCGGTCGGCCACCAGGTCCCGCAGCATCGGAACGGTCGCCGGAACGTACACGCGTAGCTTCGCCTTGCCGGACTCACTGGACGCAGGCACCGAGCATCTCCTCCATGGATTCGTGCACTGCAGCGGACAGTACTCCGATATCGGCCATCGCATCACGATCGGCATTGAGACCGTAGAAAACGTGTCCGTCGTAGGACGTGATGCCGATACTCGAGGCCTGGTGGCGCAGCAGCGGCGACACCGGATACATCTCCAGCATCCGCGCGCCGCCGATATACATCGGCCGCTGCGGACCCGGCGCGTTGGTGATCACCAGATTGAACGTGTGCTCGGCGAACGTGCTCGCCGCCCGCACGCTCATGGCGTGCAGGCTCGCGGGTGCGAAACCGGCCATGTGCACCAGGGTGCGGGCCCGCACGCCGCGCCGATGCCGCGCATGCGCCTCGGTGGCGTGCGAGATGTGCGACAGCCGCATCACCGGATTCGGCTCGCCCACCGGCAGATCGATGAGGAACGTCGACACCTGGCTGGCCGGTTTCAGCTGGTCACCGTGCGGGCCCTCGACATAGACCGACATCGGTACCACCGTGCGCAGCACCGCCGATTCGGTGAGCACCTCGTCGCGGGCCTGCAGGAAGATGCGCAGCGCGCCGGTCACCACGGCCAGCACCACGTCGTTGATGGAGCAGTCGAACCGCTTGCGGATCTTGCGGTAGTCCTCGAGATCGGTGCGTACGACGTCGAAGCGGCGGTTGCGCGAGGTGCGGGCGTTGAACGGACTGTCCGGGCAGCCGAGGGCGGGGGGGGGCCCCCCCCCGGCCCAAATACCCCCCCCCCAAACCGCGGGGGCCCCCCTAGACCGCGGGCCCGCGGCGGGGGGGCCCCGCCCCCCCCCCCCCGCGGGGAAACTGGGCTGGCTCGGGTGGGCTGCGGTCGTGGTTGCCGTGCTGTCGGTGTCGGTGTTGGTCGGGGCCGGTCAATTCTTCCTGTATCACCAGAACCAGGTGGAGGCTCAGGACACGCGG